>CAYZBX010000001.1:0-31499 GCA_964476735.1 uncultured Micrococcaceae bacterium
GAGCCTTCAGCGCGGCGCGCATCGATTCGGGATTCGCGTTGTAGCCGTCGTTGATGACGACTACCCCGTCCGCACGGTCCGTGCGTTCCATCCGCCAGCGGCTCGCCGGGCCAAGTCCGGTCAGCGCAGCGGTGATGTCAGCCAGCTTGATGCCGGCGGCCTGCGCCGCGGCGACGGCGGGCAACAGATTGTGGATGTGGTGTTCGCCCAACAGGTTGGTGGTGAGTAGCTCCGTTGTGGTGGACTCGACCGGTTCGCCGCCGATGTTGCTGCGCAGCTTGGTGCCAAGGCGTAGCTGGCCGTCCAGCCGCGGCCCCACAGCCACGAGCTTCAGCGGCGCGTTCAGCTGATCCCACGTGGTCTCGTCGGCGCTGACGAAACAAATCTGTCCGTTGGTTTGCTCGGCCATAGCTCGCACGTAGGTGTCATCGAAGTTCAACACCGCGGTTTGTTCGGGACCGAGGGTGGAGAGAATTTCGGCTTTCGCCTTGGCGATATTGACCTGCGAACCGAACTCGCCCGCGTGCGCGTGCCCGACGTTCAGCACGACCGCGATGTCCGGGGGGATCAGCCCCACGAGGTAGTCCAGATGACCCAGCCCGGTGGCCCCCATTTCCAGCACCAAGTAACGGGTGTCAAGGTCCGCCTCGAAGACGGTGAGGGGCAGGCCCACCTCGGAGTTGTAGGAACCCACCGGGGCGACCGTGGGACCTTGGGCGCGACAGATGGCGGCCAGCAGATCCTTGGTGGTGGTTTTGCCAGCCGAGCCGGTCACCGCGATGACGGTGGTCGGGCTGTGTGCCCTGATTCGGCGGACGATTTCGGCGGCCATGCGGCCCATCGCCAAGATGACATCGTCGACCAGAATGGCCGGGTGGGGGTTCTGCTGCTCATCCTTGGTGACGCGTTCGGCGAGCACGAAGGGGGCCCCGGCACTAATGGCCTGACCGATGTATAGGTGTCCGTCGGTGACTTCACCGGGTTTGGCAATGAACACGGAGTCCTTGCCCGCGGTACGGGAGTCAACCGTGGCCGCGGTGACGGTCGCGTCAGGGTCGACGTCGCCGCTGAAGGAACCTTGGGTGATGGCCGCGATATCGGCCGCGCTCAATACAATCATGACGTATCGACTCTACCGCGCTGCAGCACGTTTCTGGGCTAAGGCCACCGCGTGACGTAGTTCATCTCTGTCGTCGATGGGCACCACTTCGCCCGCCACGTCCATGGCGGTCTCGTGGCCTCGTCCGGCCAGCAGGATGGTATCTTGCGGCCGGGCGAGGTTGGCCGCGTAGGCGATCGCGTCTTGCCGTGGCGAGATCTCCAGCAACACGCGGTCCGCGGCGTGCTCTTCGATCCACCGCTGCGCTCCCGCCATGACTTGCGCCCGTATCCCTGCGGGTTCCTCCCCGTGTGGATCATCATCGGACACGATGATGACGTCTGCGTATTCGGCCGCGATGGCTCCCATGATCTCCCGCTTAGTGGTGTCCCGCTCCCCCGTCGCCCCGAAGACGAGGATGAGCCGGCCTTGCCCGGCCTCCTTCAAGGCGGCAAGAGTCCGGATCATGGCGTCCGGATTGTGGGCAAAGTCCACGACGCCTGCAGGTTCCTGGGTGACGACCTCCATGCGTCCAGGCACTGCGGTGTCAAAGGGGCGGCCGTGTTCTAGGACCCGGATCACCTCGGTCGTGCTGACGCCTAAACGCCGGGGGTCGGCTGAGAGCACCATGACCGCGGCCAAGGCCGCGTTGGCGATATTGAAGTCTCCCGGCAATCCGGTCCTCGTGTTCACGGCGGTGCCGTCGGCGTGCTTGAGCGTGAAACGATGACCTAGGCCCTCGGCCGCGACGTCGGTGACGGTCCAGTCAGCTTCCGGGTCGCTGCCATCGGTGCACAGCCGCACAACGCCCGCGGTCGCGGCCGAGGCGATTTGTGCGCCGTAGGAGCCAGGACCGCCGTCCGTGGTGATGACCGCGGTTTCGCTGCAGGCCGCTTCAAAGAGCTTGGCCTTGGTGGCCATGTATTCGCTCATGTTCCCGTGCAGATCAAGGTGATCTTGCGTCAGGTTGGTAAAACCAGCCACAGCGAAGTGCAGGCCTGAGATGCGGCGATAACTGATGGCGTGGGAGGAAACCTCCATGACGCCGGCAGTGCCGCCGTCTTGGCTGAGCTTGCCGAAGAGTGCGTGCAGCTGGGTGGCTTCCGGTGTGGTCAGCGCGGAGGGAATGACCTGACCGGCTACCTTGATCGCGATGGTGCCAACCAGCGCCGACACCAGACCCAGCTGCTGAAGCACGGCGTCGATGAAATAACTGGTGGTGGTCTTGCCGTTGGTGCCGGTGACGCCAAACAGGGTGAGCGACTCGGCGTGGGCGTTGCGGTAAATCAGCCGAGCCAGCTCGCCAACGTGATCGCGCGGTACATCCACTGAGATGACCGGCACCGGGCAAGCCCCGACGGCCGTCACGCCTGACGGGTCGGTCAGGATGGCTGCAGCGCCGGCTTGGACGGCCGCCGCGGCGAACTCGGCGCCGTGCACTTTGGCACCGGGCAAGGCAAGATACAGGTCTCCGGGGAGTAGTGACTTAGTACTAAGGCTGATTCCGTTGACGGTTACTTCAGCCGGTCCGGAGACGAGGGTTCCACCGACTGCCGCCGTCAGGTCCGAAACTGAGGTCGGCCCGATGTCAGTGGGCCGAAATCTGCTTTCGGTTTCTTGGCTCGGAGTCAGGTTCGTCATGCTATTCCCAGGGTCGCTGCTGCGGATCGTCGGTAAACACTTTATAGTGTTTCGACTTCGCCCCGCTTGGCGGCACGTTGTATGTGTTAAGGGTTTGACCCATCACTTGAGCGAAGGTGTCGGTCACGGTCCAGTCTTTCCAGTTACCTTGCGGCTTGAAGACGATGACGGACACAACGAATTCTGGGTCGTCCAAGGGGGCGATGCCAGTGAAAGAGGTGACGTAACCGTCGTAGACGCCATTGACGGCGACTTCACCGGTGCCGGTCTTGCCGCCGACCCGGTAGCCTGGAATCTTTGCTCCACGCCCCGTTGACTCCTCGACCACAGCCTCCATCATGCGCAGCATCTGATCCGCGGTCTTCTTGGAAACGACACGTTCGGGCTTCTTCCGTTCCGCCAGTTCTTCGCGGCCCTCCGGGTCAATGTAGGCGTCGATCAATTGCGGGTACCGGCGTACTCCCCCGTTGGCGATGGTTTGGAAGATGGACGCCGAATGCAAGTTGGTCACGGTATAGCCCTGACCGAAGGATGTGGTGTATTGCTGTCTGCGATCCCACTGTTCGGCAGGTGCCAGCACTCCCGGGCTCGAGGTGTTCAGGCCAATATCGAAGGCCGTACCGATCCCGAATTTGCGCATATACTCTTCGCGCTTCTTGTTGTCCATCCTAGTGGCGACTTGCACGGTTCCGGTATTGTACGAGCGCGCAAAAACCCCGGACGCCGTCATGTCAAAGGTCGGGTGCCGCATCGAGTCGTTGATGGTTTCCCCGGTGAAGGTCTGTTTGTTCGGGACACGGAAGTTGTCCAGTGGCTTGATCGCGCCGGACTCCAGAGCCGCCGCGAAGGTCGCGACCTTACCAGTGGAGCCGGGCTCGTAATCCCGGGTCAGGGCCAGCGGCTGACGGAACAGCTCGTCGGTCTTGCCGGGGCTGGCCGGATCCACGGTGGTTGAATCCGCCATGGCGAGGATCTCACCGGTCTTGGCGTTCTGCACCACGATGTTGCCCCACGTGGCGCGGTACTGCCGGACTTTGGCGCTGATTGCTTCCTGAGCGAACCACTGAATGTCTTGGTCGATGGTCAACCGGATGTCCTTGCCGTTCACTGCCGGCTCGATCGAGGAATCTGCGGTGGCGATCCTGATGCCATCGGCGCCGATCTCCATGGTGTGCCGTCCCGGGGTTCCGGAGAGGACCTGATCCTGCGTTCGCTCCAGCCCCTCCAACGGTTCGCCTTCACCGTCGAGGAAGCCCAGAATGGAGCCCCCAACAGCACCGGAAGGATAAACGCGCTTGTCCACCCGCTCCCCGACCAGGCTTGGGATTCGGAGCTTGAGTGCGGCGTCCTTGACCTCAGGCAGCAGGTTCTTCGCCACGATTTGGTACCGACGTTCACCGGTCAGGGTTGCCTTGACCGACGCGGTGTCGGTGCCAAGGATCTTGGCCAGTTCGCCGGCCGCCTGATCCACCGTGACCACTTCGGTCTCTACCGGGTCCGTATCTGGAATCTCGCGCTTGAAATCGTCGACGAGAGTTTGGTCGACGATCAGGTTGTACCGGTCGACGCTCATGGCCAGAACGTTGCCCTTCGCGTCCAGAATCGAACCACGCTCGGCGGGAATCGTGTATTCGCGGGTGCGTTCCTTGGCCGCGGCAATCGCCGTGCCGTCGAGGTCCAGTCCCTGGAGGAAAAACAGGCGTCCGCCCAAGAGCATGAGCATCACGAGCGCGATGGCCGTGGGAACGCGCAGCCGCCCATTGCTCGGCCCCGTGATAGTTCCCAACCATGGACCGAGTTTGTGCTTCTGCGGAGTTGCCACCGTTCAGGTCTCCTCGTGGAGGTCGTTAGCGTTGCCGTGGCGCCGGGATGGTGCCACCGTTGAGTTCTTGTTCTGCCAGCGAGGTCCCAGCACCGGTTGCTGCGGTTGAACCGATGGCCGAGCTGGTTGGCTTCGTCGGTGTCTTCACGACGACCGGTTCGGAGGAAGCCGCCACCCCGGGCTTGGCAACCCATGTGGTCGGTTTGTCCGATTTCCGTGCCGGCGTGGGATTGCCCTTGACCTGTTGTTTCTGTACATCGACCGAACCAACTGATGCGGGCATCACCATTCCTAATTCTGCCGCCTGCGCAGCCAAATTCTGTGGAGCCTGCAGGTTTTTGATCTGCTGTGTCAGGGCCTCATTCTGTTGGGTGAGTGTCAGTTGTTCTTGTTTCATCTGCACCACACCGTACTGTCGGGCCGAAACAGTGACGTTAATGCTCAAGATGATAACCACGGCAGCAATGATGGGCACGAGGTAGGACAACAAGAACCAAGCGCTCTTGCGCTTGGTTCCACCCGTGATGACCCGAAGGGCCGGACGCCGCTGACTCGTCGTGTCTTGTTGCCCAGCCTGTTCAACGACAGCCCTCAAGTAGGGTTGACGTTCAGTTGTTTGTGCCGTCATAGCCTACGACTCCTTGGGTGGTCGGCTTGTGGTTTGATGTCGTCTCTGATTCGCTCTGCTGCTCGGAGCTTCGCCGATGCCGCACGAGAGTTCTCCGCGATTTCCGCCTCGGACGGTGCCTCGGTTCCCTTGGTCAGCATCTTGAAGGTGGCCTTGAGTTCCTCCGGCTCAATTGGTAAGCCGACGGGCGCCTTGGATTTGGCGCGCTCCCGGAGGTGACGTTTCACGATCTGGTCCTCGAGCGAGTGATAGCTCATCGCCACGAAGCGTCCGCCTAGGTGCAGCCGGTCCAGAGCGTTCGGAACGGCCTTTTCGAGAATCGCCAGCTCCTCGTTCACCGCGATCCGGATTGCCTGAAAGGTCCTTTTGGCCGGGTGCCCGCCCTTGGTGAAGGGAGGCACCGCAGAGATGATGACCTCAGCGAGCTCCTTCGTCCTGGTAAACGGCCTTTGTTCGCGATACTTGACGATGGCCGCCGCAATCCGGTTGGCGAATCGTTCTTCCCCGTAGACACGGATGATCTGGACCAATTCACGTTCATCCACCGTATTGAGCAATTCGGCCGCGTCGATACCGGATTCCTGGTTCATCCGCATATCCAACGGAGCGTCGTACGAGTAGGCAAACCCACGTTCACGTTCGTCTAGTTGCAGTGAGGAAACCCCCAGGTCAAAGAGGATTCCTGAAAGCGCGTCGGCACCCGCCTCGGAGAGCGCTAGGTCGATCTGGTCGTAGGTAGTGTGAACCGGCTTGAATCGTTGCCCAAACCCAGCCAAGCGTTCGCTAGCGAGGGCAAGCGCCTGCGTGTCTCGGTCCAAGCCGATGAGCAGAACGTCCTCAAACTGACGCAGAATGGCCTCCGAATGACCACCCATGCCCAAGGTCGCGTCAATAATGACCGGTTGGATTCCCGACTGCCGGGCGGCCTCGATGCCAGGGGCGAGAAGATTAACGCAGCGCTGGAGCAACACTGGGATGTGACGATCAGAGGTTGGCTTGGCCTCCATCTGACTCCCTTCCGTGCTGCTGCTCGACGTCGCTGCCTGCTGACTAGTGTTGTCACGTGCTGGGGTTTGTCCCCCTTCCGCGCCGCCTGAACGGCCGCACGAACCCGTCCGACTCCGGGGAAGTTGAGTCGGCTGATCCGTGTACGGAAAGAGAGCAAACCCCAGCACGAGTATTTGGGTCCGGACTAGTCCATTCCCGGAAGCGCGTCCTCGTCTGTATCAGAGAACTGTGCTTCCTGTTCGGTGAGGTAGTTCTCCCATGCAGCAGCGTCCCAAATCTCTGCACGGCTACCGGCACCGATCACGGCCACATCCCGTCCCAGCCCCGCGTAGTCACGAAGCGCGGCTGGAATGGTGACCCGCCCTTGCTTATCCGGGATCTCGTCAGAGGCTCCCGAAAGGAAAACACGGACGTAGTCTCGAGCCTGTTTCGAGGAAAGTGGCGCCTTCCGCATGTCTTCGTGCATTCGCTCAAACTCACGCATGCTGAAAACGTAAATGCATCGCTCCTGACCGCGGGTCAGGACCAATCCGGTGGAAAGTTCGTCCCGGAACTTCGCCGGAAGGATGAGCCGCCCTTTGTCATCCAGACGCGGAGTATAGGTGCCAAGAAACATGGCCTACCCTCTCCGGCTAGCGACAATACGCACTCACCCTTGCCATCCACTTCGCTCTTACGTCCCCCACTTTACCCCACTACCCACCACCGTCAAGCAATTTTGCGCCCTTCAGATGAAATATTTTCCATCTCGTCACGCTTTGAATCCCGTGATCATGCGGAAGAGTACGCTTGGTGCAAAGTGGAGGGTTTTTCTCGGGCTCCCTGCCCCCATAGCGCTCAGTTGCAACAGAACCCAGCGTTTTGGCACGAAAAGTCCCCCACTTTGCCTCGCGGGGAGGAAAGTGGGGGACTTTGGCAGACCCTAGTGGAGGACAGTGGGAGACGAACCGCCGGTGACTAGCTCGGCTCCCCGTAACCACCGCCACCGGCCGTCTGGATGCGAACCGCGTCGCCGGCCCACAACGCTCCACGACTCATGGCCTGCTGTCGTTCGTGAGTCTCTTGGTCCGTACCGAAACCTCGGATGTAATCCACCGTCGCCACCGCCCCATCAGCGCCACCATGCAACCCCCAGGGGCCGCGATCGGTTCGGGCCGTGCCGGCGATGACAGTGGCCTCGCCGCCGGCAAGAACCAGCGTCCGAATCAGGCCGTCACCGCCTCGGTATTGCCCGTTGCCGCCGGTGCCGTCCGCGACCGCGTACTGTCCGACCCTGAGCGGATACTCCTGCTCGATGACCTCGCAGGGAGTGTTGCGCGTGTTCGTCATATGCGTGTGGATGGCGTTCGCACCGTGTTGTCCTGGCATGGCACCCTGACCACCACCGTAGGTTTCGACGTAGGAGAAGTAGCGTCCGGTCCGGTAGTCTCGACCGCCAATCGTCATGATGGACATGGAACCCGCCGAGGCCGCCGGAATCCGGTCGGGCATGAACTTTTGAAACGCTCCCAACAACGTGTCAACGATTCGTTGCGCGGTCTGGATGTTGCCGTTTGAGACCGGATCCGGGAATTGGGCGTCCACCAGCGTCCCCGGCTTGGTCGTCACTTTGATTGGCCGCATCAGACCGGCGTTGGAAGGCAAAGTTGCGTCGGCGATGAGCTTGACTACGTACGCCACGCACGCTTTCGTCACTGCGGAAGAACAGTTGACGGCGCCTTTGCCCGCGGGGCAGGTCTGGGTGAAATCGACATGCAGCTCGTCACCGGTCTTGGTGATTGCCACGTGGATCGGCAACTTCTGCTCTTCGACACCGTTGTGCTCCAAGTGATCGCTGAACTTACCCGAGCCGTCGGGTAGCTCCCCAAGCGCCTTGCGGGTACGCCGTTCCGCATAGTCGGCCAGCTCACGGCTGGCGCGCTGGAAATAGGCTGCGCCCCACTCTTGGACGAGTTCCGTGACGCGGCGCTCACCCAGCCGGTTCGCCGCCACTTGGGCCATGACATCGCCTCGGGTCTTGTCCGCGGTCCGAACGTTGGTCATCAGGACGTTGAGCAGTTCGCGCTGCAACTCGCCCTTGCTGTACAGCTTTACCGGTGGGATGCGTAGGCCTTCTTGGAAGATCTCCGTCGCATAGGTCGCCATCGACCCCGGCGCGATGCCGCCGACGTCAACGTGGTGGGCCATGTTGGCCACGACCGCCACCAGCTCATCGGACACAAAGATGGGCGTGATGACACAGGCATCGGGCAGATGAGATCCCTTGAGGTAGGGGTTGTTGGTGATCAGCACGTCGCCCTCGGAGAGGTTCTCGAGTCCGTATTCACGCAGAACCGTTCGGATGAACTCCGGCATGACGCCCAAGTGGAGGGGGATGTGCTCGGCTTGGCTGATGAGTGTGCCATCCGGCGTGTACAGGCCCGCAGAACAATCGCGACGGTCCTTAATGTTGGGTGAGTATGAGGTCTTGATTAGCGCTAGACCGACCTCTTCGGCGATTGATTCCAGACGGTTTCGCGCGATCTCCAGTTCGACTGGGTTCAGCTTCTGAGTCATGGTTTAGCCCTCATCTTTCTGCAGGTGCAAGAATCCAAGCCGGTCTTGATAGGCCCGCTGCTGCGGCCTGACCAGAATTGTGGAATCAAATTGTTCAAGGATCATGGGGCCCACGTAGCGTTCGTCTGGCACAAGGTCGGCACGGCGGTAGATGGGTGTCGGCAGCCACTCACCGTCGAAATAGACGTCCCGTTGCGCGATGGGCATGGGCTGTCGGCCGGGGTTGTTCTCACGCGTGGGCTGCAGCTCTGTGCCGTGTGCGACTCGGTCGGTCACGACCAGGCGCAGCACCACGATCTCCATTTTGGCGTCAGGGTCTGCGAATCCGTAACGCTCTTGGTGAGCCCGGTCAAACTCTTCTCGGAGCTGCTCCCACCCCTCGTGGTGCGCGACGGTCAGTTCGAAACTCTGCCCGGCATACCGAGCGTCGACAAAGAATCCGAAGTCGGCTGCGCTGCTTACATCGAGTTCGTCGGCTTGATCCAGCAGACCATAGAACAGCTGGTCCCGGGCCGGGATCTGGTCGCCCTGCCGGTAAAACACTGCGCGGGAGAAGTCGTGACGTTGCGGCGCGTCCAGCATGCCCACGGCAGAGGCAATGCCCGGTTGCGGGGGGATCACCGCTGACCGCATGTCCAGCTCGCTCAGCAATTCGGCAGCGTGCAGGGGGCCGGCACCGCCAAAGGCCATCAGGTCACAATTGCGCGTATCAACGCCCCGTTCAACCGAGACCTTGCGCACTCCACGGGCCATCGTCGCGTTGATCACCCGGATCATCCCTTCAGCGGTTTCCGCCCAACTCAAGCCAATCTGATCCGCGAAGGCCTCCATTCGCGCTTGCGCCGCCTGTTTGTTCAGCTGGAAACGTCCGCCCAACAGTTCTTCGCCCAGCCGGCCGAGGACGAGGTGGGCGTCGGTGACGGTCAGCTCAGTACCGCCCTGGTCGTAGGCCACCGGGCCCGGCACAGCGCCCGCGCTTTGCGGACCCATGCGCAGGCCACCACCGCTGTCGCGCCAGGCGATCGACCCGCCTCCGGCACCGATCGTGTGCACATCGATTGCCGGCATCCGCAGCGGCAGTCCACCGATGTGCGCAAGTTGAGTCTCGTCCGGCTGGCCGCCGCGAATCATCGCGATGTCGGTGCTCGTGCCGCCGATGTCGAAGGACACAACGTTCTCTAGCCCCAATTTTCGGGCCCAGCTCGCGGCGCCGGTCACTCCGCCGGCTAGACCAGAGAGAATCGTTCGGGCGGCTTCCTGAGCGGCGTTCTGCGGCGAAATCAGGCCTCCATTGGACTGCATGATCCACAGCGGGGCCCCGATGCCCGCTTCCTCGATGGTGCTCCGCAGCAGTGCGATGTACTGGCTGATCTTTGGCTGAATGTAAGCGTTGATGGCTCCGGTGGAGGTTCGTTCGAATTCCCGGATCTCCGGGGACAGCAACCCAGCGGCAAAGATCTCCACATCCCCTAGATCGGCCAGCGCGGCGACCGCTTCTCGCTCGTGGGCCGCGTTGGCGTACGCGTTCAAGAAAGAAACGACGATGATTTCGGCACCGTTGTCGATGAGCTCTCGATAGGCTTGCTGCACTTGAGTTAGGGATAACTCGGTCAGGGTTTCTCCCTCCGAGCTCATGCGCTCATCGACCTCACGAATGTCCGCGACGTCGATGAGGGGCTCGGGGTTGCGCTCGTATTGGTCGTACAACGCCGGACGGGATTGCCAGCCGATACGCAGCACATCGCGAAAGCCTCGAGTGGTGATGAGTCCAACCCGGGCCCCGGTGCGGGTCAACACGGTATTTGTTGCCACGGTGGTGCCGTGCACGAAGTGGCGCACGTGTTCCAATGACGCGCCGAGCTGATCGAATGCTTGGCTGATACCTTTAATAACCGCTTCGTCAGGTGCGCTTGGGGTCGAGGGAACTTTCCATACAAAGAGCTCCCCGTTGGGCTGCTGCACGGCGATGTCGGTGAACGTCCCACCCGTGTCGGCGGCAACATAGTAATTCTGCTGTAGTTGGTTCATGACCGTGTGGGTGCCTCTTCTTCTTGTTTCACGTCAATAATCACGTCATTCTTTGTTGCCAGCACGGCGGACAGCGACAACTGCGAGTACCGACTCCGACGCTGAAAAAATTCGCTGGTGGTGTCCGCCTATGTCAGGAACCACGGACGATGAGTGCCTCGTCATCCCATCCGTCGGCTGTGCTGGACATCCCCACCACACTATTGCATACGCATTGAATACAACCCTAGTTTCTGTCATGATCGGCATCAACCGTGTTCGCCGAGATGAAGAAAATGATAAGTGAAGCAGGAGCTGACATCCATGAATGTGCAAGCGCGATCAAGTCGGACCACGGCGTATCAGGTCTTACGTTCGCGCATCTTGAATCTGGATCTTGCCCCGGGCGAGCGACTGAATGACGTGGCCTTGGCTGCGGAATTGGGGATGAGCCGCACTCCGGTTCGTGAGGCACTCTACGAACTCGCCCATGAAGACCTCGTGACACTGGGTGAACGAGGCGGCTTCGCGGTCAAGGATCTCACCTTGGGCGACGTCCAGGCTGCTTTCGAAGCGCTACACCTCATCACCCGGGCGGTGGCCCGCAAAGTTGCGTTACACGCCCGAACTGAGGACCTGTCCTTGCTTTCCGATATCGCGGCGCAAGTGCACGTGGCGATGCAGGAAAATCAGCCGGCCGAGATCGCCGAACTCAATAGCCGGTTTCACATCGCCGAGGCCAGATTGAGCGGAAACAAGTTCTTTTCAAATTCGGTCAAGCAATTGCAGACCGTTCTCCAACGGCTAGCGTACGCAAGCTTCGGCGGAACGAAGGCGGTATCGTTGGGCGTCGACGATCACCATGCGCGTTCGCATCGGCAACACGAGGAAATCATAGCTTGTTACCGTTTAGGGGACGCGGATGCTGCGGAAAGGCTGGCGGCTGAGCACGTGGAACTCTTTCAGCGCCGGGTTGAAGCCTTTTTTACCCGCAACGACACCAAGGAGATCTCTCTCTAGCGCTCTCCTTCGTGCCTTTCGTCCCACTTGGCTTCAAGGTTTTTCAAGAAGCTTCCGGGTTTCTTTGCTTTGGACCCGGCTGACGACGTCATGGCCGCGGAGCCCTTTGGCTTGCTGGTCCCGTATACGACACCTGCAACCATGACTACGAACCCAAGGATTCCCACCACGATCAGCTGCGTGGAGATTCCGGCGAGCAAACCGGCGATGCCAAGAACGAAGACCAAGACTCCGATGGTGATGCGACGGCGCGAGAAACTGTAGCCCGGCTTCGAGACCGATTCTGCCTCTTCCTCCATGCGCGAGGCAAAGCGCGGATCGTCTTGAGCTAGCTGGGCCTGTAGCTGTTCGAGGATCTTTTGTTCTTTTTCCGAAAGTCCCATGATCTTCTCTTCTCAACCCGACGCGTACTGATTAAGTACTCTTGTATCAATACTATCGCGCAACCTTGTAGTCAAAAGTCCCTAATCCGGCTGCTTGGGAAGGAGGCTCGCAGGCCCGAGCGGCAACGTTGGGAACTTTGCTCTGATCTTATCCATCGTGACCTCTGATTGACGTCTTTGTCCACCTAAATCATCGAAACCAAGCTGCAAGTTTCCTGAAGATCCGCTGAGATTTCCAGCACGGACACCAAGGAGGCGAACAGGCTCGGGAAGCGGCTCCAGCGCTTTCAACAATTCGAGACTGTAGTGATGCAACTGCGCTGCCTCATCCGTCGGCACAGGAATCGTGACGGCGCGAACAACTTGCTTGAAGGACGCGTACTTCACCTTGATCCCCACCGTTGTCGCCACGGTCTCGGATGACCGGAGCCTGCTGGCAACCTTGTGACTGAGCTGAAGTAACTTTCGAGACATCGCCTCGGTAGCGACCAGGTCGACGTCGAAGGTTTCCTCGGCGGAAATCGATTTTTCTTCTCGCTCGGGCTGCACCTGTCGCGGGTCTATACCCCGTGCAAGATCGGCAAGTTGCGCACCGGTTTTACCGAGCAGCTGGATCATTCTTTCACGCGGCAGCTGCGCAAGCTGTGCCACCGTATAAATGCCATACCGCTCAAGAACCTGTTGCGTTTTCGCCCCGACCCCCCAGAGCGCGTCGACGGGCAGCGAGTCCAGAAATGCCTGCCGTTCTTCCGGCCGAATCACGAGCAGACCGTTTGGCTTTGCCTTGGAAGAGGCGATTTTCGCCAAGAACTTCCGGTCGGCGATGCCGATTGATGCGGGTAAGCCGAGCTCTTCGGCAATCCTTGTGCGGACACCTGAACCGATCGTGTGGGCGTCGCCCAGCAAGCGAAACGCACCAGAAATATCCACGAAGGCTTCATCAATGCTCAGCGGCTCGACGATCGGCGAAAACCCCTGCAGGAGCCTCATGAGTTCAGCCGAATAGTGGGTGTACTTGCTTCTACTAGGCTGAATCACCACCGCGTGCGGACACAACTGCAAGGCCTGTTGCAGCGGCATGGCTGAGCGCACTCCGTAGCGTCGCGCCTCATAGGAAGCCGAGGTCACCACACCGCGCGAGGAGTGATGCGCCACGACGACTTCTCGGCCGACAAGGTCAGGCCGGTCCAGCAATTCAACTGAGACGAAGAATGCGTCCATGTCGACGTGAAGGATGTGCGGTTGCACCACGGGCTCTCCTTCGCTGAAAGAGTTAGTCGACACTGAGTAAGTATAGTTGTCAGTAGTTCCCCCCCACTATTGCACGGAAGGCACCGCCCGATGCCCCATAACGGCCAAGCTTCTGCGGTCAACCAGTCGTTCCCGGCTAACGAATTTGTGGCTTCCTTGAACGCCACCCTACGCTCCTACCTCGCTCAGCAACGTGAGCGCGTCGAGGGGATTGCTGCGGAGGCTCTCGAACTGATTGAGAACATCTCGGCCCTGAGCCAAGGCGGCAAGCGACTCCGCCCGCTGTTCGCGTGGTACGGCTGGCAGATCGCCGGCGGAGATCCAGCGTCTACGCAGATCCGTGACCTCGGGATCAGCTTGGAATTGTTCCAGGCGGCGGCCCTGATCCATGACGATATTTTGGACCGCTCGGACACTCGTCGCGGTCAACCCAGCGCCCACCGTCGTTTCGAGCAATTACACAGTTCCCGCCGTTGGGACCACGACGCGGAACACTTTGGCGTCTCCGGGGCCATCTTGGCCGGGGACCTCAGCTTGGCACTCTGCGAGGAGGTGTTCGCCAACATGGTTCTTCGCATCGCCCAACAAGATTCGGCGGCCGCTGCCTCCGCCCGTGCGGTCTTCGATGACATGCGTTTTGAAGTCATGACCGGCCAATACCTCGATGTCCGGGAAGAGTCTGCAGGACGTTTCCATTCACCAGAGCTCGCCCTAGACCGAGCCATGACCATTCTCCGATACAAGTCGGCCAAGTACTCCGTTGAGCGCCCACTGATGCTGGGCGCGGCAGCGGCCGGTGCCTCGGCTGCGCTGCTCACCGAGCTATCCGAGTTTTCCCTGCCGTTGGGCGAGGCCTTCCAGCTCCGCGACGACCAGCTCGGGGTTTTCGGCGATCCAGCAGTGACCGGCAAACCAGCCGGTGATGACCTGCGCGAGGGCAAGCGCACCGCGCTCATCGCCTACGCACGGGCCGGCGCCGACGAAGATCAGGTAGCACTGATGGAGCAGCTACTCGGGAACGCCGAGATGTCCGATCAACAGGTGATGGCTTTCCAAGAGGCCATTCAGCAATCCGGGGCTGCGGCGCAGATCGAGGAGCTAATCAGCCAGAAAGCCGATGCTGCCTACCGCGGCATCGCGGCCTTAGCCTGTGATGAAGGGGTACGCACCGGGTTGCTCACGCTAGCCCAGGCGACGATCAACCGACAAAAGTGACGACGTCACCAAGCCAAGGATTGGGCTCGGCGCCGCACCTCGGTCTTGTGTCCGCTGCGCAACGCCTCGATCGGGCTGCTCCCCAATGACTCGTCCTCGGTGAACAACCAGCGCAGGGCTTCTTCATCGCTGAACCGGGCATCATGCAAGAGGGTAATGGTTCCCCGGAGCGGTTCCAGCACGCGCGACTTTTCCCCGTCGGTGTCCAAGAATGCCGCTGGGACCGCTCTGACATAATCACCGGGGTTCACTTGGCTGGGAACCCGGTGGGCCAAAAGAGCACGTTCTGATAACAGCCGATGCACCTTCGTGATCTTTACGCCGAGGATTTCCGCAACTTCCGGCAACGTACGCCAGTCACTAATGAGTTCTGTAATGTCCACCCTCTAAGAATCGCACAGTTTTTGTGACGAGTGTGTCCAATCGTCTGCAGACGACACGCCCGGGCATCGATGAACTTCGACGTCGATATTGAATCGTTATGAACGATTAAGGTACGTTACCAATAGTCACAATTTCATCACGAATCACTTTTGTAGCATCCAGTCCCATGCGCTACGGGTGGTCCGTGATGATGCCGTTCGCTCATCGGGAGTACCTATGTCCGTTACTCGCATCTCGCGTCAGCGTGTCATCACCACAGCTGCCGCAACCACGGCCCTGCCAGCTGTTGCAATCGGGAGTTTGGCATTGGCCGTCCCGGCCGCCGCGGCACCCGCCCAGCCACTGCAGCCCAAGCAACCAACCGCGAGTAATATTTCCCAAGCCAAAGCGACCATTCTTCGGTCGACCAGCAAGGGTGTTCCCGCTTCTGTCAAGGTGAAGTCCGGCGACACGATCTCGTCGATCGCCCACCGCTACCGGCTGAGTGTTTCCACTGTCTTAAAGCTCAACAAGCTGAATAGCAAGTCGGTCATTTATCCTGGTCAGCGCATCAAGCTGCGGGGCGCCGCTCCGTCCCAAGCCACCACGAAGACCGCCACCAGTACGGCGAGCAGGTACACGGTCAAGGCCGGGGACACCCTTTCCGGCATCGCGACCAAGCATCGGATCAGCTTGGCAACGTTGACCCGTCTTAACGGCCTGAAGTCCTCCTCCATCATCTACCCGGGGCAAAAGCTCAGGATCCGTGGCAGCGCCGCGGCAAGCTCGGCACCAACGGCTAAGGCCAGCACTGCGGGCAAGGCAGCCACCTACACGGTGAAATCAGGCGACACGCTTTCCGGCATCGCAGCTAAGACGGGAGTCTCCCTGTCGATGTTGACAAGAAACAATGGCCTGAAGAATAGCTCCACCATCTATCCCGGCCAGAAACTCAAGCTACGTCCGTCTGGCAGCGTTGCCAGCACGCCAGCTAAGTCCGCTGCCAAGCCTTCCGCCTCCGCCAGCTACACCGTCAAATCTGGGGACACTTTGTCCGGTATCGCTGCCAAGACCGGTACGAGCCTCAGCACGCTACTGCGGCTAAACGGTCTAAAGGCCTCCTCCGTCATCTTCCCGGGGCAGAAGATCAGAACCTCAGGCAACGCATCCACTTCTACCCGCCCCGCTGCAAAGTCGACGGGCAGCACCAAGAGCTCGGGCACCTACACCGTGAAGTCAGGTGACACGCTTTCTGGGATTGCCGCTCGGCACGGAATGTCACTGTCAGCGCTACTTTCCGCGAACGGGTTGAAAGCGAGCAGCACCATCTACGCCGGTCAAACGATCCGCCTAGGCGGTAGCGCAACCTCTACGTCGACATCGACCTCCACGTCGAACGTGTCGGCCGCAGCCACGCAGAAGATTCCTGCAAACTTCCTGCACTACGTCTACCCCGAGCAAACGGTAGCAGCGGCGAATAAGAACTATCAGACCCTGCTCAGCATGCAGACCCCCTCGAAGGCCTACATGCGGGCGCTGATCGTGGACACCGCCCGCAGCATGGGTGTGGATCCGAAACTGGCTCTGGGCCACGCCATTACCGAATCACATTTGAACCACGCCTCTGTCTCCCCCGCGAACGCCATCGGTGTCATGCAGGTGATTCCTTCCTCGGGTGAATGGGCCTCTACGATGGTCGGTCGCAAGCTCAACCTGTTGGATCCCAAGGACAACGTCGTCGCCGGCGTGGCGATCATCCGCCACCTGCAGCGACATGCCCGCAGTGTCGATGAAGGCATCGCGGGTTACTACCAGGGTCTGCACGGGGTTCAGACCAACGGAATGTATCCGGACACCCGGGACTACGTCCGCAAGGTGCGGGCAAATATGCGCTAGACCCATTGCTCGCTAAGCTGGTGTTCTATGAGCACCAACCTAGTGGGTCGCGTCTTCGGTGACCGCTACGAACTCACCCAACGCATCGCTGAAGGTGGCATGGCGGGAGTTTATCGCGCAACCGATCAGCGTCTGCACCACAATGTGGCGGTGAAGGTGCTGCACGAGCGGCTTCGTCTGGAGCCCGGCATCGCCGAACGTTTCCGGCAGGAGGCACTGACGGCCGCTCAACTCAACCATCCGCATATCGTCCGAGTCACCGATCAGGGCACGGATGCGCTGACCGGCCTGCCTTACTTGGTGATGGAGTTCATCGAGGGAAACACGCTGCGCACGGTCCTGAATCACCAGCGCAAGCTTCCAACGCCTACCGCGTTGGTCTTCGCCGCGTCCATCGTCAGTGGGCTGGCGGCCTCGCACGCGGCCGGGCTCGTGCACCGGGACATGAAGCCGGAAAACGTGCTGGTCTCACGTGACGGTATCATCAAGGTCACTGACTTCGGACTGTCCCGGCCTGCCACACAACACACGTCGGCCGACATTCTGGTTGGCACCGTCGCCTATGTCTCCCCGGAGCTGGTCACGGGCAAGCAGGCCGATGAACGCTCTGATATTTATGCCGTGGGCATCATGCTGTTCGAGATGCTTACAGGTCGCCAGCCGTTTACCGGAGACTCAATCCAAGTCGCTTACAAGCATGCTCACGACAGAGTGCCTGACCCACGCGAGCTTGATCCCGACGTTGACCCGGACCTAGCCGAGTTGGTCCTCGATTGCACCGAACCTGACCCGGCTGAACGCCCCGCCAACGCGCTTATCTTGGCTCAACGAATTGGTCGGCTCCGCCGCAAACTCAAGGCGACCACCCAGCCAACGGGCCAGCCGACAGAGGACCTCTCGAAACTCACGGAACCGCACGCCGATGCCTGGCCCGGGCAGGGCGGTAGCGCGCCGACAGATGCTTTCGACTACGCCTCCGAGGGCGACAACGACGGGGAACCGCGGAACCCACTCGATCCAACACGTGCATTCACCACGGCGCTGCCTCAGGCCGCGCACAGCGAGCTGGCCGCCACTGTGACCTATCCCGAGCCGCCGATGCCTGCCCATCCACCGATCGCCGGTAGCCCGGATCGGACAACGTCGCCTGCCCCTGCTGCGCTCACCATGGCTCAGCGGCGTCAAGCCCGCCGGCCACAGATAACACTGCGCCAATCCCGCCCCGTCTTCACCCTCGTTCGTTGGGCGTTATGGCTGGGCGGGATTGGCGCGTTGTCGTGGGCCGGTTACGCAGCCGCCGAGTGGCTGCTGACCGGCACATATTAAATTAGCTTTCCGTTAGCGCTGGGACAGGGCTTCCGAGACGAGAAACGCCAGCTCCAGTGATTGCCGGTGGTTCAGACGCGGGTCACAGAGGGTCTCGTACCGGTCGGCGAACGCAGATTCGTCAATCGGATCGGAGCCGCCTAGGCATTCGGCCACGTCATCCCCGGTCATTTCCATGTGGAGTCCGCCAGGGTAGCTGCCGAGCTCGTGGTGAACGTCGAAGAAACCGCGCAATTCAGCGAGCACATCGTCGAAGCGGCGGGTCTTGTAACCGTTCTGGCTCGTGACCGTGTTGCCGTGCATCGGGTCACAGACCCACAGAACGGGCGCACCCAAGTCCTGAACCGATTTGACCAGTGCGGGAAGATTCTCGCGAACCTTTTCCGCACCCATCCGGGAGATGAACGTCAGTCGGCCTTCTTCCCCTTCCGGATTCAGCTTCTCGATCAGCGCCTTCAAATCGTCGGGGCTGGCGTTCGGACCCACCTTCACCCCGATCGGGTTTTGCAGGCGAGACAGGTAGTCCACATGGGCACCATCGATTTCACGCGTGCGCTCACCGATCCACAAGAAGTGGGCACTGGTTGCGTAGGGCAGGCCGGTGCGCGAGTCAACGCGGGTCAGCGGGCGTTCGTAGTCCAGAAGCAAGGCCTCGTGCGCTGAGTAGAACTCGGTCCGCTTCAATGCCTCGAAGTCGGCTCCCGCAGCTTCCATAAAGCGAATCGCCCGATCGATCTCGCCAGCCAACCGGTCGTATCGCGTGTGCGCTGGATTAGCCATGAAACCACGGTTCCAAGCGTGGACGGAACGCAGGTCAGCAAAACCGCCTTGGGTGAATGCTCGGATCAGGTTCAGCGTGGCGGCCGAGGAGTGGTACGCAGTGACCATGCGTTTCGGATCCGGCACCCGCGCTTCTTCGGTAAAATCGAAGCCGTTGATGATCTCGCCGCGGAAAGACGGCAGTGTGACGCCGTCGCGGGTCTCCATGTCAGATGAACGCGGCTTGGCGTACTGTCCGGCCATTCGCCCCATCTTAACCACCGGCATCGAGGCGCCATAGGTGAGCACGACGGCCATCTGCAGAATGGTCTTGATCCGCGCAGAAATCTTATTCGCGGTGACGCCGGCAAAGGTTTCGGCGCAATCACCACCCTGCAGAACGAAGGCCTCGCCACGGACGGCTTGGCCAAGGCGTTTGCGCAGCACATCGACTTCGCCGGCGAAGACCAGCGGTGGATACTCGGACAGCTGCTTGATCGTGCTGTCGTAATCCGGGTGGTTCTGCCACGCTGGCTGCTGTTTGATTGGCAGCGAGCGCCAGTCGTCCAACCCCGGATAATCGGCTGCGCCCGATGAGACCGCAGTTTCATAGCTTGGTGTTGGGATCGCGTTCAATTCACTCACTTCTATTAGAGTATGGATTCACTGCTGGCAGCAGTTGCTCGGCTTCAACCACGGAGGGGATTCAAACCTTGTCAGCAGACCTCTAATTATAAGGCTTGCGGACGCGTGCAGATAATTTGCGAAGTAACCTTTTGAACCGTGGTTCTTGCTTGGGTCGAGCGACGGCGGCGTCGTCGAGTTGACGCTTGTAGGTCGCCCCGTACATGTCGGCGTATTCTTGACCGGAAAGCCGCATGATTGCGTACATAATCTCGTCGGTGACCTGACGCTGGACTTGGCGGTCAGCCGCCCTGTCATAAAACTGCGAGAAGTCTAGGGGCTCGCCGATGATCATCCCAACCCGTCGCACCCGCGGCAGCTTACGGCCGATGGGTTGCACCTTTTCCGTGCCGATCATGGCCACCGGGATCACCGGCACTTGTGCGCTTAGCGCCAAACGCGCTACGCCGATCTTGCCCTTGTACAGGCGACCGTCCGGGCTGCGAGTGCCTTCCGGGTAGATGCCTAATAAGCGGCCCTCTTTCAGCGCTTCCTCGCCCGACGATAACGAGTGGGCGGAGGCACGACCGCCGGAGCGGTCCATTGGCAGCTGGTTCGTCATCCGCATGAAGGCCCTGGTGGCCCACCCTTTCACACCGGTGCCTTGAAAGTACTCGATCTTGGCGAGGAAGACCACGGGACGAGGTACCTTGATCGGCAGGAAGATGGAGTCGGAGACGGAGAGGTGATTGCTGGCTAGGATGGCGCCGCCCTCAGCTGGAATGTTCTTCAGGCCCTTGACCCACGGTCGGAACAGTAGCTCGGTGGCCGGCCCCAGGAGCACGTTCCTCGTCCACCAGTACAGGCCGCTCGTGCGATCACCACTCATCAGGGCTCCCCTCTTCGTTCAACGCTGGGACGGCTTCGATAAGCTCGTACATAGTCAACTGTATCGAGCACCCAGGGAGATGCCGTGCTAACGCACCCGGAACACGCCCCTATTCGGATTACCGGCACCACCGACTCCGCCATCGTGTTGGTGCATGGCTTCACCTCGGGGCCGGCCAGCATGCGCGAACTCGCGGGACTGCTCGCCGCCGACGGACACCATATCCGGGTGCCGTTGCTCCCGGGCCATGGCACCGCCGTGCGTGATCTGGCTAGGACGCCCTACCAAGCGTGGCAGCGCGAGGTCCGACGGAGCATCGCCGAACTGCCCGAGAGCGTCCAATCGGTGTGGCTCGTCGGCCAGTCGATGGGCGGCACCTTGGCCTTGGACGCGGCGTGCGAACTCGATGCGCAACCGCGGTTCGCCGGAACCTTTGTCATCAACCCGGCGCTGAGCTTCGCCAATCCCCTCGCCCGCGCTGCCGGCATCCTCCGGTATCTCGTGCCGGTCACCGCACCCATCAGCAACGACATCAAGCGGGCTGGGCAGGACGAGCTGGCCTACGGGCTCACCCCTGTGGGCGGAGTCCACCAGCTGAGCAATCTCATCGACGCAACAAACCGCAAGCTGCGCCGCAATGCCCCCTTCCTCAAACCCGTGCACGCGTTTCGCTCGGACGTTGACCATGTGATCCCGGATTCCTCCATGGCGCTGTTGCGGCAACACCTAGGCGAACACCTGACGGTCACGGCGCTGCACAACAGCTACCACGTGGCGAGCATGGATCACGACGTGCGTCTGATCAGCTCCACAATTCTTGAAAAAGTCAACAAACGGAAAGGGGCATCGGCATGACCCAGGGCCCACGCGATTATGAGGCCGAAGACATCGACGAGATCGACCCTGACGGGGAGATCTTCGGCGGCGGCTTCGCCGAACCGAACCCGCCACCCATCCTTGGCAACAGCAACCCCAAGACAATTGTCACGTGGTTTTTCATCGGTCTTTTGGCGGTCACGGCGTTGTTGAAACCGCTGTTCAAGATCGAACTGCCGCTACCGGGGATCGTCACGGATGTGCTCGCTCCGCTGGCCATCCTCTTGCTGCTGTTCTCCCTCGTCCCGCGGCAGCGAAAGAGACGCGACTACGGGGACACCGGGGCTCAATTGTGACGTATGCCGCTACCACGTAGTATTTAGAAATACCCGACTTCCCACCACAATTGAGGCATCGTGCAAGAGATACTGATTGACAAAGGCACAACCGTTCCAGCGGAGCTGAGCACCCCCAGCTTGCTGCTGGAACGACTCGAAGCGAACCCGAAGGGCGCGCTCTTCGCCCGCCAGGCCACTCCCGGCCAATGGGAAGACGTCAGCACCGAAGAGTTCTACACCGATGTGGTCGCTATCGCCAAGGGCCTCGTCGCGCAGGGCTTCAACCCCGGCGACAAAATCATGATCATGGCACCCACCCAGTACGAGTGGACACTGCTGGACTTCGCCATTTGGTTCGCCGGTGGTGTGGTGGTCCCGGTGTATGAGACCTCTTCCCCCTCGCAAGTCGGCTGGATCATGACCGACGCCCACGCCAAGGGCGCGTTCTACGCCAGCGACCGGCACGCCTCGGTCATCCGCCAAGCCATCAAGAGTGAAAACTACGCGTATCTAACGGACATGTGGGAGATGACGGAGGATGGACTGGACGAGCTACGCAAGGCTGGCTCCACCGTCACGGATGAGCAGCTGCGCAGCCGCTACGCCGGCTTCGGACTGGCGGATCTGGCAACCATCATCTACACTTCGGGAACCTTGGGCAAGCCCAAGGGCTGCGAGATCACCCACGGCAACTTCGTGGAGCTATCTAAACAAACGCTGACCAGCTTGGGCCACGTCGTCAACGAGACCAGCTCCACCGTCCTGTTTATCCCGCTCGCGCACGTGTTCGCCCGTTTCATCTCGGTGCTGTGCGTGGCCGCCGGCGCAAAGGTTGGCCACACTTCGGACATCAAGGATCTAGTCAACGACCTGCAGTCCTTCAAACCGGACTTCCTGCTGGCGGTACCTCGGGTGTTCGAGAAAGTGTACAACGCAGCCAAGGGCAAGGCCGAGGACGGGGGCAAGGGCAAGATCTTTGCCGCCGGTGAGCAGACCGCAATCGAATTCTCCAAGGCCACCATGGCGGGCAAGGTGCCATTCGGGTTGAAACTCAAGCATGCGCTGTTCAACAAGATCCTCTACGGGAAGATCAAGGAAGCGATGGGCGGCCGGGTGGAGTACGCGGTTTCCGGCGGCGCCCCGCTGGGATCCTATTTGGGACATTTCTTCTACGGCATCGGGGTCAAGATTCTCGAGGGTTACGGGCTGACAGAGACCACCGCACCGGTCACCGTGAACACACCCGAGCAAATCAAGATCGGCACCGTGGGACGACCGCTACCAGGCTGCGGCATCAAGATCGCCGACGATGGCGAGGTCTTAGCCAAGGGTGTTTGTGTCTTCCGCGGATACCACAACATTCCGGAGCTGGAAAAGGAATCCTTCACCGAGGACGGCTGGTTCCGCACCGGTGACATGGGCAGCCTCGATGACGAAGGCTTCCTCACAATCACCGGCCGGAAGAAGGAGATCATTGTCACCGCCGGCGGTAAGAACGTGGCACCGGCGCAGCTGGAGGATCAGATTCGCGCCGACGGATTGATCGCCCAGGCCATGGTGGTCGGTAACGAGAAACCGTTCATCGCAGCCGTGATCACCCTGGACCCGGAGACCCTGCCGGCTTGGCTGAACCGCAATGGCATCGACGCGAACACACCGGTCGAGCAGTTGACCGAGCATCCTAAAGTGCTGGAACACGTGCAGCGCCTTGTCGACAAGGCCAATAGCTCCGTCTCCCGGGCCGAACAGATCCGCAAGTTCGTGGTGCTCGCCGACGAGCTCTCCGTGGAGTCCGGTCACCTGACCCCGTCGCTGAAGCTACGCCGGGCCAACGTGATTAAGGACTACGAAGACGTGATCGAGGGACTCTACAACGGCCAGTAGACCGAAGGTTGCTGATTCGCCCGGTGCTAGTAGGGGACCTCGACCGCGCCCAACAGCGCGTTTTCGATGACCTCGGTTAGCGCCGGGTGAATCCAATACTGCCCGCGTGCTAGTTTGTCCGCCGGAATGTCGAATTGCATCGCGGTCAGCACCGGTTGGATGAGGCTGGGAGCCTGCTCCCCCACCACGTGCAGGCCCAGAATACGGTTGTCGGACTTGTGCACGATCACCTTGGCGAACTCGTCTTCGGCCCCCATCGCCCAGCCGTAGGCCGTGTCGCGGTAGTACTGCACCTTGATGGCGAGGTTCTCGGCACCGTATTGCTCCTTGGCTTGAGCCTCGGTGAGCCCAACGGTCGCCACCTGCGGTTGGGTGAAGACCGCCGACGGAATGAACCGGTGGTCGCTCTTGACCATGGCATCCGGGTGTTCAAGATTGTTCATCACGGTGCGCGCCTCGTGGTTGGCCACGTGTTTCAGCTGGGCTGCACAGGAAATATCACCCAGCGCCCACAGGCCAGGCAGCACATTGCCGTTGGGGTCAAGCACCTGCTGGTACTCGTTGACCGCGATCCGGGTGTCGGCCCGCACACCGATATTCGCGGCACGAAGATTCAAGGTGTCGGTGTTGGGGATCCGGCCGAGCGCCACAACCACCGCGTCGGCGGGATAGCGATGTTCCGCTCCGTCTTCATCGGTGGTGACGACCGTGACCGCGGCCCCGTCTTGACCGCCGTCTTCGATGGCATTCACCTGCTGGCTCAGCACCACGGACCACGCTGCGGAAGCCATCTTGGTGAAGGTTTCCGCCACGTCCGAGTCGAAGGCCCTCAGCAGGGTGGCAGAACGGTTGATCTGCGTGACTTTCGAGCCGAGACCGTGGAACATGGCCGCTGACTCAGAGGCAATGAAGCCGCCGCCGAGCACCACGGTGCGTCGAGGCAGATCGGCCATCCGCATCATGTCCT
Organism: uncultured Micrococcaceae bacterium; assembly: GCA_964476735.1. Taxonomy (GTDB): domain Bacteria; phylum Actinomycetota; class Actinomycetes; order Actinomycetales; family Micrococcaceae; genus Micrococcoides. The sequence continues at coordinate 24,493 of CAYZBX010000001.1, forward strand.
CGTTGGTGTAGACGGCCGGATGTTCTAGGCCCGTGATCTCCTCCGGCATGACCGCCCGGGAGCCGGCCGCCACGACAATCTGGTCGCCAGTGATGACCTGGCCGGACCCGGTGGTGAGTTCCTTTGGCCCGGTGAAAGAGGCGAACTCCGGGTACAGCGTGGTGTGCTCCGCGTTGGCTCGATAGTCCTTGCCCCCGGCGGAGATGTCATCGATGAGTCCGAAAACCCGGTCCCGGATGGCCGGGTAGTCGGTCTTCTTGACTTCCAAGTCGACCCCGAGTTTGCGCAATCGCGGAGTCAGCGCCGCGTGGTCGGCCGGGTAGAGGAACATTTTGGTGGGAATGCAGCCGTTGTTCAGGCATGTTCCACCGAACACGCCGCCATCGATGATGGCGACGTTCTTGTCTTCCCAGTGGGGGGTGATGAGGGTGTTGCCCGACCCCGAGCCGACGATGACCAGATCATAGTGTGCCTTTTCAGCCATGCATCTGAGTCTATCGGTGTCCCGGGGCCGGGCAGACCACGTTTGTTGTTGGCGAAAGTTTAGCCTTCCGGCTCCACGACCACCAGCAGGTCCCCGCCCACGACTTGGCTGACCTGATCGAACACCACGCGGGTCACAGTTCCACCGACCGCAGTGGTGATGCCGGCTTCCATCTTCATCGCTTCGATGGTCGCCACGGACTGGCCAGCCTCGACCTTGTCGCCCACCTTCGCTTGGATGCTGACGGCACCGGCGAACGGCGCGGCCACATGTCCAGGGTTGCTGCTGTCGGCCTTCTCGGCTTCCACGTAGGCCGACTCGACGGACTCATCCCGTACCAGCACCTGACGGGACTGGCCGTTCAGGGTCAGGTGGACCGTGCGCAGTCCCTTCTCGTCGGCTTCGGAGATGGTTTGCAGGGTGACCAGCAGACGCACGCCCTTGCCCAGAGAGATCACGTGCTCGTGGTCCTTGGTCAGGCCAAAGAGGAAGTCACGGGAGTGCAGCGTCGACAGGTCACCGTAGGTCTGCTGTGCCGACTCGAACTCACGGGTTGGTCCGGCAAACAGGAGACGGTTGAGGGTGTCCCTGCGGGTCTGCCCTTCCTGTTCCAGCGCGGCAAGATCGGTCTCCGAGAGGGTTTCCTCTTGGTCCTTGATGACCCGGTTCTGCAATGCTTTGCTCCGGAACGGTTCAGGCCAACCACCTGGAGGGTCACCGAGTTGACCGGTGAGGAACTGAATCACCGAGTCCGGCAGATCGTAGTCCTGCGGGTTTTGTTCGAACTCGGTCGGGTCGACGTTCATGCCCACGAGTTGCAGCGCTAGGTCGCCAACGACCTTGGAGCTTGGCGTCACCTTCACGAGGTGGCCGAGCATGTGGTCTGCCGCCGCGTACATCTCTTCGATCTCTTCGAAGCGGTGACCAAGGCCGAGGGCGATCGCCTGCTGGCGCAGGTTGGAGAGCTGACCGCCGGGGATTTCGTGATGGTATACCCGTCCGGTGGGTGCGGACAGTCCTGACTCGAATGGTGCATAGATCTTCCGCACAGCCTCCCAGTACGGCTCCAACTCTGTGGCAGCTCGCAGGTCGAGGCCCGTGTCTCGCTCCGTATGCTCCAGCGCGGCGATCAGCGCCGACGCGGACACCTGCGAGGTGGTCCCGGCCATCGAAGCCACGGCGACGTCAACCGCATCGACACCGGCATCTGCCGCCGCCAGTAGAGTGGCCAGCTGGCCGCCGGCCGTGTCATGGGTGTGTAGCACCACCGGCAGCTCGAAGCGTTCCCGCAGCGCACGTACCAGGGTGGCGGCCGCCGGTGCCCGGAGCAGCCCGGCCATGTCCTTGATAGCCAAGATATGGGCTCCGGCGTCCACGCACTTCTGTGCCAGGTCGAGGTAGTAGTCGAGCGTGTACAGCTTCTCGTTCGGGTCCAACATGTTGCCCGTGTAGCACAGCGCCACTTCGGCCACGGCGTTGGTGTGCTCCCGAACGGCGGTGATGGCCGGTGCCATCTGGGAAACATCATTGAGCGCGTCGAAGATGCGGAAGATGTCGACACCGGAGTTGGCGGCTTCCTTGATAAAAGCGTCCGTCACCTCGGTCGGGTACGGCGTGTAGCCAACGGTGTTGCGTCCCCGCAGCAGCATCTGGATCGGGATGTTTGGCATTTCTGCCTGCAGCAATTCCAGACGCTTCCACGGGTCCTCCTTCAGGAAGCGGAGTGCGACGTCGTAGGTTGCCCCGCCCCACGCCTCGACGGAGAGCAGTTGCGGCATGGTGTGGGCCACGGCTGGCGCTGCGGAAAGCAGGTCACGGGTGCGCACGCGCGTGGCCAACAGGGACTGATGCGCGTCGCGGAACGTGGTATCGGTGACCGCTAGCGCCTTCTGCTGGCGTAGCTTGGCGGCGAAACCCTCCGGACCGAGCTCTTGCAGCACCTGTTTCCAACCTGCCGGTGGTTTCTGCTTGGCAGGCCCGTCGAAGGGTGAACGGTACGGCTCATCGGACTTGTCACCCGGGTAGTACGGGAGCTTCTTCCGCGGGTCCGGTCCCTCGATGCGTGGGCCGTGCGGCTTGTTCACGGTCACTTCGGCCAGGTACTGGAGGGCCTTAGAACCACGGTCCTGAGAGCGGTTGAGGTTCAGCAGTTCGGGATGATTGTCGATGAAGTCCGTGGCCACATCGCCGGCGAGGAACTCCTCGTCTTCCAGTACGTTCATCAGGAAGGGGATGTTGGTGGCGACGCCGCGGATACGGAATTCCGCTAGCGAGCGTTGCGCGCGGGCCACCGCGGTGTCGAAGTCCTTACCGCGGCAGGTGAGCTTCACCAGCATGGAGTCAAAGTGTGGCGAAACCTCTGCTCCGGTGTAGATGGTACCGCCGTCTAGGCGCACCCCGGAGCCACCGGCGGAGCGGTACGCGGTGATGGTGCCGACATCCGGACGGAAACCGTTGGCAGGGTCCTCGGTGGTGATTCGGCATTGTAGGGCGAAGCCACGCGGAGCAAGTTCTTCTTGACGGAGCCTCAGGTCCGTCAGGGTTTCGCCGGAGGCGATCCGCATCTGTGACTGGACCAGGTCCACATCCGTGATCTCCTCGGTCACGGTGTGTTCCACTTGGATCCGCGGGTTCATTTCAATGAAGACGTGCTGGCCTGCCCGTTCGCCGGCGGTATCGACGAGGAACTCCACGGTCCCCGCGTTGCGGTAATTCATGGCCTTGGCAAACTTCACCGCGTCGCGGAAGAGCGCCTGCCGGATCTCCTCGTCGAGATTTGGGGCGGGGGCCATTTCAATGACCTTTTGGTGGCGGCGCTGTAGCGAGCAGTCACGTTCGAACAGGTGGATGATGTTGCCTTCGTTGTCCGCCAAGATCTGGATCTCGATGTGGCGGGGACGCAGCACGGCTTGTTCCAAGAACACCGTCGGGTCGCCGAAAGCGGTATCGGCTTCACGCATCGCCGCTTCGAGCGCTTCACGGAGCGACTCCTTGTTCTCCACTCGGCGCATGCCGCGACCGCCGCCGCCGGCGACCGCCTTCACAAAGATCGGAAAACCGATTTCATCGGCTTCAGCTAACAGGTAGTCTAGGTCCGCCGACGGTTCGGAGGACTTCAACACGGGGATGCCGGCTTCTTTGGCGGCATTGAGCGAGTTGACCTTGTTGCCCGTCAGCTGCAAAACATCGGCCGGCGGGCCGATGAAGGTGATGCCGTTGGCCTCCGCCGCGCGGGCAAGCTCCGGGTTCTCCGCAAGGAAACCATAGCCTGGGTAGATGGCGTCGCACTCAGCATCGAGGGCGACACGGATGATCTCATCAACGTCGAGGTAGGCCCGGACCGGATGACCTTCTTCCCCGATCCGGTAGGATTCATCCGCTTTCTGCCGGTGAATCGAATTGCGGTCTTCGTAGGGAAAAACCGCTACTGTCTTAGCGCCAAGCTCGTAGGCTGCACGGAACGCTCGAATTGCGATCTCGCCGCGGTTAGCGACCAAGATTTTTTGGAACATCCAAGTGTCCTTCCTTATTTATTTCCACATGGACACAGTATGTATAGCTGTAAGTTGCACAATAGCGGAGATAACTTCGCAATGCCCAGAAAAATACGTGTATCTGTGGCCCCGGGTTCTATGATGGTAATTGATCGTAAAGAAGAAACAGGGTGAGCATGCAGATTCTGAGTATTTCCTCCCTAAAAGGCGGCGTCGGAAAGACGTCGGTAACACTCGGATTAACGTCGGCGGCGCGGGCCGCCGGACTAAAGACTCTGGTCATCGATTTGGATCCCCACGGTGATACCAGCACTGGTTTGGGCGCTGAGCTTGGGAGCCAACAACCCATTGGGCATCTGTTGCGTAATGTCCGCAAGGCGGATGTGCCCGAGAACGTGGTGCCGGCCGGATGGCCGAACACCGCGGCGGCCGGCACCGGCAAGGTTGACGTGCTGGTCGGTTCTGCCCTGAGCGGCCAATACGATCGCCCGGACCTTCGGCGCCGCGATCTACAGCGACTCTCCCGCCTGCTCGAAAACGTCAGCGGATACGATCTCGTTCTCGTCGACTGCCCACCATCGCTCAACGGGCTGACCCGGATGGCGTGGCTGGCCGCAACAAAAATCGTCTTAGTCGCTGAACCCACGTTGTTTTCGGTCGCCGGAACCGAACGTAGTCTGCGAGGCCAGATGTCCCTAGCACGCCAATTCGGTTCGGAGGCGGCTCTAGCCGGAGTGGTGGTAAACCGCTACAACCCAGACAATCCCGAGCACCAGTATCGGATCATGGAGATGGAACGGATGTTCGGCGACAAGCTCTTGTTGCCGGCCATCCCCGAGTCCAATCTCTGGCAGCAGGTCCAAGGCGCCGCGTATCCGATTCATGCGTGGCCCCGCCCGGAAGCGCACGAGATCGCCTCGCTGTTCGACGAGCTTCTCGAAAAGCTGCGAGCCTAGAACCGCAGCTCCCCAGAGACGACGAAAGCCCCGAATTCTTCGGGGCTTTCGCTTTCTGTACTCGACCGGAGCCGAACGGAATGCCGTTAGGAAACGGACTTGCGTTGCGCACGTGCCGCCCGACGAGCAGCGAGCTCGTCCTCGGCCGCGGGAGTTTCGGTGCCTTCGGCTGGCAACTTGGCTAGGGTCCCCTCGACCTCTTGCCAAACGCGGCCCACGGCGATCCCAAAGACACCTTGACCGCCCTGAACCAGGTCGATTACCTCTTTGCTGGAGGTGCACTCGTACACCGATGCGCCATCCGACATGAGAGTGATCTGGGCTAGGTCCTCCACGCCCCGCTGCCGCAGGTGACCCACAGAGGTGCGAATCTGTTGCAGGGACACACCCGTGTCGAGCAGACGTTTTACGACCTTCAGCACGAGGACGTCACGGAAGGAGTACAGTCGCTGGGAGCCGGAGCCCTGAGCCGATCGGACGGTCGGCACCACGAGGCCGGTGCGGGCCCAGTAGTCGAGCTGTCGGTAGGTGATGCCGGCGGCCTTGCACGCCGTTGGACCCCGGTAGCCGAGGGTTTCATCCAGCACGACACCGTCGTCGCCAAACAGCATGCCCTGTGCGTTCGGGCCGTCCGCTTGCACGGGCCCACGCGCCGAGCGGGCTGTGTTGGTGTTTTCCGTCACGGCTTCCTCCTTGCAGTAGCGGCTCTACTGCTTTACCTCGTCCTAGTCAACGAAAGGGTTGACCGGTGCGAGCGGTTAAACCCATACCTGCACTCTAGGGCTTCTCTGGAGGCAGATCAATGACCTTCAAGTTGAACTTGAGGGTGTGTCGTTTATTGCTGGGAAAAATCATCGGGTTTGACGTCGTCCAAGAACTCGCGGAACTTCGCCATCTCGGCTTCTTCGTCGACCGGTTCGCCTTCGTCGTCCGCTTCTTCAGAACTCCGGTCCTCGAGTTTCAGGCCGGCCTGGGCCAGCACCTCCGCGGCCACGAAGATGGGGCAGTCAAAGCGGATGGCGACGGCTAGGGCGTCGGAGGCGCGCGCGTCGATTCGCTCACCGTTGGCCAACACCAATTCCGCGTAGAACACCGTATCGTCGACCCGGGTGATCTCGATCTCGATGACCTTTGAGCCAAGTGCCTTAACGACGGAGACGAGCAGGTCGTGCGTCATGGGGCGCGGGGTACTGATCCTTTGTTGTTCCAAAGCGATTGCCGCTGCCTCGGGAGCGCCGATGAAGATCGGAATGTACTTCTCCGTCAGCGGGTGCCGCAGCAAGACCACTGGCTGAGAATGGGGCAACTCGATCCGAACGCCCACCAGTTCCACTTGTTGTTTACCTGTTGCTGGTTCGGTCATGTTTACTCCCTGTCCTACTCGTATTCGCCGATTGCGGACTGAACGAGTGCGGCGTGAATCGACAAGCAGGCCTCCGAGATTTCCCGTGCGGTCTCAGCGACCCGCGCCCGTGCCGCCGCATCCTTGCGCGCGGCCATCGGGGCAACGGCCCGCTCGACCAGCCCAAGCTCGCGATCAGCGGTCATCTTGAAACTGCGCAGATGCCGCGGGTCGATCCCATGCGACGCCAAGATCACTGCGGCCTTGACGATACGTTGGGCATGCTCGTCGTAGCGGTTGTCCTCGGTGCTGTGCAGCAATGCGAAGTCGTGCAGGTTCTGCAGCAGCTCGTCACTGGCGTTGGTGACGCCCTGAAGCTCCGCTCGAGTCAAGGGTCGAATCCGACCAATGATCTCGTGCGCCAATTGTTCAGTAACCTCGCGCGGGCCTAACGACAACCCGGAGCTCAAAGGTTGTGGTTGCTCCCCGCGGTCAAGCGCATCCAGATACTCCTTGATGACGGACAGCGGTTTGTGTTCATCCCGCTGGATCGCCAAGATAAAGCGCAACCGGTCGGCATCGGAGTGGGTGTACTTCCGATACCCGGCGGCCGTGCGTTGCGGCGTGATCAGCCCCTTCTCTTCAAGAAAGCGGATCTTGGAAGCGGTGACAGCCGGAAAGTCTTCCTTCAGCTGGGACAACAATTCCCCAATGGTCATTGTTTTTCCGCG
>CAYZBX010000001.1:31509-60551 GCA_964476735.1 uncultured Micrococcaceae bacterium
GGGTGCCGATAACGCTGACGCCGTGGCCTGTGATTTCACCGAGTGTTAGTTCCTTGAGACGAGTTGACGATGCGGGAGCGGACCCTGCCGCTATCCCGCGTGGTGGCTTGGGTTGAGTGCAGAAGCTCAGTAGCGACCGGCTGCGTAGTACGTCAGCCGGAACTTACCAATCTGCACCTCTTGACCCGAGCGCAACTGAATGGAATCAACACGATCCTGATTGACATAGGTGCCGTTCAGGCTGCCCTGATCAATCAGCTGGTAGCCGTTCTCATTTCGGACAAACTGCACGTGCTTGCGTGAGACGGTCACATCGTCGAGGAAAATATCGGAGTCAGGTCTACGTCCGGCACCCACAACATCCTGGTCGAGCAAGAAGCGCGCACCCGTATTCGGTCCACGGTGGGCGATGAGCAGGGCCGAATTTGGCGCCAACGAGTTCAGCCACTGACGTTCCTGATCGGTCAACTTGTGATCTGCGACAACGGGATCGTTAAAGACAGGTAGAGCGATGGAGGTCGTGTCGTTCACAACAGCATCGTTGGGCGTCGGTTCCCCGGCAGATTGTTCGCTCATACGGCTTTCCTTCTTTAGTAAGCTCACACCGACCAATGGTCGTTGGTTCTTGTAGAAAAATACTATCTAAGAACCGGCACGAGTTCACCTTCAACTAAACCTTGCAGCTTTTCGATTCGGCATTCTCCCGCACTCTGTCAGAATAAGGACATGAGCACCGAGGACCAGACCGAACGCCCATTCCCTGAGAACGGACAACCAGAACCAGCCGCACCGGTTCCGCCTGCAGCCGGCCCAGAAGCGAGCCCCGAACAGATCGCTACGGCCAAGCGAAAACACCGGCCTGTCAACTGGACCGCTTGGATCATCGTGTCGGCTGTTGTAGTCGTTCTCGGTATCGGCATCCTGTTTTTTGTGGCGAACGTGCTACCTGTGTGGTGGGCAAATCTTGTCGGCAGCCAGGTCGACAAGAACCTGGCCTCCGGTGTCTTGTTGGGATTGTTCTACGGCTCGGTGTTCACCTTCTTCCCGTTGCTGTTGATCTGGCAGATTCGGCGCCCACGCATCGGCTGGCCTTGGAAGATCGCTCTCGTGGTGCTGGCGCTCCTGTTGGCCGTACCGAATTTGATTACCTTGGGCATCCATCTTGGCACCAATGCAGCAGCACACAACGCCCAGCGAATCCTCGGCACGGAAGCCACCTGGTTTGGCACTTGGACGGCCTACGGCGCCATCATTGGAGCCCTGGCGTTTCTTGCGCTGATCTGGGGTGTCGCCTCCTACAAGCGCAAGGACCGTCAAGTCCGCCAGTTGAAGACAGAACATCCGCAAATTTAAGGTAGAGTACCTATTGGCTTCATTTCAGAGGTCAACACGGGCTATGGCGCAGCTTGGTAGCGCGCTGCACTGGGGGTGCAGAGGTCGTCGGTTCAAATCCGGCTAGCCCGACAACCCGGAGTTCCCGTCAACCGTTCATGTTGGCGGGAACTTTCTATTTCGCACGTTCTCCGACGTTCGTCGCTCTTTCATCCGCTGGCCACCCATGCTTCTCTTCGCCATCCGGCAATCCGACACCGTGGATTAATCAAGTTTGGCCAAACTTGTCCTAAGCTCGAAGCAAAGGAGAGGGTCCGCCATGAAGCTTGTAGATCTCATCGCTCAAGTCGAGTCACTTCGAACTGAGATTGCTGCGGCGGAAACGACCAACCAGGACAAGCTCTCCCGTGTTCACCCCGACAACCGGTGCTCCGCACAGAACCTCATCCACTATGTGGCCCTCCGGCAACACGATCTTCGGGAGCTTCAGGACCAACTTACTCGGGTTGGGGTATCCTCGCTCGGACGGATGGAGGCCGGGGTTCTCGGCCACCTCGACTTGGTGCTGAGTGCGCTCAAGTCACTCGCCGGGCTGACTCCCGCAGCACACCAAGTTCAGGGGCTCACCCCCGCTGACGGACGAAAGATCTTGGACCGCAACGCCGAACGATTGCTCGGTCCACCCCACCCCGAACGTCTGACCCGCATCATGGTGACCATGCCCAGTGAAGCGGCCTCCGACGCAGTGCTGGTCGAAGACATGCTCAACGCCGGCATGGATCTGGTCAGGATCAACTGCGCGCACGACACACCAGAGGACTGGGCTGCCATGGTGGAACACGTGAAGGCGGCGCACTCTGCAACAGGCCCGGCGCCGCGCATCTCTTTTGATCTCGCTGGACCCAAGTTGCGGACGGGTCCCCTTGAACCGGGACCACAAATCCTCAAAACCCGGCCCCGGCGGGCCAAGTCCGGTGAGGTAACAGCTCCCAGCTACGTTTGGCTTAACGCTTCCCCAGACGATCAACCACCGCCACTTATCGAGGCCGACGGCGTCGAACACATCCCGGTGAGGATTCTGGCAGCTAACGAGTTCACCGGACTCTGTGTTGGGGACAAGCTCAGCTACCGCGACGCGCGCGGGTCCCGCCGCAGCCTGAAGGTAGAGGCCCTCACCCCCACCGCGGCCCTAGTCTCCACCAAGAAAACCATCTACTGGGCCACTGATTCCGAGGTGCGAACCGCAGACGGATCCCCAGTACTGCAGATCGGCGGCTTGCCGGCCTTGGAGCAGGCGCTGCGTCTGACGGTGGATGACACGCTCGTGCTGACACCGAATATGGCAGCGCAACCGGTCGACGCCACCGGTACGCAGACAATCGGCTGTTCCATCCCGGACGTGTTCACCCAGGTAAGAGCGGGCGAACACGTGTGGTTCGATGACGGTAAGATCGGCGCACAGATCATTCATCAGGCGGCGGATGAGATTCGGTTGAAAATCGTCCAAGCCGGAGTGGGTGGCAGCAATCTTCGCGCCGAAAAGGGCATCAACTTTCCGGATACAGAGCTTCGGATACCGGCGCTCACCCGCGAAGACCGCGCGAATCTGGGCGCGGTTGCAGAACACGCCGACATCATCAACATGTCCTTCGTCGGGTCCTCCGCTGATGTCGCCGACTTGCTGGACGAGCTGTCTGCCTTGTCGGCTGAATCCGTGGCCGTGGTGCTGAAGATCGAGACCGTGGCCGCGTTCCAGGCGCTTCCCGATCTCCTACTCGAGGCCATGCGTTGGCCTGACGTGGGCGTCATGATTGCCCGCGGCGATCTGGCCGTCGAGGCCGGGTTCGAGCGTATGGCTGAGTTGCAGGAAGAGATCCTCTGGTTGTGCGAGGCGGCCCACGTTCCGGTCATCTGGGCCACCCAAGTGCTGGAGTCCATGGCGAAGTCAGGTCTGCCGTCTCGTTCCGAAATCACAGACGCGGCCATGGCCCAACGCGCTGAGGCTGTGATGCTCAACAAGGGGCCCTTCATCCGGGAGACGATCGGCGCCCTGCACGACATCCTCAGCAGGATGGATGGGCATTCCTCCAAGAAACGGGACATGCTGCGGGCCCTGCGCTCGTGGAAACATGGGGACCGGAAGCCCGAGGATGGCTAACGCTTCCGGTAGAGGCTCTTAACCTGATACTGCGGTTCAGAGGTCACTAGGACGCCAAGGTTGCGGAAAATCCCCTCGTCCACGGAGCCCAGAATGGTCGTGGTGTGTACTTCGCAGCCGCGCAGATTCTGAAGCTGGTCCAAGGCTCGCCGCGCGTACTCGTCCGAATTGGCCGACACCGACAACGCGATCAGCACCTCATCTGTGTGCAGCCGCGGGTTGCGGCTGCCCAGGTGATCGGTCTTGAGCGTTTGAATCGGTTGGATCGATTCCGGGGCCAACAACTGCACGGCGTCATCGATGCCCGCGAGCACCTTCAGCGCGTTCAATAGCATAGCGGCTGAGCACCCCAGCAGTGCGGTCGTTTTGCCTGTGACGATCTGGCCATCCCCCAGTTGAATCGCAGAGGCAGGCTCTCTCGTCCGCCGTGCGACCTCCAGAGCGGGTTCCACGACCTTCCTGGACGTTTTCGTGATACCCAGCTTGCCCATCAGCAAGGCGATGCGTTCGGACACCGTCGGTTCGGCGTCCTCCCGTCGTTCCTCCACGAGGGCCTTGTAATATCGCCGAATGATCTCCTGTTTGGCGGCTTCACGGCAGACCTCGTCATCGCTGATACAAGACCCGACGAGGTTCACCCCCATGTCAGTGGGGGACTTGTACGGTGATTCGCCGGCAAGTTCGCGTAGCAGCATCGCGAGCAGCGGGAAGACTTCCACATCCCTGTTGTAGCTGACCGCCTGCACCCCGTAGGCGGCCAGATGGAACGGATCGATCATGTTCACGTCGTCTAGGTCCGCGGTCGCTGCCTCGTACGCCATGTTCACCGGGTGATCCAGCGGTAGATTCCAGATCGGAAAGGTCTCGAACTTGGCGTAACCGGCAGCAATGCCGTGCCGATAGTCGTGGTAGATCTGCGACAGGCAGGTGGCCAGCTTGCCGGAGCCCGGCCCGGGTCCGGTCACGAGGATGAGGTCCCTGCTGGTTTCCACGTACTCGTTCTTGCCAAACCCGTTCTTGCTCACCACGAGTGCGGTGTCCGCGGGGTAACCCTTGATGGTCCGGTGGCGCGCCACCTTCAGCCCCAACCGTTCCAGCCTATTCTTGAAGGCGCGGGCTGCCCCGTTGGATTCGTCCATCTGCGTCATCACGATGTTGTTCACGAGGAAGCCGCGTTCCCGGAAGACGTCCACGAGGCGCAGCAGGTCCTCTTCGTAGGGGATGCCGAGGTCGGCCCGCACCTTTTGCCGCTGCAGGTCCTTGGCGTTGATGGCGATGACGATCTCTAGCTCATCCTTGAGCCGCTCCAGCATAGCGATCTTGTTGTCCGGGGTGAAGCCCGGCAAGACCCTCGAGGCGTGCATGTCATCAAAGAGCTTGCCGCCCATTTCTAGGTAAAGCTTGCCGCCGATTTGTTGGCGGCGGGCATCGATGTGTTCCGACTGCAGCTTGATATATTTCTCGCGGTCAAATCCCAATTTGCGGGGGAACATTCTGCCCTAACTTTGCGGTCGTGTACGGTCGGCGACTGCGGCGACAGCCGCCTGCCTAGTAAGCATCATATTCCATCCCGTTGACGGCCCGGACGGCCGTTGCCGTGTCGTCAGGCACGCCGACCGTCGCGACGGCCCGGACGGGCGCCGCATCAGCACCGGCTAACGGCAGCGGGTAACTTGCGAACTGCACACTGGACGGAAGATCCCGCAGCCCCTTGAGGTTCTCGATGATGGGGATGCCGGCGCCCAGCAGGATGTGGTGAACCGGAAGCTCAACGCTGTCCGCCGCATCCGGACTGAAGGTGTCGATCCCTAGCAGCTGCACGCCCTGGTCCCGAAGCAGCGTCGCCAGCGCCGGGGAGAGGTGGGGGTGCTGCGCATAATCCCGCTGGTCGGTGGCGAAGTATCGATCCCAGCCGGTCGCAAACAACACGATGGGCTCCGGTTCGGGCTGGCTGAGGAAGTCCATGAGTTGCTGGCCCACGAGGTCTGCGGTGATCAGCTGCCGCGGCCGGGACTCCAGCTGGAAGACCCGGGCCCGACCGCTGAGCCGCCCCAAATCAAGTTGATCGACCGTCTGCCCATCCGCGAAGATGTGGGCGGGCGCGTCAAGGTGCGTCCCGGTGTGGGTTCCTGCGACCAGCCGCCCGACGGCGTACCCGTGCTCGGCAACCGTGGTGACGGGGCTGAGTTGGTAGCTTGGGTCGCCTGCCACGACCGGCATTCCGACCCGCCACGCGTGGGTCAGGTCGACGGTTCGTACCGGCCCGCTCATTGCCGCGCTCAGCTATTGCGCGCTCGGCGTTCGCGCACCCGCATGCCGATCTCGATGGGGGTGCCTTTGAACCCGAATGTTTCGCGCAACCGGCGGCTGATGAACCTGCGGTACTGCGGATCAAGGAATCCCGTGGTGAAGAGCACGAACTTTGGTGGTCGCGCCGAAACCTGGGTGCCGAACAGGATTCGCGGCTGTTTGCCGCCCCGAACCGGGTGCGGGTGAGCCGCGACGAGTTCGCCGAGGAAGGCGTTCAGCTTCGCCGTGGAGAGCCGCTTGTCCCAGGATTCTAGTGCCGTCTCAAGTGCGGGTACCAGCTTGTCCTTGTGCCACCCGGTCGCCGCGGAAATGTTGACCCGCGGCGCCCAATCGACGAAGGACAGGTCCTGTTCGATCTCCCGTTCTAGGAAGCGGCGCCGTTCATCGTCCAACAGATCCCACTTGTTCATGGCGAGCACGAGAGCACGGCCCGAGTCCAGCACCAACTGGATGATCCGCACGTCCTGTTCCGAGATGACCTCGTCGGCCGCCAACAGCACCACGGCCACTTCGGCACGGTCCAGCGCGGTTTGGGTGCGCAAGGAGGCATAGTATTCGGCGCCGTGGGCCATGTGCTGTCGTCGTCTGATGCCGGCCGTGTCTACGAAACGCCAGGTTTCGCCGCCGAGTTCAACGAGCTCGTCCACCGGGTCCCGGGTGGTACCAGCCACGTCATCCACCACCACGCGGTCCTCCCCCGCCAGCTTGTTCAAGAGCGAGGACTTGCCGACGTTGGGACGACCGACCAGCGCGACGCGGCGTGGGCCGCCGGTGGGAAGGCGGCCGGCGTACGCGGATTCTTTTGGTAGCTCCGCCATGACGGCGTCAAGAAGGTCCGCGGTGCCGCGACCGTGGATCGCGGACACTGGATAAGGCGTGCCCAGACCCAAGCCCCACAGCGCAGCGGCCTCGGGTTCTTGGTGGAAATCGTCGATCTTGTTGGCGGCGAGGATGATGGGCTTCTTCTTGCGCCGCAGCATCCGCACGACCGCCTCGTCGGTGGCGGTCGCCCCGACGGTGGCGTCGACTACGAAGAGGACGGCGTCCGCGACGTCGACCGCCATCTCGGCTTGTTCGGCGACGCGCCGGTGGATCCCCTTGGCATCGTGTTCCCAGCCGCCGGTGTCCACCATGGTGAATTCGCGGCCGTTCCATTCGGCCGGGTAGCTGACCCGGTCCCGGGTCACCCCGGGCACATCCTCGACGACTGCTTCGCGCCGTCCCAAGATCCGGTTCACGAGGGTTGACTTGCCGACGTTTGGTCGGCCGACCACGGCGAGGACCGGCGGAATGGTTTCTGGCTCCACCTCGATGTCGACGTCCCAGTCCGCCAGCAGCGCTTCGTCTTCCGGTTCGAGCTCGTAGTCGCCAAGATGGTCCCGGAGCACCTGAGCCCGGTTGTGGTCTGATTCTGCTTCCAACTCGGACATCGCCGTTGCGTCGTTCAACGCCGTGTTCACCACCGCGAGCACCGCTTCGACGGTCTGTTCAAAGTTCAGCTCGGTGGAATCAACAGTGACAACGCCGGGCGCCGCCTCCATGAAGTTGTTCACTTGAGCGTCCTTGGCATCCCGGTCCCGAACCTGCTCGTTCAAGGTCTGCTGGTCGGGAAGCTCGGCGCTTTGCTCGCTCAGTTGCAGTCCGCGGCGGACCATCCGGGTGGCCTCGTCGGCGGTCAACAAGATGCGCACCGGTGCCTGCGGCGCCACGACCGTGGTGATGTCTCGGCCCTCGGCCACGATGGCCTGATGCTCGTCGATGATCTCCTGCTGCGCCTGCACCAGAAATTCGCGCACCATGGGGTGGGCCGCGATGGTCGACACCTCTGCTGTGACCTCCGTTGAGCGAATAGCCTCGGTGATGTCCTGCCCGTCGACCTCAACATATTCCTCGTCGGGGTCGGTGGAGATGCTGAACTCGGTGTCTTGCAGCTCCGCCAGCACAGCGGCTTCCTCCCCCGGGTCAATGCCGCGCTCCAGCGCCAGCCACGCCACCGCGCGGTACATGGCGCCGGTGTCTAACCACGCCGCGTCGAGCTCGCGGGCCACCGCCTTGGAAACCGAAGACTTTCCAGAACCGGATGGCCCGTCAATTGCGATCACCAGGTGTTCGGTGGTGGTTTCTTCGGTCATTATTGAACTACTTTCCAGCCGATATCGGTCAATGATTCGATGAGGTCGTCCCGAACCCCGGGGATGACAGCTATTTCCACCATACCGACTTGGTGTCCGGCGGAGTGTTCCATGCGCAGGTCCTCAACATTGACCCCGAT
Source organism: uncultured Micrococcaceae bacterium (assembly GCA_964476735.1). Lineage (GTDB taxonomy): Bacteria > Actinomycetota > Actinomycetes > Actinomycetales > Micrococcaceae > Micrococcoides. The sequence goes on from CAYZBX010000001.1 coordinate 39,582, forward strand.
GCGGCCAATGTCCGCCAGCAGCGCTGCGATCTGGCCCGGGGTGTCGTCGACGATGACGGTCACCTTGGTGAACGCCTGCGGCGGCGCCCCGTGCTTGCCCGGGATCCGGGCGTGCCCCGTGTTGCCCTCGCTCATCAGCTGGGCCAAGTCGAGGCGCGCCCCCGGCCCGGTCGGGTTCTCCATGGTACCGATCAGCCGGTTCAGGTCCTCACGCACCCCGTAGAGGATCTCCACGATGCGTGGAGCGTTCCCGGAGAGGATCTGCACCCACAAGGAGGGGTCGGAGGCGGCGATTCTGGTCACGTCCCGCAGCCCGTTGCCGGCCAACGCCAGCGACTCCGGGCGGGTGTCCTGCAGGCGGGAAGCCACGAGCGAGGCGGCGATTTGCGGCAGATGCGAAATCAGCGCAACCGAGCCGTCGTGTTCTGCGGTGTCCATGTAGGACACCGACGCCCCGAGTGTGTGGGCGATCTCGTAGGCGGCGTCGATGGCGCGTTCTTGGACGTCGTTGCGGCGGCAGATCACCCACGGCATGGAGGTGAAAAGTTCTCCACGGGCCGCGACCGGTCCGGAGCGTTCGCGGCCGGCCATCGGGTGGCAGCCGATGTACCGGCTCAGGGCTTCGGCGCTGAGCTGACCGGCCGCGACTCGCTCTTCGAGGTCCTCCAAGATCGCGACCTTGATGGAGGCGATGTCCATGACGACCGCTTCCGGAAAGCTCGTCAGCGCCTTGGCGATTTCCTGGGCGCACACATCCGGTGGGGCGGCAACGACCACGACGGACGGGGCCGGTAGTTCCTCGTCCCAAGCCCGGCCGGCGCCGATATCCACGGCGACGGCTTGGGCGGACGGCGAGGGATCCGAGAGGTAGACGCTGGCGCCGGCTTTGGCCAGTCCCAAACCGATGCTGGTGCCCAGCAGGCCGGTCCCGCGAATCAGCACCGCGCCGCCGAGGCTGTCTGCCACGTGTTTCGCCATCAGAGTCCCACCTCGGCTAACAGGTGGCCGATCTCGTGCTGCGACAGCGGCCGCACTGTGCCCTGCTTCTGGTCCCCGAGCCTGATCGAGCCCATCTGCAGTCGGACCAGCCGCCGCACCGGGTGGCCGACGGCGGAGAACATGCGCCGCACGATGCGGTTCTTACCCGAGTGCAGCACCACTTCGATCAGCACGTGCCCCGGGGTGGAGTCCACCACCTTGAACGAATCGACGCGGGAGATCCCATCTTCGAGTTCGATGCCTGCGCGCATTTGCGCCCCGACGCCCTTGGGCAGCGGGCCGGGAACCTGCACCAGATAGGTTTTGGGCACCTCCCACTTGGGGTGGGTGAGCCTGTTCGCCAGTTCACCGTCGTTGGTCAGCAAAAGCAGCCCCTCGGTATTGGTGTCCAATCGGCCGACGTGGAACAGCCGTTCATGCTTGTTCTTCAGGTAGTCGGTGACACAGGGCCGGCCCTCCGGGTCCTCCATGGTGGAGACGACACCGCGCGGCTTGTTAAACGCGTAGTAGCGCAATTGCTTGTTTAGTTGGACCCGCATCCCGTCGACGTGGATCGTGACCTTCTCCGGGTTCACCCGGACACCGGGTTCGATCACGATCTTGCCGTCAACCTCCACGCGGCCCTCCGCGATCAGTTCCTCACAGACGCGGCGCGAGGCGACCCCCGCTTGGGCCATCACCTTCTGTAGCCGGACGCCGTCGGGGTCATGGACCTCGCTGAAGGATCGTTCTGCTTCCTCGGCCGCCGGCCGCGGCTGGTGTTGTTTTCGCGGACCCAGGTTCCGGCCGAAGCGCTCCTTCTCGAATGGCCCCTGCCCGCGAGCGCGCGCGGGGTTAGCCGCTGACTTGTTCCGAGAAGCAGAGCCAGACTTCGGGCCACGCCCCTTGCCCTTGCCGCGGGAAGAACCACGTGGATGCTGTGAGCTCATGTGTGCTGTCTCTCCTGGTGTTGTGAAAACGTGTGTGCTCGGTGAGCCTAGTAGTTTTGGTCAGGCTCGTTGGCTGCCAACACTTCTGCTAAGGATTCCACACCCGGTAGATGCTCTGACAGCTGTGGTAGCTCGCTGAGCGATGTCAGCCCCATTATTTCAAGAAACGAGTCTGTGGTTTGGTAGAGCGTGGCTTGAGTATGTTCCTCTTGTCCATATTCTTCCACTAATCCGCGGATTTGCAGCGTCTTGACCACTGAGTCAACACTCACACCACGAATAGCGGCGATCTGCGACCGGCTGATCGGTTGCCGGTAGGCGATCACCGCTAGCGTCTCGAGGGCGGCTTGGGAGAGCCGCGCTGATTGCCCCTGCGTGAGGAAGGCCGCGATGTCCCCGGCAAAATCGGGGTGTGAGTAGATGCGCCAGCCGGCCCCGGTTGCGCGCAGGACGAATCCTCGGCCGGCGCCGTCGTGCGCCTGCGCGTACTCGGCGGCCAGCGACTCAAGGGTGGATTCCACCGCACTGGTTTCAAGACCGAGGTGCTGGGCGAGCGTCTGCGCGCTCAGCGGCTGATCGGTGACCATCAGGATGGCTTCCAGCAACCGGCGCTGATTCGTTTCCGTCATCTTCCGTCCTCGCTGTCGGTGATCAGGCTAACTAGGATGTCGCTGCTGTTGTCTTCCTGTGTCAAGTCGATGCGGCGGTCCCGGAATAGTTCTAGCAGCGCAAGAAAACTCGCGACCACGGTCGCCACGTATTCGTCCCAAGACGCGGTGCTGCGTGGGCAGAGTTGCGCGAATGTCGCGGTGTGCTGTTCGTGGAGCAGCTCGAGCATAACCTTGGCACGCTCCGCCACGCTGACCTTGGGGTGGTGCAGGTGCGCGGTGTCCACCTTGGGTGGGGTCGCACTCTGCCTAGCGAACACTTGCTCTGCGAGTGCGGCCAGTTGCCTCGGTGTGGTCCGGACAATGAGTTCCGGCAAGATCGCGTCGAAGGGCGGGTCCAAGGGCACGTTGCGCGGGATGTAGTCTCGGTTTTCCCCAGCGAGCTTGCCGAAGTAGGCGGCCATCTCCTTGAAGGCCTTGTACTGCAGCAGCCTGGCGAAGAGTAGGTCCCGGGCTTCCAGTGCGGCGATGTCTTCCTCGTCTTCGACCTCACCGGCCGGCAGCAGCCGGGCCGCCTTGAGGTCCAGCAGCGTCGCCGCCACCACTAGGAACTCGCTGGCCTCGTCGAGCGCCTGCTGGGTGTGCTCGTCGATGCGTTGGCGCAGGTAGGCCAAGAATTCGTCGGTGACCTGGGCTAGGGCGACCTCGGTGATGTCCAGTTTGCGGTTGCCGATCAACGTCAGCAGCAGGTCGAAGGGGCCGCTGAAGTTGCTCAGCTGCAGGTGGAAACCCTCGCTTTGGCTTGGTTGCAGGTTAGGGGGCTCCACCACGGCTGATCAGCTCTCGGGCCAGCTGGCGGTACGCCTCAGCGCCCTGATGGTTGGAGGCGTATGCGGTGATCGGCTCGGCCGCGACCGTGGCGTCGGCAAAACGGATGGTCCGCCTGATGACGGTCTCGAAGACTTTGTCACCGAAGGCTTCGACCAGTCTGCTGACAACTTCTCGGGAGTGCAGGGTCCGGGCATCGTACATGGTGGCCAGCACGCCGTCGATGTTCAGGTCCGGGTTGAGCCGGTCCTGGACCTTTTCGATGGTCTCTACCAGCAGGGCGACGGCTCGCAGCGCAAAGAACTCTGCGATGAGCGGGATGATCACCCCGTGCGCGGCGGTCAAGGCGTTGACGGTCAACAGGCCGAGGGACGGCTGGCAGTCGATCAGGATGACATCGTAATCGTCGGCGACATCGCGCAACGCCCGGGCGAGAACCTGTTCGCGCGCGACCTCGTTGACCAGTTGCACCTCGGCGGCTGACAGGTCGATGTTCGCCGGGAGCAGGTCGACGTCCTCGACGTTGGTTTCCACGATGGCGTCCCGGGCGTGCACGTCCCGTTCCATCATCACGTTGTACACCGTGGTGTCTAGCTCGTGTGAGCTCACCCCAAGGCCCGCCGAGAGCGCCCCCTGTGGGTCGAAGTCGACCATGAGGACCTTGCGTCCGTATTCCGCCAGCGCGGCTCCGAGGTTGATGGTCGAGGTGGTCTTGCCGACGCCGCCCTTCTGGTTGACCATGGCGATGATGCGGGCCGGCCCGTGGCTGGTTAAGGGCTGGGGTTCCGGGAAGTCGCGCAGCGGGCGACCCGTTGGGCCCAGTTGCATCCCCGGTTTAACGGGGAACAGTTCTGCGTTGTCCTTCGGATTCACCGATACCGCTCCCTACATGGTGTTACTCAGCATTAATTCTTCTTCCACTTTATGACTGCGCAGGTCTTTTTTGTGGGAATTGGTGTCAGTCCCCGGCGAGCCTTCAAGTTAAGGATCAAGCTGAATGTAAGGCCCGTGGGTGCGAGGTACGGAACACCTCTTGGAGCTGATCCGGGGTCACCTTGGTGTACACCTGGGTGGTGGTCACGGAGGAATGCCCCAGCAGCTCTTGGACCACCCGCACATCTGCGCCGCCTTGCAACAGGTGGGTGGCGAAACAGTGCCGCAGTGTGTGCGGTGAGACGTCGGCCTCGAGTTTCGCGGCCGCTGCCGCGTCCTTCAAGATCTGCCATGCCGACTGCCGCGAGAGCCTGCCACCGCGTGCGTTCAGGAACACCGCCGCACTCCCCCGGCCGGCACCGCTCAGCTCCGGTCGTCCACGCACCAGATAGGCTTCGAGCGCCTCTCGCGCGTAGGAGCCGACAGGCACCAGCCGGTCCTTGCCACCCTTACCCCGGACCAGCACCACCGGTGGCTGCCCGTCGCGTTCATCGAGGTGCAGATCGTCAACGTCGACGTCGATGGCCTCGGTGATTCGTGCTCCCGTGGAGTACAGGAACTCCAGCAGCGCCCGGTCTCGCAGCTGCCGGGCCGTGTTCGCCGGCATGGTCCCGAGCAGCTGCTGCACCTGGTCGATGGGCAGCGCCTTGGGCAGCGGCTCCCGATGCGCTGGTGGCTTGATCCCGGCGGCCGGGTCCGTGGCGGTGTGGCCCTCAAGCGCAAGGAACTTGTGCAGTCCGCGGACGGCGATGATCACCCTAGCCGCCGTGCGCGCGGACAGCGCTCGCGGCTGCTCGCCGGTTTCCGGGTTGGCTTCCGGGTTCGTCAGGGACACCAAGAAGGAACGTAGGTGCTCCGGTTTGACCTCCAGCAGCGGCTGCCGGCGCTCGTGGAGAAAGCCGAGGTAGCGATTGATATCGCGCCGGTAGGCGCTCAACGTGTTGGCGCTGAGCCCTCGCTCGACCTGCAGGTGGGCGAAATAGGCGTCCACGGCCGGTGGCTGCTGAAACGGATCGGGCACGACGATGCTCTTACTTCCGAGCGTCGCCGGGTAGCCAGTCGGCGTCGGCCGGGCGCGAGCGCGCCGCCCCGTTCGAGGCGAGCGCGAGGATGGCGACGACCGTCGAGTGGTTGTGCAGTTTTCCGGCGAAGACCATTTGCACCGCGCTGTCGAGACTGATCCACTGTTGGGCCATATCGGCCTCCTCAGCCGTTCGCCGGTGCCGTTCTCCCTCCGGGATGAGCTCCAGCTCGGTCGCCAAGAAGACGCGGATGCCTTCAGATGAGCTGCCCGGTGTGGTGTAGTAGTCCACGAGGGTCCGCCAGCTTCCGGCCCGCAGATCGGCCTCCTCGGCGAGTTCGCGTTGGGCCGCCTGCAGCATCGGTTCTCCGTCCACGTCCAACAGCCCAGCGGGGATCTCCCAGAGCTTTTGTCTCACCGGGTGTCGGTACTGCTGGAGCAGGAGTATTTCGTTTTCTTCGTTCATCGCGACGACCGCGACCGCGCCGGGGTGCTGGATGAACTCTCTGCGCAGTTCCGTGTCGCCCGCGGCGCTCGGGTAGATGAAGCGCTCCGCGGTCACGTCCCAGATGGCTCCCGAGTACACGGTTTCGGTCAGCAGGGTCTCGACCGGGAAAGAGCTGTCGCCGAGCGCGCTGCCGTGCGGGGCCATAGGTTCCTCTCCGAAGCTGGGTAACGTGTTTCTAGACATGGGATGTGTTCAACAGCTCGCGCGCGTGTTCTTGGGCGGATGCGGAGTCTTGGTGCCCGGAGAGCATCCGGGCCAGTTCGAGCACGCGTTGTTCTTGGTCCAACGCGGCCACGTCGCTAAGGGTGACTGCGGCCTGCTGGTCGGTGGCTTTCAACACCCGGATGTGGTTGTCCGCGAAAGCCGCGACCTGCGGCAGGTGCGTCACAACGATCACCTGCGTGTGCTTGGCGAGATGGGCCAGTCGGCGACCGATCTCGATGGCGGCCTGGCCGCCCACCCCCGCGTCGACCTCGTCGAAGATCATCGTCGGTACGGGGTTCTTGGTCGCCAAGACGACCTCTAGGGCGAGCATGACCCTCGAGAGTTCGCCACCGGAGGCGCCCTTCCCTAGCGGCCGGGGCTTGGCCCCGGGGTGTGGCTGCAACATGATGTCGATGAGGTCTTGGCCGTGTTGGCTGCGTGACTCTGCGGCAGACACCTTCACAACGAGCGCGGCATCCGGCATTGACAAGGCCTGCAGCTCGGCGCTGACCGCGGTGCCCAGCTCGGCGGCGGCGGCTTCGCGCATCGCGGTGAGCCGACCGGCAGAGTGCTCTAGCCGCTGGTCAAGATCGCTCACCTTGGCCCGCAGCTCCTCAAGGCGCTCGTCGGAGACGTCCAGATCCTCGAGGCGGCTCCGGGCCTGATCCGCCCACTCGATGATCTCGTCCAGCGTGGAGTTGCCGTGCTGCCCGTACTTCCGTGTGATGCGGTTCAGCGCCGCGATACGCTCGTGGACATCGCCGAGTCCGTCGAGCTCGTCCATGTCGAGGGAAGACAGGTAACTGCCGAACTCCGCCGCCAAATCGGAGCTCAGGATGCTGATTTCCTGCAGCCGCTGGGCGAGCTTGTCCAGTTCCTCGTCCTCTGCCGTGACCAAGCCCAGCTCGGTCTCGGCGCGTTGGATGAGGGCGGCAACGCTCGGGCTGTCTTCGAAGCCGCCTTCGTCGCCGCCGATGAGCGCGGCCTGCGCGATGAGGGAGGCGTTGCGCAGCGCTTCAAGGTTCTCAAGGCGGCGCAGCATGTTCTTGAGCCGCTCGTCTTCGCCCTCCTCCGGCGCTACCTGATCGATGTCGGCCAGCGCCTGCCGCAGGGCATCCGCTTCCAACGTTCGTTCGCGCAGGTTTCCGGTCAGTTCGTTGAGCTTCTCCGTGACTTCCTTCCACTCGGCGAAGCTGCGCCGGTAGCTGTCCAATTCGGCCTGCAGATCGGCGCCGGCGAACTGGTCGAGTGCCTGGCGTTGAGCTTGGGCACTGGTGAGCCGCAGCTGATCGGTTTGGCCGTGCACCGCCACCAGTTCGCGGCCAATCTCGCTGAGGATGCCTGCCGGGACCTGCCGGCCGCCGACTGTGGCCCGCGAGCGCCCATTGGCGTACACGCTGCGAGCGGCTAAGAGCTCCTGACCCTGCTCGTGTTCTTCCACGATCGCGTCTTGCTCCGCGAGCAGCTGCTCGAGCCGCTCGTTGGGTGTCGACAGCAGGTATCGGGTTTGGACGCTGGCGACATTTTCGCCGTGCCGCACAGCCCCAGAGTCTGCACGCTGGCCCAACAGCAGCCCCAGCGCGGTGACGACCATGGTCTTGCCGGCACCGGTCTCGCCGGTCACTACCGTGAATCCTGGTCCCAGTGGCAAAGTTGCAGCTTCGATGACGCCGAGCTGATTGATGCTTATTTCTTCAATCATGAACTTGGTGTTGCGACCCTACTCGTCCCGGTCGCTACCCTTCGTGGATCTCTTGTCGTCGGTTTTTCGGTTGCGGTGGAAGCGTAGGTCGGCAGGGTTGATGTCCAATCGCCCTGTGACCGGCGGGGCCGCCGTGACATGCCGCGGTTCGATGATCTTGAGCGCTTCCGTGACCGCGCCTGAGGCCCGGCGTTCGTGTTCTAGCTCGGCCGGGCCGTGCTCCAGTTCCGTCTTGGCCGGTCCACGCCAGCCGGTGGTCGGCAATTCGAACTTCCGCACCAACCGCTCGGCGAACGGCGTCTGGTTGACCCGTGCCAACCGGACCTTCTGTGGTGAACGCGTTGCTTCCACGCGCGCACCCGGCGGAAGCTCCACCATGCGACGACCATCGCACCACAACACCCCACCGCTTTCGGTCCGGGTCAGGATCTCCACCGCCATGACCGAGGTGGGCGCGATCACCAGTGGTCGGGCAAAAAGTGCGTGCGCGCTGATCGGTACTAGCAGCAACGCTTCCACCTCGGGCCACACCACCGGTCCACCTGCGGAGAATGCGTAGGCTGTCGAGCCGGTGGGCGTCGCGAGCACTACCCCGTCGCAACCGAACGTGGAGATCGGCCGGGCATCGACCTCAATCACGGCCTCGAGCATTCGTTCCCGGTTGATTTTTTCGATGCTCGCCTCGTTCAACGCCCAAGTCTGGGCGATCAACTCGTTGTTGTGCCACACCTTGACATCGATCGCCATGCGTTCTTCCACGATGTACGAGTCCTCGACGACTCGTTGCACGGTTTCCTGCAAATCCGAACGTTCGCTCTCGGCAAGGAACCCGACGTGTCCGAGATTGACCGCGAGGATGGGGATGTCGTGACCGTGAACGAACTCTGCCGCGCGCAGCACCGAACCGTCTCCGCCCAACACCATGCAGAGGGTGATCTCCGGAAGCTCGGTGTTGATCCCTAGGATCTCGACGTTCGACAGGATGCCAAGTTGAGAGTGGTGACGGTGGGAGTGCTTCTCGATCTGTTCCATGTCCCGGCGTAGCATCACCGGGATCAGGTCACAGTTCAGCAATTGATGGCAGGTTTGAATCGCCGATTCGATGGCATCGGAGCGCCCCGTATGAGCCAGCAACAGGATCCGGCGCCGTTTCTGTTTCTCCCCACTGGGCTGCGGAGGGCTCAGGCGTCTGCGTTTCTTGATGATCAAACTGATTCACATACCCCGGTCGATGTTTCTCGTCACCTCAGCGTACCGAATTCTCTGGGCTCTGGTCAGGAATAGTCCACCGCGTCGAGCAGATCTTGGGTCCTTTTCGCTTCCGTCGTGGAGTCCTCGCCGCGGTGAAACCAGCAGAAGAACTCGACGTTTCCGTCCTGACCAGGCAATTGGCTGCGCCCCGCGCCGCGCAGTTCGAGGCCGTGATCTGCCGCGCACTGCACCACCCGAGCGACCGCATCTGCGCGGGCCGCCGGATCCGTGACGATCCCACCTTTTCCAAGCTTGTCGCGGCCTACTTCGAATTGAGGTTTGACCATCAAGAGTAGATCGGCCGGCGTGCTCGCGATTTCCACGAGCGCGGGGATGACCAATCGCAGCGAGATGAAGGACAGGTCAGAGACAATCAACGGAATGGTACCCGGAGAAAGTGCCTCGCCCACGTGGCGGATGTTGAGTCGCTCGTAGACGCGAACCCGGGGGTCTTCGCGCAGTTGTGGCACCAATTGCCCATGCCCGACGTCTACGGCGAAAACTTCGGCGGCGCCGGCTTCTAGGAGCACCTGAGTGAAGCCACCGGTGCTTGCTCCCGCATCGAGGCAGGTCTTCCCACGGACAGAGATCTCGGGGAAGGCTGCTAGCGCTCCGGCCAGTTTGTGGCCCGCCCGGGACACGTACTCCCGCTCCGTCTTGCGCACCTCCAGCTGGTCAGTGGGACCGACCCGATACGATGCCTTCGTTTGCGGCATCCCGTTGACCGTCACCCGCCCCGCGGAGATGGCCTCGGCGGCGCGGGTTCTCGAGGTTGCCAAGCCGAGCTGGACCAGCCTTTGGTCGAGCCTCGTTCTGGGATCCTTGTCCATCACCACAGGCTCTGGGCGGGGAGGTCTGGTTCCTCGTCGATGCCTAAGAGTTCATTCACGGCTCGCTCATCAGCTTCGGTCGGGTCCACCTGTTGATCAAGTTACGCCCGCAGCTGCTGCAGGAGCCGCCGGTAAAGCTCGAGGTCGACTGCTGGGTCACCAGAATTCGTCGGATCCGTCATAGCAGTTGACCCAAGTTGTCAATGACCATGGTTGGTTGGAAGTCGACACCCGCCTTGGCTGCGTCTTCCCGGGTGTTGATTCCGGTCAGGACCAGAGCCGTGTTGAAACCGGCACGGTTTCCACCGACGATGTCGGTGTCCAACCTGTCTCCGACTACCAGCGGTCGACGCAGGCCCTGTTTTTCCGCCGCGAGACGAAACATGTGTGGCTCCGGCTTTCCAGCCACCAGAGGTTTCTTTCCTGTCGCGGTGGCCACCGCCTGGACGAAGGTCCCGTTACCGGGCGCAATCCCCTCGGCTGTCGGGATGGTCGTGTCAAGGTTGGTCGCCAGCCAAAAGGCTCCGGCAGCGACCGCGTAACTGGCGTGCGCGAGATCCGGCCACGCCAGACCGGGGTTGAACCCCTGAATCACCGCAGCCGGCCTGTCGCGGTGGTCCGCACAGATCCGGTAGCCGGCTTGAATCAGCGTCTCGGCAAGATATTCCGATCCGGTCGCCAGCACGGCCGAACCTGGTGGGACGTGGTCCTGCACGAGGGCCACGGCGACTTCGACCGAACCGACGACGCTGTCTACCGTAGCGGGTGCGCCGAGTTCGTTGAGGTGATCGGCCACCGTCTGGTTAGAGCGGGAGGCGTTGTTGGTGATGTAACCGATCCGGACCCCGCGGTTGGCCACTTGTTGCAGGGCCTCGGTGGCACCCGGTATAGCCTCGGGCCCGGCGTAGACAACTCCGTCCAAATCGCACAAGAGGCCATCGTATTTGCCAAGGATGAGTTGGTTAGTAATCGTTATTCTCCGTGTGCCGCGTTTTCCTCTGGCGCCTGCCCCGTCGAGTCCTCGGCCTCACTTTGTTCCGGTGTCTCCGGGAGGACGTCCTTGACGCGCGGTTTGGCATCCTGCGCGTCCTCGTCGTCGTCACCGAGGTCGATGATCTCTGGTGGCGCAAACTCCCCGGTGCCTAGTGCGGCATCGGCCACAGTGGCTTGGCTGAACCATTTCTGGGCCTCGTCGAGCTGTCCTAGGTCGGTCAAGGCCTCGCCGGAGGCGCGAAAGAGCCGGGGACTGAAGCTGAACGCCCTATTCAACTTCAGCTGCGGCACCTCCAAGACCTCTTTGGCTTTCGCGAATTCTTGCTGTTCGGCATAGACGCCGGACATGATGATCGCCAGATCAACCTTTTGTTCCGTATCAAGCTGCTCAGCTTCGATGCTTTCCGCGAGTTCGATGGCTTTTTCTGGTCGGCCGAGCTCCGCCTCGCAGGCTGCCATCAACGGCAGGTGGCTCTGATCGCCGCTGATCCTGCGGTAGGTGCGGAACTCTCGAAGAGCATCGTGAAAGTGTCCTGCGGCGTAGGCCGTCAGACCCACCGCCTCGCGTACTACTGCGTGCCGGCCACCGCGCCGAGAGGCTGCTAGGGCGTGCGAGAACGCCAGCTCGGGATCGGTGGCGAGCAGCCGTCCAGCCATCACGAGGTGTTTGGCCACCCAGCTGCGGTTACGTTCATCCATACCCGAGATCTGGTTCAGGACGACCTTGTTCAGTTCACGACCCGTCACATCCGCGTCGATGTCTGGGGATGGGCCCCGGTCCTCCCGGTTGGCGCTGCGTTGGTCACCACGGAACCGGCTGCGGTCCTGGCCGTCCTGACGCTGCCGACCCTGTTGATCTCGCGAGCGCCGGTCGCCGCGTCCGGGACGCTGACCATCTCGTTCGCCGCGTTCGCCCCGTGGCTTTCGGTCCCAACGATCCCGCCGTTCGCCTTGCCCACGTGTTGCCGAATCATCCCGGTACGGGCGACGCCCTTTACTGGCGGCTCCTCGTGCGGATTTCTGCTCCCCGGAACGTTTGTCGCCGGCGTCGCCGGAGCGGCGTGCCCGCCGTTGCTCATCAGCCATATAGCGTGCGGATTCCTCTCTAAAAATTAGTCCCTACCATCATAGCCGCCGTCAGCTTTGACGGCGTCCTCAGACGGAAGGAACAGTTCTACTTGCAGGCCCCGGCCTGCTTCGTCCCGGATACGCCCCTGACAAATCACCTGTTGGCCCCGGAGGTGTCCCGCCTCGACGAGCGCTCCGTAGCGTTGCCCCATCAGGTACGTGAGCTCCCCCACGACGTGGTCTTCCAGCCGCACCTGGATAGTCCGTTCGCCCGCGTATTTTCCGGACTTGATGGCGCAGAAGCCCAAATGGAACCAGAGTTTCTCCTGCTCGCCGAAGAATTCCAACGCCTGTTGGTGCTCTTCTTCTTTGGTGACCACCACGGTGGTATAGCCCGTCACGTTGAAGTACGCACTGGAGGGCGCGGCCTCCGGCAGGAGGCTGGCCGGCGGTGCCAGCTTCAGGTAGACCTGCATGATTTGATCTGCCTTGCCTTCGGGCCACCACAGGCGCGCGGGGCACATCCCGATCTGTTTGTTGCGTGTCAGTCGGTCCAGCACCGCGTAGTAGTCTGCCGCCTCCGCTGCCGGCAGATAGCCGACGTGGTAGTAGCGTTCGCCGCTAAGCAGGGACACCCGAACCGAAGGCCGCTCGCCGTCGCGGAGCGGCTCGAGAATAGCCACCACGTTCTTGCCGTACTCCGCGCGGAACCTGACCAGCGCGTCCCAGTAGCGCAGTTCCCCGACAACCTCGACGTCGCCGGCCGGGTTCAGGTCCCGCAGCTGGAAGCCCTTAGGCAGAACTCCACCGGGCGGCTGCCCTTCCGGTTGGTCGTCAACGATCCGTCGGTCGGTGTCTCCGGAGTTCGGCCGCAACCGTGGGTCTAGAACGGCGGGCGCGAAGTCTTCGGCGGCGAGCCTAGGAGCCTGGCGTTTCAATGCGGCGTGGAAAGACTGGCTCAACAGCTCCCGGGCGCGCTGGTACGCCCATGCGCGTCCTGCAAATGGATGTGCCATGACTCTCCTCGGCCGTGTCACCGCCGCAGCGGCATAGACTACTAAGCATGCGCGACTTTCTTTACCGGCTGAAGGATTCATTCAAGACTGAGTTGTGGCCGGTGCCGCTGATCGCTCTGCTGATCGCCGTTGTCCTTGGTCTGAGTTTACCCGAGGTGGATCGGCTGGTGCAGTCGGCACCGACGGACGATCCACGGCTACCGTGGGTCTTTTCCGGTGGGCCCAATGCCGCCAGAGATGTGCTGACCACCGTCTCAGGTTCCCTGATCACCGTGACGTCACTGACCTTTTCGCTCACCGTCGTGACCCTGCAATTGGCCTCCAGCCAGTTCTCGCCCAGACTGTTGCGCAATTTCACCGCCGACCGGTTGGTTCATATCACCTTGGCGATCTTTCTGGGGTCCTTCACCTTTTCGCTATTCGTGCTCACAGCGGTGCGCTCGGAGGACGAGTCGAAGCCCGAGTTCGTACCCACCCTCTCCATCACCACGGCGATCGTCTTCGCGCTGATTTCCATCTTTGCCTTGGTCTTGTTCCTCGCCCACCTGGCCCGGGAAATCAGGGTGGAAATGGTCATGCGAAATGTGCGGGCCGAGACCGAAAGCCAGATGGATCGGGTCTATCCGCTTCACGAGACGGACCACACCCCCGCTCCGGTGGCCCCGAACCAGCGGCTCTTGCAGTTGCGCACCCGCAAGTCGGGCTTTCTTGCCGGTGTTCAAACCAAGATGCTGATTCATGCGGCGGTGGAGACGAACACGGTGATCCGGTTCGACGCCAAGGTTGGGGACTCCATCATCGAAGGTGCCCCCTACGTCACGGTGTGGCCCGGCCCAGAGAGCGCAGGCATCAGTAGCGCGCAAACCGATGCGCTGAAGGAAGCGTTCCAAGACGCAACCACGGTCAATCAGGAACGGAACCTGCACCATCAGCCGGAGTTCGGGTTGCGCCAGCTCTCAGACATCGCCTGCAAGGCGCTATCCCCCGGGGTGAACGACCCGACGACGGCACAGGATGCCATGGTTCACATCGGCACGCTCCTCGGATTGATGGCCAACCGTCAACTTGGCCCACGCACCTACCGTGACGACCAAGGTGTGGTCCGGCTCATCGTGAACCAACACAGCTTCCCCGAGATGTTAGACACCGGGTTGACCCAGTTGCGCGTATACGCGGCCGCAGACCCGGTCGTCCTACGACGGCTAGCGAACATGCTGCGGGACATCGCGTGGGCTGATCGGACGAAACGTCATGACACCGAGATCCGGGTGCACGTTGAGCGCTTGGCGGAGACGGTTAATCGTGGCGCGCACATTGAAGCAGACAAGCGCGAGATCCGGGCGGCTCTGGACGAGGCCAGAACGGCGCTCGACCGCAACCCCTAAGCCGGTTTGGCTACGCCGCGGCCGCGGCCCCTTGGGCACGATAAGCGGATGGCGAGCATTCGAAGGCCGCGCGGAAGGATCGAGAGAAATGCGCGGCGTCGTTGAGTCCCCAGCGCGCTCCGATCGCCCCGACCGGAAGATGGTTCAACAGCGGGTCGGCAAGATCCTGTCGGCAGCGCTCGAGCCGGCGGGAACGGATCCACTCCGATACTGTGGCGTCGGTTTCGGAGAATAGCTTGTGCAGACTCCTTACCGACATGAAATGCGCAGCAGCGATCTTAGCCGGCGATAACTCGGGGTTCGACAGATTCTCATCAATGAACTCCCGCACCTGTGCCAACAGTTTCGCCTGTTCATCGACCGGCGCCTGGCCCTGATAGAGCTCGTCGGCCAAGAAGGTCGCCATGAGATCCACGACGTTTTGTGCCAAGCGGTGCCCCAGCGGAGAGCCAAGCTCCGGCAGTTGTCGTCCGAGCTCGGCCACGAACGGGCTGATCGCCCGGGCTAGTCGCTGCTCACCCGGTAACCGAATGGCGGCCAATTGCCGGATGTCGCTTGCCGGTAAACCAAGCCCTTCCTTGGGAAACATCAACACGAGCGTGCTGAAGTGATCGTCGAATTCCAACGTGTAGGGTTCACCGGTGTCGTACAGCGCCAAGTCCCCGGGTGCCAGCTCGGCTTCTCGACCGTGTTGACTGAGCAGACCCCGACCGGTCAACTGCAGATTCAGTTTGTAGAAACTATTGTTTTCCCGGTCGATCTGCTCCTGGGTTCGGCTCACTAGGTGACGTGGTGCTTCCACCTTCAGCAGCGCGATGTCATTGAACTGTTGCCCCGCGATGCTGGCGGAAAAATCGTCGCGGTAGTCAGTTTTCGTTTCTAACGGTACGAACGCATTCGAAACCAGCTGACGCCATTGGGCAAAATCGCTCACCGTGTTTTTCGCATACATCTGGAACCTCATTCTGAAACCACCCCGTCGCGTGACAAAAATCACGCGGTACGGTCATTCTAATGAGATTCTCAGCAGAAGTCATCTATTTTCTCCATCTGGAGACATAACCGGTCAAAAAATACGCTACCCCTCAGTAGGTGCTTTTTTGCCACCTGTCAGCGCGTCAACCAACAGCGAGAATTGATCGCGGAGACCCTGTTTGTCTGCCCCGACCATTTCCAGCGCAGCTGTGATTTGGGACCCAAGCAAGAACGTCAACAACGTGTGGGCCGCGTTCTCGGCCCGATCGCCCGCAAGCCCCTCGTCCATAAACCAACCGGTCAGCATGTCGTGCCAGAGAACCATCTTCTCCCGGTTCACCGCCTGTTCCGCCGTGTTATGCAGTGCACGCTGCCAAAACGGTATGACGACCCGCGCCTCGTCATACATCAGGTGGTTAGTCGGCAGTACCTGATCGGCAAACGCCGCGATCGCTTCCAGCCCCGTCGAGTCACCGACCGCCTGCTCGATGCGGTCTGTGGTGCGAGCGAAAACGTATTCGAAGGTTGCCTCTAGGAGGGCTTCCTTCGTTGGGAAATAGGGTTTGAGGGCTCCATTGGCATATCCGGCTGCAGCGCAGATCTGCCTCATCGTCGCGCGATCGAAGCCTTCCCTCGCTATGACGCGCCATGTGACTTCCACCAGTTCGGCCCTGCGCTGTTGGTGGTCAACAATCAGTGGCAACTAACCTGCCACCTCAATCGCTCGTTTGAGTGCCGCCAGAATGAACGTGACATTCGCTTCGGTGGCGTTGTACCCCATCAATCCGATGCGCCAGATCTTGTCGGCGTATTCACCGGTACCCGCGCCGATTTCCGTATCGAATTCATGCAGCAGATAACCGCGGACCGCGGCGGCGTCGACACCATCTGGCACTTCGATAGTTGTCAGCTGAGCGAGCCGATACCCCTCCTGCGCAAACAGCTTCAGCCCCATGTCCTGCAGACCGTCCTGCAACAGTTTTCCTGCGGCTGCGTGCCGAGCAAACACGTTTTCATGCCCTTCGGCCTCGATCCGGTCTAGGCCCGCCTTCAAGGCCACGACCATGCCCGTTGGTGCGGTGTGGTGGTAGGTGCGCTTGCCTCCGGTAGCCCCGGCTGCGTAACCACCCAACAAGCCCAAGTCCAAATACCAATTCGCGGGTTTCTCCACCCGTCGTTCGAAAGCTCGATCATTGATCGTAAACGGCGCCAGCCCCGGTGGCACGCCGAGGCATTTCTGGCTTCCGGCATAAGCGAGGTCGACGCCCCACTCGTCCAGGTTGATCTCCATGCCGCCGATGGAGGTCACGCAGTCTGCCAGCAGCAGCGCGTCCCCCTTGTTGGCTCCTAACGTCGCGATATCGGAAACCACGCCGGTGGAAGTCTCTGCATGCACCGCGCATAGCATGTCTGGGCTCGGGTGAGCGGCCAGGACCCGCTCGGCATCCACGGGGGTGCCGTATGGGTGATCGACCCGAACCACTTCCGCCCCGTGGCGCGCGGCGACCTCACACATCCGCTCACCGAAAAGGCCGTTGACAGCGACGACGACCACGTCACCGGGGCGCACTGTGTTAACGAAGGCCGCCTCCATCCCAGCCGAACCCGTTGCCGACAGGGGTAGGGTCCGGGAGTTCTGCGTGCCCCAGATGACCCGTAACTGCTCGCACGCAGCGTCCATTCTCGTGATGAACTCGGGGTCGAGGTGTCCCAGCAGCGGCAACCCCAGTGCGAGCTGGGCCTCGGGATAGGGGTTGCAGGGTCCCGGTCCGAACAGACGGCGGTCCGGCACGGGTGCGGTAAACGAAGTCAAGGCACTCATACGCCACAGTCTATGATGTGACTTTCGCGTAGGCTAGACCTGCTCAAACCATCTTTAAAACCTGAAAGGATAAGCCATGACGCCGAATCAGATCGGTTTTGCGTTGATCTTGCTCACCGCGTTGCTCTTGCTGGGCAAGTGGATGCGAGTCAAAATTGGCTGGGTTCAGAAGCTCTTTCTTCCCTCCTCCATCCTCGCCGGGTTCTTGGCTCTCGCTCTTGGACCGCAAATCTTGGGCAGGTTGGCCGAGCCACTGAACCTACCGTGGCTAGCCGACGGCGGCGTTTTCACTGAACAGATCCTAGAGGTCTGGAAGGTTCTTCCGGGGCTGCTCATCTCCGTGGTGTTCGCGGCGCTATTCCTCGGCGCCCCGGTCCTTTCCCCGCGCAAGGTCGCGAGACTCGCCGGGCCACAGCTGTCCCTCGGCATGGCGTACGCGACCGGCCAATACATCGTTGGTATCGTCCTGAGCCTTCTGGTGTTGACTCCTTTCTTCGGCTTGCACCCTGCAGCCGGAGCCCTCATCGAAGCCGCCTTCGAGGGCGGTCACGGCACCGCTGCCGGGATGAAGCAGGTTTTTGATGACTTCGGCTTCGAGGGCGGCTCTGATCTGGCCTTAGCGTTGGCGACGGTTGGTCTGGTTTCCGGGATCATCATTGGTGTTGGCGTCATCAACTGGGCGGTCCGGAAGGGCAAGGCCGAATGCCTCGAAAATGGCTTGCAGATGTCGCTGGAGGAACAGCGCGGCTTGTACCGCAAAGACGAGAACATTCCAGCCGCGATGATGACTTCCCGTCCCTCGTCGATCGAACCGCTGTCCCTTCACCTCGCGGTAGTCGGGCTGGCCATCCTGATCGGCTGGGCCCTGCTCTTCGCCCTGCAGTGGCTGGAATCCGTGCTCTGGGGCGAACACCTGCAATTGATGCAATACTTGCCGCTGTTCCCCATGGCGATGCTGGGAGGCGTCGTGATCCAGATCTACCTAGACAAGAGCGGCAACGGGTTCTTGCTGGACCAACAAATGATGTTCCGTATCCAAGGCCTAGCCTTGGATCTGCTCATCATCTCTGCTCTGGCCACCCTCTCCTTGACCGCGATCGCCGAGAACTGGGAATCCTTCCTGATCCTTGCCGTTGCCGGCGTCGCGTTTTCTGCTTTCGTGTTGATCTGGTTGACCCCGCGCATTTTGCCGTCATTCTGGCTCGAGCGCGGTGTGGGAGACTTCGGTCAATCCATGGGTGTCACGGCGACGGGCTTGATCCTCATGCGCATCGCGGATCCGGAAGACAAGTCCCCAGCTTTGGAAGCCTTCGGTTACAAGTCTCTCGCCATGGTCCCCTTCTTCGGCGGGGGCGTCATCACAGCTGCCGCTATCCCTCTCATCATGCAGTTTGGTCCGGTACCATTCTTGATCGTCATGATCTTCGCGTTCATCGTGTCGGTATGGTGGGGCATGAGGTATTTCAAGAGGGTCAAGGCAGGCCACGTGCCTGATCCAGTGACGGAATTGGCCGAGGACAAAGTCACCAGCGCCCACTAGCTCCAGATCGATGACACGACAGGGCCCGGTGCGATGTTTTCAGCATGAAAGCCGCACCCCGGGCCCTGTGCCGCCGAGCCGCTTTAGTAGACTGTCTTGCATGACGTCGGACTCAGTTTTTATGCAATCGCTCCCCCTAGCGGAAGCGTCAAACATGAGAACGTCAGATTCCAGCAAGTGGGCAGTCGGTGCGGAGTTCCCGTGCTTCGTGGCCGAAATGGACTTCCAACCGGCCCCAGAGATTCGTCAGGCGCTCAGCGAGTGGGCGCAGCACGGCTGGTTCGGCTATGCACCGCCGAGCGTGATACGCGACTTTCAAGAGTCGATCGCTGAATACTACGCCGGTCTCGGCCACCTCTGGAAAACCGGATTAGTGCGTCCGGTATCCGACCTCGTCACACTCTTTCATGCCATCATCGACACCTTTCTTGCCCCAGACGATCCAATTATCCTGATGGCGCCGACGTACATGAACTTTGTCGCTGGTGCCGAGCAGTCGGCTCACCCCGTGCGCACCGTGACGATGATTCCTGACTTCGAACGGCGCAATTGGCAGATTGATTGGCCGGGTCTCGAGTCGGCCATGAAAGATGGTGGCTTGCTGGTTCTCGTGAACCCCCATAACCCGATTGGCAAGAGCTACACGCGCGCCGAATTGGAACGGATTGCAGCTATCGCCGCCCACGCTGGAGCACGCGTCCTAGCCGACGAAATTCACGCGCCGCTCACCTATCAGCCTCACCGGCACGTTCCGTTTGTTTCCGTCAGCCCTGCAGCTGAGCAGGTCGCCCTCACCGCATTCTCCGCGACCAAGGCCTACTCGATCCCCGGAACCAAGGCTGCTGCCTTGCTGATCAGCAATGAAGAAGACTTGTCCGCCTGGAAGAAGCGCTCTCTGCACTTAGAATATGGCACGGCCACTTCGGGCATGATTGCCACCATCGCCGCCTTGCGGAAGTCACAATCGTGGTTTGACGACGCAATGTCTTACCTAACCCAAAACAGACAGCATCTAAACATGCTCGTCGAGCAATATCTTCCCGAAGCCAACTACCTGCCACCGGAGGCCACCTATCTAGCCTGGCTAGACCTGCGCCAAACCAAGAACTACACACGTTATGCGACTTCCGACGGCACAACGTTGGCCAGGAACCTGTGCCGCGCCACTGGCGTGCTCGCGACCGATGGCCTAGCCTGCGGCGCAGCTGGAGAGGGCCACATACGGATTAACTATGCCGCTCATCAGAACACTGTAGAGCAAATCATTCGACGTCTAGGCGCCGCCCTCAGCTAGCCTTGAACAAGAAGGCTCACATATATTCATCCCATATTAATAAACAAAACTCCGAAAGAACGAAAACGATGCGTTTCACGCTCCAGCAGATTCAGTGCTTTGTCGTCGCTACAAAGCACGAGTACTTTAGCGAGGCGGCTCAGGAGCTTCAGATGAGCGCATCCGCTTTTTCTGACCAGATCGCGAATCTAGAGAAGATTGTTGGCGGCAAACTCTTCACACGCACGAATCGTGGCACACGTATCACCGCTCGAGGACAAGACCTTCTCAAGAGTGCACGAGAGCTGATGACCGCGGCCCGCAAATTCGACCAACGGCTCAATTCACGGGTAGATTCACTCCGGTTGGCCACGATGATCAGTGTTCCGGAAATCACGTTCATTCTCCGAGAGCTTCATCAGAATTTTCCGGACGCGCAAATCACGACGGTTCGGCTGCCCTACCTAGAAGCGATGCCTTCACTCGAGAACAAGCAGGTCGACGGCCTGTTTGTCGCCCTGCCCGCACTGGATCCCCCGCCTCACACGCACTTTGTCCAGCTCCAGGAGCAAAAGTTTCTAGCGGCAGTCCCCTTGAACCATGAGTTGGCGCGAAAGGAATTCACGACGCTTGAGGAGCTCAGCGAGTACGAGATCCTCGCGGTCACAGACCTCGAACAGGACGTCTGGACTGCTGGAATATTCGGCCCCGAACTCCTTCCACGTATCAAACGCCGCCCTCTCGTCATTGAAGAGTTACAGACACAAGACCTCGTTGCAGCCGGCTTCGGCATCAATATCTGTCCGGAATCAATCCAATTTACAACGCCTCGCAAGGAAATAAGATACATCCCGATTGAGAACAGCCCTCCCCTGTCAGTGGGACTACTGACCTTGGCACAGGACCGACGACCCATCATTAAGGAGCTACGCGAGTACGCACGTTGTGCCGCGACCAAGAATGGGTAACTGAATACGGCGAAACCGGTGGATTCACGACCTCGGTTACGAAAATCCACAAAAGAGCTGGTGTGGGTTGTGTTGTTTAAATGGGTGAGGGCCTCACGTCGTTGTGAGGCCCTCTTC
>CAYZBX010000002.1:0-5114 GCA_964476735.1 uncultured Micrococcaceae bacterium
GCCTCGCGGCGGTAGCAGGAGGACCAGCCAGCGTAGCGGATCGGCCCGTCACTGAAGTCCAGGATCTCGTCCTTGTGGTAGCCGGCCAGCGCCACCTCGGAGGTGCCGACCAGGTACAGGTCGTCGCGTTCCAGCCGGTAGATCTCGTCGTCGTGTTCGACGTCGAAGCCGGTGCCGTTCATGATCTCCGGGCGGACCAGGTTCGGGGTGATCATCGGGATGAACCCGGCTGCCATCGCCTGGTCCAACGCCATGCGCATCAGCGCCAGCTCCAGCAGCGCGCCGACCCCGGTGAGGAAGTAGAAGCGCGAGCCGGAGACCTTGGCGCCGCGTTCCATGTCGATGGCGCCGATCAGCTCTGCGATCTCCAGGTGGTCGCGCGGTTCGAAGCCCTCGGCCGCGAAGTCCCGCGGGGTGCCCACCGTCTTGAGCACGTTGAAGTTCTCCTCGCCGCCGGCCGGGATGCCGTCGTGGATCAGGTTCGGGAACTGCCGCTGCAGCTGCGCCAGCTGCTCCTCGGCGGCGGTGACCGCGGCCTCGCCGTCCTTCACGGCGGCGGCCAGCTCCTTCAGCTGGGCGAGCAGGGCGGTCTTCTCCTCACCCTGGGCGGCGGCCACGTTCTTGCCCAGGGCCTTCTGTTCGGCGCGCGCGGATTCGAAGGCGGCGATGGCTTCGCGGCGGGCCGTGGCGGCCTCTAGCAGTCGATCAACAAGGCTCTCGTCCTCCTCGCGGGCACGCTGGGAGGCACGGTACACATCGGGGCGTTCAGCAAGGTCTCTTAGGTCAATCACGCCCCTAGCCTACCGCGAATGCGCGCTAGAGTAGACAAAAATAACGCTTTCCCCAAGCGCAAAGGATGCAGCATGGACATCGCCGCCCTCATCATCGCCATCGTCGCCGTCGTCCTGGGCTTCGCCGCGCTCTACGGCGTCCGCGCCAACCGCCGGCAGCTGGAGAAGCACATCCAACGGCAGACGCCGCTGGAGCGCAAGGTCGGCAAGCTGGTCTCCGAGCGGGAGGGCAGCCGGGTCCCCGACGGCTCCGAGGTGGCGGCGGCCGCCGAGGAGGCCGAGCGGGTGGTGGCGCTGATCGTCAACCCGGTCAAGGACGGCGCCAAGGACGTCGAAAAGCTGATCCGCACCGAGGCCGCCAAGCAGGGCTTCTCCGACGTGCTGGTGCTGGAGACCACCGAGGACGACCCGGGCAAGCAGATGGCCCTAGACGCGCTGGCGGCCCACGCGGAGATCGTCTTTGCCGCCGGCGGCGACGGAACGGTGCGCATGGTGGCCGAGGAGCTGGCCGGCTCCGGGGTGCCGATGGGCGTGGTTCCGCTGGGCACCGGCAACCTGCTGGCCCGCAACCTGGACTTTGACGTGGAGCGGGTGCTGGAGCACACCAAGAAGCTGTTCACCGGTTGGCACCGCAAGGTGGACACCATGATGCTGAGCATGACGATGGCCGATGGCAGCGAACAGACCCGCCGCTCGCTGGTGATCGCCGGGGTGGGCGCGGACGCGATGATGATCAAGGACACCAAGGACGAGCTGAAGGCCATCGCCGGTTGGCTGGCCTACGGCGAGGCCGGGCTGAAGCAGCTGATGGGCAAGCGCCAGCGGGTGCGCATCGCGATCGACGGCCAGCCCGCGCAGACCCGCAAGGTGCGCTCCGTGATGTTCGCGAACGTTGGGCAGCTGCAGGCCGGGGTGAACTTTGTCCCGGACGCCATCATCGACGACGGCCTGCTGGATGTGGTGGTGCTCTCCCCGGCCGGCGGGCTCGGCTGGCTGTCCGTGGTCAAGCAGACCGTCACCGGGCGCAGCCGCTCCAATGAGGCCATCGAGTTCCTGCAGGGCCGCAGGGTGAAATTTGGGGTGCTGGACGGCGGGGACATCGCCTGCCAGCTCGACGGCGACGTCATCGGCGACGTCACCGAGATCACCGCCCAGGTGGACCCGGGTTCACTGCTGGTGATCGTCCCCCACTAGGCGCGCGAGGCCGCCGGTTTTCCGGGTTAGTCGGCAGCCGGTCCCCGCAGCAGCTCCTGCAGCCAGGCCTGCGCGGCCGCATAGGCGTCGTCGGAGACGATCGGGTCCACCTGCAGGCGGTGCTTGTCCGCGCGCGGGTAGGAACCTAGGAACTTGGTCTTCGGGCTAAGCCGGTACACCCCGGTGACCGCCTCCTGCACGCGCGACTCCGCCAAGTGGCCGTCCACGTCGATGGAGAAGAAGTAGGAGCCCAGCCCGGTCCCGGTCGGCCGGGATTCGATGCGGGAGAGGTTGACGTGGGCGACGGCAAAGTAGTCGAGGATCTCCAGCAGCGCGCCCGGGCGGTCCTCCTCAGGAAGCGGGATGACCAGCGAGGTCTTATCGGACCCGGTCACCGCCGGCAGCTGGGTCGGCCGGGTGACGAGCACAAAGCGGGTCACGGCCCCGGCACGGTCCTCGATGGCGTTCGCCAGCACCCGCAGCTTCAACTGGTGGGCCACGTGCGGTGAGCACACCGCAGCCTGCTTGAGCAGCTCCGGGTGGGTGTCGAAGTCGGCCTCGGCCAGCGTCGTTGCGGCCGCGGCGGTCGAGGAGGCCGGCAGGTAGGAGGCGTCCGGGATGTTCTTGTCCGCCCAGTGCCGCACCTGCGCCCACGCGTGCGTGTGGGTACTGACGGTCTGCACCTGGTCCAGCGTCTCGGCGGCGCCGGGGCGTTCCGGGGCGGCCAGCACGAAGGTGATCGGCACCAGCACTTCGCGCACGATCTGCAGCTGCTCGCCGCTGGCGATCGCGTCTAGGGTGGCGCTCACCCCGCCCTCCACCGAGTTCTCGATCGGCACCATCGCGGCGTCGGCCTCGCCGGAGCGCACCTGCGCCAGCGCGGTTTCCACGTTGGAGACGGGGATGGTGGTGTGCTCCGGGTCGGTCAGGTCGATGACCTGACCGAGGGCAGCTTCGGTGAAGGTCCCGACCGGACCGAGGAAGGTATAGCGCATGCGGTTTTCTTAGCGGTGAGGTGGTTAGCGGACGGTGGGGGCTTGGCCGGTCTCGCTGGCCATCGGCAGCTCGGCCTCCAGCCAAGCGCCGGAACCGCCGGCGACGTCGATCACGGTGTAGCCCTGGGCGTCCAGCCACTCGCAGAGCCGCCGGGAGCGGCCGCCGGAGCGGCAGATGATGTAGTTGTCCTCGTCCGGGTCGATCTCGTCGAGCCGCTCGGGGACCTCGCCCATCGGGATGTGCACGGCGCCCTCGGCGTGCCCCAGGTCCCATTCGTCCTGTTCACGGATGTCGATGATCTTGGCGCCGGCGGGCACCTGCTCCGGTGTCACGGTTTCGAAGTTACTCATGCCACCAGCTTACTCGCTGGGCGGCGGAAAGCTCTCATGGCCGCTGGCATGTAACACGGCCCGCAGGCCGGTGCCGTCGTCGGGGTTCGGACCCAACAACGGGTTGGTCAGCAGCGTGCCCGGTCCCATCGGCTGGGTTAGCACCGGCACCCCGTTGGTCTGCACCGGCATCGACTCCGGCAGCCACAGCTGCAGCCCGGTGGGCAGCGGCCAACCGGACCCGGCCAGGGCGGGAGCCGGCGCGGGGAAGCGCGGGGTCAGCGTGTAGGCCAGCAGCGGGTCGCAGTCGTCGACCAGCGTCTCGATCAGCGTGTGCGAGAGCGCGACGAGGGTGTCCGGCAGCGAGGTCGGCACCGGGCCCGGATCCGGGTGCAGCGGGCGGGCCGTGACGCTCACCCGGTTCAGCGGGTGGTGGCGGCCCAGCAGCGGCGCCCCAGCCAGGATCGTCACCTGCAGCGTGTAGGGCACCCCGATGGGGCCCTCCGGTCCCGGACAGTTCAGCGTGAAGTTGGCGCGCACCCCCAGCAGCTGGCCGAACGGCGCGTGTTGCGCGCTAGGTGGGGCGAGCGCCGGTTGGCCGGACATGGCGACCATGAGTTCGGCCGCGGTGCCCTCCCAGACGAGGTTGGGCAGCACCAGCCAGCGGCCCGGGGACAGCGGCCGGGTCAGCTGGTGCAGCAGGGTGGTGGCGCGCTCGGCGATCTGCTCGGAGTTCATTCCGGCGGCGCCGAGGGCCGCGGTGGTGGTGATGGTGTGGCCGAAGAAGGTGGTCATGCGGCCGCCCCGTTCTGGCTTCGGGCCTGCACCTGGATCCCGGTGATGCCGTGGCGGGCCAGCAGTTCGGACAGGTAGCTCGCCCCCGGCGCGCCGGCGACCCGCCAGATCAGTTCGGCGTCGGCGGTCCGGGTTTCGCACTGCCACAGCGCGGTGGCCACCAGTTGTTGGTCGACCCACTGCGCCAGCGGGCTCTGCGGGCCCTGCCGCCAGCAGTCCTGCGGCAGATGGATTTCGAAGATCAGTTGTTGTTGGCTGCCGTTGGGGCCGACCTGTTCGCGGTGGTGCACCGGGATCAGCAGGTTGGTGCCGGGGACCCGCCGGCGCAGCGCGTTCTCCTCGATCCCGGCGAGGGTGAACATGCCGCCGGGGTCGATCGATGCGACCTCCTCGGAAGGGCGAGTGTACCATTCCGGGACGTGCTGGGTGGCCCGCGGGAAGCGTTGCATATCCCGGGTGAACTGGCGTGCCGGCGGCACCATGTGCCAGCCCGGCTCCTCGTCGAGGTTGACGTCGATGCTCGGTTCACCGGCGGCCGGCACGGTCACCGTCGCCTCGTGCCAAGTGCCGACCTCGGGCTGATACATGGCGCGGCGCAGGTTTTCCGCCGCCATCCGGATGTCCCCGGTGAGCGGCAGCATCGAGCGTTGCGGGGCCAGCAGCAGCTCGCCCTCGAGGTAGTCCCCCACGCCGCGTACCTTCACCGTGACCAGTTCGGCGTCCGGCGGTTGCACCGCGCGTACGGCGGCGACCAGCTGCGCCAGCGCTGCGGCGGCGGGATCCAACGGCGGTTGCGGATGCTGGGCGAAGGGCTGCACGGCCGGCGGCTGCTGTGCGAGGTGGTGCGGCAGTTGCTGATGACCTTGGTGCGGGACGGGCGGCGGCTGCGGGGCCGAATACTGCGGCGGCGCGGCGACCGGATTATGTTGAACCGGCAGCGGCAGCGGTCCGGGGTACTGGGCCGGCGGTTGTCCCTGCATCGGTTGGTTCGGCAGTGGCTGGTTCGGCA
>CAYZBX010000002.1:5214-42941 GCA_964476735.1 uncultured Micrococcaceae bacterium
GGCTGGACCGCGATGGGTTGCGGCGGCAGCGTGACCAACTCGTCGCCGGACTTGGCGTCGAAGACCCGCCAGCGTTGTTCCGCACCGACGTCCACGAGCAGCTGGATGAGATCTTGGCTGGGGTTCACGGCTCGCAGGAAGCGCAGCTGGCCATTCGCGACGGCCCCGCTGAGCTCGGCAACGCCGTGCGGCAGGTTCAGTCCGGTTGCGCGGTCCACGCCGTCGGTCACGAAGCCGCGGGCCTGCATCGCCGCATTGACCCGGGCCACCGCTTGCGCGGTGTCGCCCATGCCGGGGAAGCGTTCCAATGACCACGAGCCCATTTCGCGCATCGGATGAGTGATGCCCTCGGGAACCCGATGCACCATGATCGAAAAAGCCATAGTTCACAGGCTACTAAAATCGACTGCCGTCGAGTACTTGGACGTCGGAAAACCACATTTGCCAGCGCTTCCCTATAGTGGGTAAATATGACCGCCCAGAGTAGCAATCTCGATCTCACCGCCCTCAGCGCCGCAGAGCTGACCGACCGGCTCCGCGCCGGCGAGCTCAGTCCGGAGACGGTGCGCGCCGCGTTCCGGCAGCGCATCGACCGGCTGAACCCGCAGCTGGGTGCCTTCACCTTCGTCGCCGAGGAGACCGGCGATCCGGCGCCGCCGCGGGACACCGTGCTGGCTGGTCTGCCGCAGGCCGCCAAGGACATCTGGGACGTCGCCGGGCAGCCCACCACGCACGGCACCGCTGCCCTGCCCAGCTACTCGGCCGAGGTCGACTCGCCGCCGATGGCGGCCCTGCGCGCGGCCGGCGCCACCTTCCTGGGCAAGACCCAGGTGCCGGAATTTGCGCTGAACGCGTATTCGGAGAACCTGATCGCGCCGCCGTCGCGCAACCCGTTGGACCCGGAACGCACCTCCGGCGGTTCCTCCGGTGGGACCGCCGCGGCCGTGGCCGCGCGGCTGCTGCCTGCGGCGTTGGGCAACGACGGTGGCGGCAGCATCAGGATCCCGGCCGCCGCCTGCGGGTTGATCGGGCTGAAGCCCGGCCGGGGCACGGTCCCCGCCGATCAGGCCGGGGTGCAACCGGAAATCCTCGGGACCGTCGCCCAGCTGACCTGCACCGGGCCGCTGGCCCGCAACGCCGAGGACGCCGGCCTGCTGATGGACGCGCTGATGGGACGCGACGACGGCCACTATCGCGGCGCCGGACGGGCCGGCGAACAGCACGGCTTCACCGCCGGGACGCTGACGGTGGGGGTCTCCACCGCCACCCCGTTCACCCCGGACATCGATATCAGTGTGAACTGGCGTGCGCTGACCGCGCTCAACCGGGCGGCCGTCCAACTCGCCCAGGACGGTCACGCGGTCGCGGAGGCGAACATCCTCTATCAGCCCGGCTACGCCGAGTACTTCACCACGGTCTGGACCTCCGCGCTGCAACGCAACCCGGTCCCGGGCCTGCAGGTGGAGAAGCTGACCGAGCTGACCGCCTCCTTCGTGCGTCAGTCCGCCGGCTACAGCCAAGCCTACATAGATCACGCCATGGCGGAGCTGACCGCGTTGGCGGAGGACGCGGTGGCCCAATTAGACCAATTCGATGTGGTGCTGACCCCGATGCTGGCCATGGTTCCGCCGAAGATCGGCGCCTTCACCGAGCTCTCCGGCCCGGCCGACTACCGGCTGCAGTGCCAGTTCACCCCGTACACCTCGATGGTGAACGTGTTCGGGTTGCCCGCCGTTTCGGTGCCGGTGTTCCAAGACCCGACCTCGGAGCTGACCTGGTCGGTCCAGCTGATCGGGCGGACCGGCTCGGAGGCGCAGCTGCTGATGTTGGCCGGGCACCTGCACCGGCGACTGCTGGGCTAGTCCCTCCTAGGCCGCTAGCTGCGGGTCATGAAGTAGATGGCCACCATCGCGATCATCGCGATCGGTACCAGCCAACGGATCATCCGGGCCCCGCCGGACGGGTAAGACTGCTGGTTGCCCTGCGCCCACTCGTATTGCGGGTTGTGGAAGCGACCGGCCGAAGGGTCCCGTGGCTGACCGTACCCGGCGGACGGGTCGACCGGCTGCGAGTAGCCTGCGTTTGGATCCTTCGGAGTCCGGCTGCTGTAACCGGCCGGGGTGTCCGGGACGTCGTTGCGCTGATACCCGGGCAGGTCGGACGGAAAACGTGGGGTCTCGGGCTTTTGGCCGGGCTGAAACTCGGGCAGATCGGAGGGGAAGCGTGGCTCGGCGTTGGCGGGCCGGTGCGGATCGCTGCCGGCTGGCCGATCGTTGAACGGTTCGGCAAGCGGCTGATCCCGGTACGGGTTGGAGGCGTTCGGATCGTTCGGATCTGAAGGGTACGGCTGCTGCGGGTTGTTCTTTGCCATGGTCTTTACACTACTCTGCGAGGCGGGCCGCGCGCAGGCCTCCGGGCCCTTCCGGCAGGTGGATATTTTCGCGTGAAATCGCCGAAAGCGCGCCAACTATCCTTAATTTCACCCACAGCTTGCGGTTTCTTTACGTGACCATTCCCAATACTGGAAAGAATCTGAAAAGCTAAAGGTATGGCTGATACGAACTACCCGAGAGCCGGCCAACCGGCCGAAGCATCCGATCTGTGTGACCTGAACGCGTTGGAAGACGCGTACTACGATCTGCACCCAGATCCATCCGATGTGGCCCAGCGGGTCACCTTCGGCACCTCCGGTCACCGCGGTAGCTCGCTGAACACCTCCTTTAACGAGGACCACATCGCCGCCATCACCCAAGCCATCGTCGAATACCGCGCCGCCCAGGGCATCGACGGACCCATCCTCGTTGGCCGGGACACCCACGCGCTCTCCGGCCCGGCCCAGCAGACCGTGCTGGAGGTGCTGACCGCCAACAACGTCTCGGCTCTGGTGGACTCCCGCGAGGGGTACACCCCCACCCCGGCGCTCTCGCACGCCATCATCCAGCTGAACAAGGCGCACACCACCGGCGGCACCCGCGAACGGCTGCCGATGAACGCGACCGTGGACGGCATCGTGATCACCCCCAGCCACAACCCGCCCACCGACGGCGGCATCAAATACAACCCACCGCACGGCGGTCCGGCAGACACCGACGCCACCAACTGGATCGCCCAGCGCGCCAACGAGCTGCTGACCGCCGGGGCGGCGAAGATCAACCGGCTGCTGCTGCACCGCACCGCCGCGAAGGCGCTGATCCGGCCCTACGACTTCCTCGGCAACTACGTCCGCGACCTGCCCAAGGTGCTGAACCTCGAGGTCATCCGCGAGGAGGGCATCAAGATCGCCGCGGACCCGATGGGCGGGGCCAGCGTGAAGTACTGGGAAGAGATCTCTGCCATGCACGGCCTGGACCTCACCGTGGTCAACGACGCCGTGGACCCGCAGTTCGGCTTCATGACGCTGGACTGGGACGAGCAGATCCGCATGGACTGCTCCTCCCCGCACGCCATGGCCTCGCTGTTGAAGCAGATGGAGTCCGGCAAGTACGACTTGGCCGTCGGCAACGACGCCGATGCCGACCGGCACGGCATCGTCACCCGCGACGCCGGGCTGATGAACCCCAACCACTACTTGGCCGCCGCCATCAACTTCCTGTACCGCACCCGCGTGCAGTGGCCGGACGCCGCAGGCATCGGCAAGACCCTAGTCTCCTCCTCGATGATCGACCGGGTGGCCGCCGGGCTGGGCCGCGAGCTGGTCGAGGTGCCGGTGGGTTTCAAGTGGTTCGTGCCGGGCTTGGACTCCGGGCAGATCATGTTCGGTGGCGAGGAGTCCGCCGGTGCCTCCTTCAACACCTTCCGCGGTAACCCGTTCTCCACAGACAAGGACGGCATCCTACTGGCACTGCTCGCCGGGGAGATGATGGCCGTGTCCAAGCGCAGCCCATCCGAGTCCTACGCACGGCTGGAGGAGCGTTACGGCCAGAGCCACTACGCCCGTGTGGACGCCCCGGCCAGCTACGAGCAGAAGAAGATCCTCGGCGCGCTGAACGCCGACGACGTCCCCGGTGACACCCTCGCCGGTGAGACCATCACCGCCAAGATGACCCACGCCGCCGGCAACAACGCCCCGATCGGCGGGCTGAAGGTCACCACCGAGAACGCCTGGTTCGCGGCCCGGCCCTCCGGCACCGAGGACGTGTACAAGATCTACGCCGAGTCCTTCCTCGGCGCGGACCACCTGAAGCAGGTGCAGGCCGAGGCGCAAACCTTGGTCGACGGCCTGCTGAGCAAGTAGCCGACATGAGCGGTCCGCAGCAGCTGCCCGGAGGGGTCGTCCACCAACTCCCGGAGGACCTGCGCGCGGCGCTGCGGGCCGAGCCGGCGATCACCGCGGCGTGGCAGGACATCACCCCGCTGGCCCGCAACGAGTGGATCTGCTGGGTGGAGGACGCCAAACAGGCCGCCACCCGTGCCAAACGGATCGGCCGGGCCCAAGAGGAGCTCGCCGCCGGCAAGCGCCGGCCCTGCTGCTGGCCCGGCTGCGCCCACCGGGAAAAGACCGGCAAGGCCTGAAGGAGGCCGGCGCTACTGGCCCAGCCAGCTCTCCACGATGCGCCGCTTGGCCCCGGTGAACGGCGGATACGCCAGCCGCATGGTGTCCATCCCCAGCGGCTTGGAAAACACCGGCCGGTCTTGGCTGAACGTGTCGAAGCCGTACTTCATGTGGTAGTTGCCGAAACCCGACGCGCCGGCGCCGCCGAACGGCAGCTCTTGGATGGCCATCTGCGCCAAGGTCACGTTGTGCACGATCGCCCCGGCGCGGATCTGCTCCTCGAAGGAGCGCTGCTGCCGGTGCGAATCGGAAAACAGGTAGGCCGCCAACGGCTCGGGCCGCTGCTTGATGAAATCCAGCGCCGCGGCGAACGAGTCCACCCGCAGGATCGGCAGCACCGGGCCGAAGATCTCCTCGCGCATCACCGCCGCGGTCCGCGGGACGTCCACCAGCACGGTCGGCTCGATGAACCGGCGCGCCGCGTCGCTGCGCCCGCCGCAGAGGATCTTGCCCTCGTCTAGGTAACCCTGCACCCGGTTGAAATGCTGGGCGTTGATCATCCGGCCCAGATCCGTGGACTTCGCCGGGTTCTTGCCGTAGAACTCGCGGATCGCCGCCGGCACCTCGGTGAGCAACGCGTCGTAGGCCTGCGGGCTGGTGGCCAGCACGTAGTCCGGCGCCACGCAGGTCTGCCCGGCGTTGGTGAACTTGCCGTAGACGATGCGCCGGGCGATGGTCACCGCGTTGCCGCTGGTCACCACCACCGGGCATTTGCCGCCCAGCTCCAGGGTGGCCGGGGTCAGCTGCTCGGCCGCGGCCCGGTAGACCTCCTTGCCCACCCGGCGGGAACCGGTGAAGAAGATGTGATCGAACTTGTGGGTCAGCAGCTCCTTCGCGGTCCCGGCGTCCCCGGGCACCACGGCCAACGCCTTGGCGTCCACGTACTTGGGCAGCAGCTCGGCCAGCAGTGCGGTGGTGGAGGTCGCGAACTCGCTGGGTTTGACGATGACGGAGTTGCCGGCGGCCAGAGCGCTGACTGCGGGAATCAGGGTCAACGCCAGCGGGTAGTTCCACGGGGCGATCACCAGCACCAGGCCCAGCGGTTGGGCCTGCACCCGCGCGGTGGCCGGCTGCAGCTTGAACGGAACTCGCACGTTCTGCGGCTCCATCCAGTCGGAAAGATGCAACAGCACCTGATCAATTTCGGCCGCCAACCGGTCGATCTCGGTGAGCGAGGACTCCACCGGGTGCTTGCCCAGATCCTGATACAGCGCCCGGTAGATGGCGTTCCGGTTGTCCTGCACGAAGGCGCGCAGGCCGCGCAGCGCGGCCACCCGGTGTTTGCGCAACCACATGTGACGGCTGCGGACCGCCATCCGGCCGTGGTGCACCGTGGTGGCGATCTGGTCGGCGTCGGCCACCAACGGCTGCTCCCCCGTCGTCACCGGGACGTTCGTTGCACGGCCTCGTCTCATCTGGCTCAATTCCATGACTCACTTGTCGAACTCTGCTTTCCATCGACTTTAGCCGCAAATAAGCCCCGGTGTAGCAAATGTTTTAGGATTGAGTACGTGGTGGCTTATTGGCATGAGGAATGGTCCTCGCAAGAGTGGTTAACAACAGTCCAGACGTGGGTCGACCACGTGCTCGAGGTCTACGAACTCGAACGCACCGGCGACCTGCAACGCAGGCGCGACCGCGATTTCTCCGCGCTGCTGGCCGTTCCCACCAACATGGGCCGGCTCTGGTTCAAGGCCTCCAACCCCAACCAGTTGCACGAGGCCACCCTGACCGCGCAACTGTCCGAGCTGGTCCCGCACCGCGTCGCCAAACCGCTGTCCATCGAACCGAATCTGGGCTGGTCCTTGACGCCGGATTACGGTGAGACGTTCATGGCGTTGCCGGCCGCCGACCCAGCGGTCTGGCAGCTGCTACTGGCCGACTACGCGAACTTCCAGCAGGAGCTGGTCGGCGACGGCTACCGCGAGCAGGTCTTCGACGCCGGCGTCATGGTGCTGGACCCGGCGTGGCTGCCGCAGTACGTGGAGTCCCAGCTGGAGATCCACGCGATGACGGACCCGGAGCACCCCTTCCACCTCGACGGCGCCGCGGCCGACCGGCTCTTCGTCAACCTCGACCAGATCCAGCAGTGGTGCACCATGCTCAGCGAGGGGCCGCTGCCACTGATGTTGGACCACCAGGACCTGCACCGGCACAACGTGTTGGTCCCGGCATCCCTGGGCACCCCGCTGCGCTACCTCGACTTCTCTGACGCGTTCTGGGCGCACCCGTTCTCCTCGCTGGCCAAGCCGCTGCGCACCATCGCCGCCGAGTTCGAGACCAAGCTGGACCCGGCGGACCCGCGCATCTCCGCCATCATCGGCGCCTACCTCGAGCAGTTCGGCGAGTTCGGCTGCCCGGACGAGTTGTTCGAGCTGCTGGAACCGGCGCTGCGGCTGGCCCGGCTGCAGGAGCACCAGATCTGGATGACGCTGATGGCCGGGGTCGACGAGGACACCCAGCGCAAGTACGCCACCGACGTGATGCGGCCGCTGCGCCAGCTGCTGGAACCGGTCCTGCACACCCGTTAGACCCACCACCTCTCGTACACGCGGCAGAAAGGGCCCACGTACCACCGTGACTGACAACGACACCCTGCTCGGGGATATCCCCACCATCCCGAACGTGCTCTCCATCGCCGGCTCGGACCCCTCCGGCGGCGCCGGGATTCAGGCGGACATCAAGTCCATCGCCGCCAACGGCGGTTACGCCATGGCCGCCCTGACCGCGCTCACCGCGCAGAACACCCAGGGGGTCACCGGTGCGCTGAACGTGGAACCGCAGTTCGTCCGGGCCCAGCTGGACACCGTCGCCGCGGACGTGCACATCGACGCCATCAAGATCGGCATGCTCTCCGCCGTGGAGATCATCACCGAGGTCAAGGAGTTCATCACCGCGCTGAAGACGACGCAGGACCCGGCCCCCGTTGTGGTCTTGGACCCGGTCATGGTCGCCACCAGCGGGGACCGGCTGCTGGCCCCCGAGGCCGAGGCCGCGGTGCGGGACCTGCTCGCGGTCGCGGACCTGATCACCCCCAACATCCCCGAGCTGGCCGTGCTCTCCGGGTCCGCCGCCGCGGAGAACCTGGCCGCCGCGCGCACCCAGGCCCAGGCGGTCGCCGCCGAGCACGGCGTGCTGGTGCTGCTGAAGGGCGGGCACCTGCCGGCCAACTCGGACGGCCAGCTGACCGACGAACTGGTGGACGCCAGCGGCGTGCTGGATTCCTTCCTCGTGCCGCACATCGCCTCCCCGAACACCCACGGCACCGGCTGCTCGCTGTCCTCCGCACTGGCCACCCAGTACGCCATCAAACGCGATTGGCCGGCCGCCATCACCGCCGCCCAAGCCTGGCTGAACCGGGCGATCGCCGCCTCCGGGCTGCTGACCGTGGGCGGCGGCACCGAACAGGCCGGCCCGCAGCCGGACCCGACCACCGTCACCCGCACCGGGCACGGCCCGGTCAACCACTTCGCCGATCTCTGGGGGTAGCCACCATGACCAAGCCAGCAGCAACCATCTCCGTGATGGTCGACTTCGAACAATTGCGCGACGCCGGCCACGCCTGCGCCGTCGGGGAGACGGTTCGCTGGCGGCTGGCCCCGGAGATCGACATCGCGGACCCGGCGCTGCGGGACGCCGACGGCGCCGGCTACGTCTACGACGAGTACGGCTTCATGGACAGCTCCGAGCGGGTGCCCGGCCTCGTCACCGCGATCACCGAGGTCTCCTACCCCCTCGTGCCCACCGTCGGCACCCCCTACCTGACGGACATCGACCGGTCCCGGCCGCAGGAGCGGGCCATCGCCGCGGTGGACCCGGAGCGGATGTACCAGGACCTGATCAACGCCATGGAGACCGGGGTCCCGCCCAGCCAGCCGCTGCCGCCGCCGAACCGCTACGTCGAATACCGGGTGGAGCTGGGCATCAACGCCGCCGCGGTGGAGAAGCTCACCGCGGCCCGGCACGCCGTCGCCGACGCCGCGGCCGCCCGGGAGGCCGAACACGCTGCCCAACAGGTCCGCATCGACCAGGCCAACCTAGCCCGGATGACGGACCCGATCGGCGCGGCGCTGGCCGCCCTGGCCACCAACATCGAGTCCCGCTTCGACGATGCCGTCACGGTCACCCGGGCGGAGGACTTCTGCGGGGCCTCCATCGTCCCGCTGCCGGAGGGCCCGGAGGGCATCAGCATCGACATGGACGCGCTGGACGGCTTCGACCAGTTCCTCACCGACGATCAGGTCATCCCGGCGGATTCGGACATCCCGCGGCAGGCCGCCGTGCACTGGTCGCGCCCGGTGAGCTGGCTGGAAGACGCCGCGGATGAGATCGAATTCTGCGCCGGCACCGGCCGCTGGCTGCTGCCGGCCACCGCGGAGTCGGTGGCGCTCATCGAGCGCATGGTCGAGGCCGCGGCCGCCGGCCGCGCCAAGACCGTGGTGGAGACGCTCGAGGAGAACCCGTTCATCGACGACCCGCTGGGCGAGGATTTCGAGCAGCAGGCCCCCGGCGAGCAGCTGGTGACCGTGCTCTGGGACGAGGACGGCAACGAGTTCCGGGCCGCGGACCCGCACACCCAGCTGTGGCCGGACCCCGAGGACGGCGGCTTCACCTTCACCACCCCGGGCGCGGCCGTCACCGGCTTCGTCAGCGCCGAGGGCTTCGACTACCGACCCTGGGGTGCGGCCAGCAGCTCCTAGATGTCCAGCTGCGTAGAGCTGGGCAGCACGCCCCAGCGGAGGAAATACTCCACCACCTGGGCCACCCCGTCGTCCGCGCAGGCCGGTGCCACGTGGTCGGCCGCCTGGATGGCCAGCCGGTGGCCCGAGGCCATCGCGTAGGAGGTCCCCGCCCAGGACAGCATCTCGATGTCGTTGGGCATGTCCCCGAACGCCACCACGTCCTCGGCGGCGATGCCGTGCTGGGCGGCGAACCGGGCCAGCGTCGTCGCCTTGTGCACGTCCCGCGCGGAGATCTCCACCAGGGTCATCTCCGGTGCGGACCGGGTGACCGCCACCTGGGCGCCCACCTTCGCGTGGATGGCCTGCCAGAAGTCGTCGGCCTCGTGGTGCCGGGTCTTGGCCAGCAGCTTCACCACCTGGTCCTCCGCCAGCAGCGACTCCTCGAACGGCCTAGGCAGGATGCCCTCCGTCCGGAACGCGGTGTCCTCCAAGTCGAGGGCGTGGGTGTCTAGGTGCAGATCAGTCACGGTCTCGGCCGCAAAGTGCACGCGCGGTTCCAGCTGGATGATATTGTGCCGGACCTCGAACATGGTCTCCAACGACATCGCGTCGGTGCTCACCACCCGCTCCTCGGCCAGATCGTAGACTACCGCGCCGTTGAAGCAGATGATCAGGCCATTGTGGCCGAGGGCGTCCCGGATGGGGTCCAGCCAGCGGATCGGCCGGCCGGTCACCAGCACAATGAGGATGCCGGCCTCGGCGGCGGCGCGGAAGGCGGCGATGGTGCGGTCGCTGATCGTCCCGGGTCTCCCGTCCGGTCCGGGACACAGGATCGTGCCGTCAATGTCGCTGGCCAACAAACGCATGCCACTAAGCATACCGCGCGGCAAAATCGGGCTTGCGGTGCCCCGCAAAAGCAATTGTCGATAGGATGAAAACTGGAACGAAAGGCAAACGCATGACATCAGCTGACCGCCGACCACCTGCCCGGGACACCCGTTCGGCCGTGGACAAGGCCATGGCCCTGCTCGCGGCGTTCGGCGACGAGTCCATCCTCGGCGTCGGCGTTTCGGAGCTGGCCCGGCGTGCCGACCTGTCCAAGTCGACGGCGTTCCGGCTGCTGGGCATGCTGCAACGCTCCGGCGCGGTGGAGCGCGCCGGCAACGCCTACCGCCTCGGCCCGCTGATCCAGCAGCTGTCCTCCTCCCAAGAGTTCACCCAGCAGAATGCGCTGCGGGACACCCTGACCCCGTTCTTGGCCGACCTGTACGAGCTCACCGGCCAGACCGTGCATCTGGGCGCCCTGCACGGCACCGACGTGGTCTACCTGAACAAGCTCTACGGCCATCTGCAGGTGCGCAGCCCCTCCCGCATCGGCGGCCGCGCCCCCGCCTACTGCACCGGGGTGGGCAAGATGCTGTTGGCCTACGACCCGGATGCGGCGGACAAGGTGATGGCCAGCGAGCTGCACGCCTGGACCCCGCACACCATCACCACGGCCGACGGGCTGAGCGAGGAGCTGGCGCAGATCCGGGCCACCTCGTTGGCCTACGACCGCGAGGAGATCCTGCTCGGGCTCACCTGCATCGCCGCTCCGGTGATGGGTCCGGACGGCCGACCGATCGCCGCGTTCTCCATCTCCGGGCCCACCGGGAAGTTCGTCCCGGACGAGCAGGCCACCATCCTGCGCAAGGTCTGCTACGCCGCCTCCCGGGCGGTGGCCGCCGCGCACTCCCAGCAGCAACAGCTGCGCCGGATGCGCCAGGCCCAGGCCGCGCAGCTGGCGGGCAAGAAAACCGACCTCGACGAACCGGACGAATAACCCGCCAGAAACCCCGCGTTCACGCGGGCTTCACCTTCTTACCATTCTCTCATCCATGGCTCATTTTGCTCTTACGCACGCGCACTATCGTGAGAAATGAGCACCGAGGAGAACCCCCTTTCCTCACCGCGCTAACACGAGAAGAGGAACCTGATGAAGTTCAAACGCACCCTCGCCGCAACCGCCGCCGTTGGCCTGCTGCTGGCTGGCACCGCCACCGCCGCGACCGCCGATGACGTCTCCCGCACCGGCAACTACACCGTCTCCAAGTCCCGCACCATCGACGGGAACCTGAAGGTCCGTTCCGGGACCGTGAACATCTACGGCAAGGTCAAGGGCAACGTCTACCAGAGCGGCTCCGGCTCCGTCATCGTGCACAAGGGCGCCATCGTCGACGGCAACATCGTGGAATCCGGCACCGGTTCCGTCACCGTCTCCGGCACCGTGAAGGGCAACGTGACCGAGAAGAACTCCGGTTACGTCAAGGTCAACCGCTACAACGGCTACGTGGACGGCAACGTGTATGAGTCCAGCGCCGGCAACGTCGTGATCAGCGGCACCGTGAAGGGCAACGTCCACGAGTCCGGCACCGGCAACCTGCAGATCAACCGCATCGTCGACGGCAACGTGGTGGAGTCCGGCTCCGGTCACCTCTACCTGATGCGCACCGCCCGCGTTGACGGCAACGCCTACGAGAAGGACGCCGGCAACCTGTACGTCTACCGCGGCGCCAAGGTCGACGGCACCATCAAGGAGTACGGCTCCGGCTCCAAGATTTCCCGCCGCTAGCCTAGGCACCGCCCGCTGCCTCGTCCTGCATGCTGATGCCCGGACACCCGGCAGCGAGGCAGGCGAAAACGAGGCCGCCGGCTGATCCGCTATGGAATCGGCCGGCGGCCTCGTTGCATCACGTCAGGTGTCAGTGCGTCGGAACGTCGTCCAGGTGCTTGGATTCCTCGATCACCCAAGCCGGCTCGGCCGCCAGCAGGGAGAGCTCCTCCACGCCGTCCGGGCCGCCCTTGACGTCCACGTCGACCACGTAGCGGAACCCGGCGGCCTCGCCGCGGGCAATCTGCGGGATGTTCTCCACCGGCACCGCCAGTACCAGCCGGCGGCACTCCGGGTCCTCGGCGAACAGGTGCTCGGCGGTCAACTGGATGACCTCCGGTCCCACCGACTCGTCCTCGGCGTTCACCACGTGCACGAGGCGGTCGCGCACCCCGGCCGGGTAGCTGGCGTCCAGCGGGGTCTTGATGATGAACTGCACGTAGCTGGTGCCGATCACCTCACCGTTGTGGGTGGCGTTGAAGGCCTGCGCCCAACCCTCGGGGGCCTCGGTCTCGCTCAGCTCGTATTCCGCGCCCAGCGGGTCCGGCCAGCGCAGGAACTCGTTCAGCTCTTCGATATCAGACATGGTCTCCTCCTGGACTAGTCGGCCTGGATGTCGCTAACCATCTTCCTAATGGACAGCTTATCCAGTTTCCCGGAACTATTGCGCGGAACTTGGGCGGTCAGCACCAGTTCCTTCGGCAGCTTGTAGCGGGCCAAATACTTGGCGGTGAACTCGCGGACGGATTCCGGCGTCGGCAGGTCCTCGCCCTCGAAGGACACCACGGCCACCACGGCCTCGCCCCACTTGGGGTCCGGGCGGCCGACGACGGCGGCGTCGGTGACGCCCGGGTACTCCATCAGCACCCGTTCCACCTCCGCCGGGTAGACGTTCTCCCCGCCGGTGACGATCATGTCCTTCAGGCGGTCCACGATGTAGTAGTAGCCGTCCGCGTCCCGGTAGCCCATGTCCCCGGAACGGAACCAGCCGTCCTCGGTGAACGCGGAGGCCACCGCGGCCGGGTTGCGCCAGTAGCCGCGGGTCACGTTCGCGCCGCGGACCAACATCTCGCCGGTCACGTCCGGTTCCTCGATGTCCTCCATGGTGGCCGGGTCGATCAGCTTGACCTCAGTGAACGGCATCGGGATGCCGCAGGAGCCGGTCTTGGTGTAGGTGTGCTCGGTGGGCAGGTAGGTGGCGAACGGCGCGGTCTCGGTCAGCCCCCAGGCCTGCTGGACCGGCACGCCCTTGGTCTCGTACTGCTTGATCACGACCGGCGGGACCGGGGCGCCGGCGCAGATCAGCGCGCGCAGCGAGTCCAGCTTGGCGTGTTCGAACTCCGGTTGGGCCTGCATGGCGGAGAGCATGGCCGGCACCAGGAACGCCTGGTTGACTTGGAAGTTCTCGATGTCCTTCAGGGTCTGCACCGGGTCGAAGTTGCGCCGGATCACCGAGCGGCCGCCGCGCACCAGCAGGCGCAGGAACAGTGCGTTGAGCCCGCCGATGTGGAACAGCGGGGCCACCGCAAGGTTGGTGTCCCCGCGGCGGGTGTCCACGAGGGTGTCCACGTTGACGGCGTTCCAGAACAGGTTGCCGTAGGTCAGCTCCACGCCCTTAGGCTTGCCGGTGGTGCCGGAGGTGAACATCAGGATCGCCAAATCGTCCTCGGCCACGTGCGGGGTGGCCGGCAGCTGCACGTCCTTGGCCGCGGCGGCCTCCTGGGAGGCGAACAACCAGAAGTCGGCCGGGTTCGGTTTGACCTTGGTGTACGGGTCCTCGTCGACCAGCACGTACTTCACGTCTGGCAGCGCGGTGTCGTAGCCGGCCATGATCTCCACCTCGGCCTGGTGGGAGGGCTCGGCGACCAGCATCACGGGTTCGGCCTGGGCCATCAGCCCGTCCATCTCCCGCGGGGCCAACCGGAAGTTGAACGGCACGAAGACGGCGTTCAGCTGCCAGCAGGCCAGCATGGTGGTCACGTAGTTCATCGAGTTTTGGCCCAAGTAGACCACGCGGTCGTCCTTGCCCACACCGTTCTTGGCCATCAGCTGGGCCACCGAACGGTACTGTCGATACAGCTCGGCGTAGCTGTAGCGGTCGTTCTCGTAGATGATCGCCTCGGTACCGGGCATGAACTTCACTTGATGTTCGATGCCCATGAGCGGGTTGATGTTGACGTTATTGCGTTGCGTTGTTGGCTGGCTCATGGGTTGCTCGCTCAATTGGTCGGTCAGGGTTGCTTCGCTCACAGCTCGTCACCTCCGGCGGCGGTGCGGAAACCGCGCACGGCGATGCCGCCGTCGGCCGGGATAATGGCACCGGTGATCACGCTGGCGTTGGCGTCGGAAGCCAACAGCACGTACGGTCCGGTGTAGTCTTCGGGTTCCACCGAGGCGTCATGCAACGGCAGGTAGGGGTTGTCCCCCACGGTGGTTTGGCGGGCGAAGGAGTCCTCGATGGAGCGGTCCTTCAGCCCGATGGATTCCGGCCCGCGCAGGTCCGTCTTCATGCCGCCGACGGCGACGCCGTTGACGCGCACCTTCGGGGCCAGCTCGTAGGCCAGCTGGGCCACCAGGCCGCGGCAGGCGAACTTGGCCGCGGTGTAGACCGGGCCGCCGCCTGCGGTGTGGAAGGACGCGTTGGACAGCGTCATCACCACGGAGCCGCGGCTCTTCACCAGTTCCGGCCAGGCCGCGTTGACGGCCAGCAGGTAGCCCTTGACGTTGATGTCGAAGAGTTCGTCGAAGGAGTCGGAGAGCTCCTGGCCGCTCAGCCGGGTCACCGAGCGGTTGTAGTCCCAGATGCCGGCGTTGGGCACCAGCGTGTCCAGCTTGCCGAACTTCGCCACCGTGGCGGCCACCGCGGCCGCCATGTCCTCGGGGCTGCGCACGTCCCCGGTCAGCCCCAGCACGTCCTCGGCCGGGCCGATTGACTCGGCGGCGGCCTGCACCCGGTCCGCGCCGCGGCCGACGATGGCCACCTTGGCGCCCTCGGCGGCGAAGCGTTTGGCGACCGCCAGCCCGATGCCGGAGCCACCCCCGGTGATGAGGGCGACCTTGCCGGCCAGCCACCCGGCGGGGGCGGCGTTCTGTTGCGCTGTCACGGTGGAAAAACCTTTCGGTAACGGGCTCACGGGGTGATGGTGTGGGGCTTTTGGGTGCACCCGCCCAACGCGCGGCGGCCATCCCTGATGGGCCGCCGCACGCCTGGCGAGTTGGGAGTGTGTTTCGGGTTAGAAGAAGGTGGAGAGGTTCTTGGCAAGCAGCACGTTCGCGTCGAAGTGGATGACGCGCTTGAAGACCTTGAACTCGCCGGCCCCGTTGCGGCGCACCGAGTCGATGCGGTGACCGGAGTACAGGTCCACCTCGTGCATCAACCGGTTACGGTAGACCAAGAAGTTGGTCCGGACGGTGTATTCGTTGTCCCCGGTCTGGCGGGCCAGCACGTTGGAGATCAGGTGGTTGGTGCGCGATGGCGGGTCCTCGGCCCAAGCCATGCCGGAGTCGTAGCGGCGGATACGCCAGGCCAGCGACTCCTTGGTCTCGTCAAAGTAGGCGGCCTCGCCCGGGGAACCGACGGCCAACGCGGCCTGGCGGCGCATCCGGTTGGTGTGCAGCGGCGCCCAGTAGGTCAGCTCGTCGTCGAAGACCTCCAGCCAGTCGGCAAAGCGCTGTTCATCCAGCAACTCGGCCTCGCGGAAGTAGAACTGTTGGATTTGGTAGCCGAGCTCAGCATCCACCAGTGTGCCCTCGTGCACATTAGCGTCGTTCTGAATAGTCATGGTTCTAGTTCACTCGTTTCCACAGTGTTCCCTCAACGGCACGTTCCGTGGGCTGGAACGGCCCGAGAAAACGGGTCGGTTTATCTGCGGCCGCGCGCGCTGGCGCCGCCGGTTAGCGGGACAGCTTGCGCAGATCCACGGACGGATCGGCCAGCTGAGCCGGGTCGACTTCTTTGGCTTTGTCAATCATTCTGCGGGCGGCCCGGACGCCGATGCCGCCGTCGATGGCGGCCGCGCCGACCAACACGTTGTCCGCGTCCACACGGAACGCGATGACCCCGTCGGCCAGCTCACGCAGCACGGTGGTGCCGTCGGCGGTCATGGACCCCACGCCCTCCACGTGCACGCCGTGCCGGTCCGACCAGAACCACGGCGCCGAGTGCTTCGGCAGGTCCTGGCCCAGCAGCGTGGCGGCCACGTTGGCGCCGTCGTTCATGGCGGCTTCCCAGTGCTCGGTGCGGTTGGCCAGCACGCCGTGCTCCAGCCGCTTGCGGCAGACGTCCCCGATGGCGTACGCCTGGTGGTGGCTGGTGCGCTGGTGGTCGTCGACGATGATGCCGTTGTCGACCTCCAGACCGGCCTCCTCGGCCAGCGCGGTGTTCGGGATGATGCCGATGCCGGCCAGCACCACGTCGGCGGACAGCTCGGTGCCGTCGTTCAGGTGCACCGCCAGCCCGTCCTCGGTCTGCTTGATCTCGGTGGTCAGCCCGGTGTGGACGCCGATGCCGGCGGCACCGTGCATGGCGTGCAGCTTTTCGGCCAGCTCCTCCCCGACGGCGGGAACCAGCGGCGGGTCCAGCGGGTCCACCAGCTCCACGGTGGCGCCCAGCGCCAGCGCGGAGGAGGCGACCTCGGCCCCGATCAGCCCGGCGCCGATGATCACCAGCCGCGGCGCTTCCAGCCGCTGCAGGGTGGCGCGCAGGTCATCCGCGTCCGCCTTGGTGCGCAGCACCTTGGCGTGCTCGCCGCCCGGGATGGGCAGCGGGCGGGCCCGGCCGCCGGCGGCGAACACCACCGCGTCGGCCTGGTGGACGGAGCCGTCAGCCAGGGTGACCTTGACCGGGTCGGCCTCGTCCTCGCCCAGCGCCACGTGCTCGGCGGTGCCGGTGATGATCTGCACGTCGTGCTCCGCATGCCAGCCCTCGGCCGCGAGCGCCAGCTCGTCGGCGGTCTTGGTGCCCAGCAGGTAGTCCTTGCTCAGCGGTGGCCGATCGTACGGGGTGCCCTCCGGATCGATCACGGCCAGCGTGCCGGTGTAGCCACCGTCGCGCAGCGCCTTCAGCGCGGACTGGGCGGCCAGGCCGCCGCCGACGAACAGGATCGAGGCCGGGCTTGCTTGCGTTTGACTCATCAGGTTTGGGCGCCTCTCGGGGTTGTGGGAGTTCTTCCGCTTAGGCTTGGGTGGCCGGCACGGACGGGTACAGGTGGACTTCGCCGTCGACGACCTCGACCTTGTGGGTCTGCGCGTCGATGGTGGCGGGCATGCACAGCGCGGTGCCGGCCTTCAGGCAGAACTTGGCCGAGTGCACCGGGCATTCCACCTCGGTGCCTTCGATCCAACCGTCGGCCAGCGAGGCGGTCTCGTGCGTGCAGGTGTCGTTCAGCGCGTAGAAGTTGCCGTCCTCGGCGTGGAAGATGGCGATGTTATCTTCGGTGCCGGTCTGCTCCTTGTCGACGACGATGGCGTCGCCCTCGTCGATCTCCTCGACGGAGCCTACGTTGATGTAGTCGCTCATGATTAGTTAGCTCCTTCTTCCTTCACGGCGTGCGGGCGAGTCATCTTCTCGTGCCACGCCGGGGTGTTCATCATCTTGGTCCACTGGCGGTAGAAACCGCGGCCGGCCGCGTCGGAGTACAGCTCCGAGGTGGTGCCCGGGTAGACGCCGTCTTCCTTCTCGTTGCCGATGCCCATCTGGAAGTTCAGCACCGTGTTGTTGGTGACGAAGCCCTCCGAGATGGCCTGGATCTCCGACCAGTTCTCACCGTCGTCGGCCTCGAAGATGCCGGACGGGCCGAAGGTGCGCAGGTTGTACAGGCGCTGGGCGTTCTTGATCTCCTCCGGCATGGACTTGTCCACTAGGACCCAAGCCCAGACTTCCATCTTGTTCGGACCCTTCGGGTGCCAGATGCGGATGGAACCGTTCACCGGCAAGTAGGAGAAGGACGGGAAGATGGTGGCGTGACCGGTGGTCATCGGGCCCTCGACGCGGTCGTCGCCGAGGCGTTCGCGCAGGAAGTCGTAGTCGTAGTACTCGTGCACCGCCTGCGCGTCGAAGCGGGACTTCGGGTGGGTCGGGAAGCCGGCGCCGTGGCCGTGCTCGGAGGTGAACTGGCGGCCCGGGGTGGAGGCGATCTCCGGCTTCGGGCCCTTGCCGGTCGGCGAGAGCACCATCAGGGCGGAGGCGTGGGACATGTTCACGTGGTACCAGTCGGTGGCAAACTGCTCGGCGGCGAGCTTCCAGTTGCCGTCCAGGGTCCACTTCATGACCCCGCCGAGCACCTCGGTGCCCTCCGGGTCGCGGTCGATGAACGCGTCCAGGTAGTACTTCATGTCATCGCCGAGGGAGTCGGACAGGCTCATCGCGTCCTTGTCCCAGTTGCCGAAGATCAGGCCCTTGTATTCCTGCACGTTCGGCACCTCGACCAGACCCCAGTCCTTCGGGTTCCAGTCGTCCGGGTAGGCCTGCTGGTTCGGGATGGTCTGCAGCTCGCCGTCGAGGTTGTAGGCCCAGCCGTGGTAGGTGCAGGTGAACATCTTGGTGGAGCCGGCGTCGGCGCGGCACACGCGCACGCCGCGGTGGCGGCAGGAGTTGAGGTAGGCGCGGATGTTCTTCTTCTTGTCCATGGTGACGATGATCGGATCCTCGCCCATGTAGGTGGTGAAGAAGTCGCCGGGCTTCTTGAACTGGCTGCGGTGGGCCAGGAAGAGCCAGGAGCGGGCGAAGATGCGGGCCATCTCCTGCTTGTAGATCCGCTCGTC
The DNA here is from genome assembly GCA_964476735.1 of uncultured Micrococcaceae bacterium. Lineage (GTDB taxonomy): Bacteria > Actinomycetota > Actinomycetes > Actinomycetales > Micrococcaceae > Micrococcoides. Next base: position 23,861 of record CAYZBX010000002.1, read on the forward strand.
GTTGTAGATCGAACGTTCGATCAGACCGTTGTCGGCGTCGACCAGCGAAGTGACGTCCAACATCTCGGTCATTTCCTTTGGCCGTGGCAGGCCGCCGACCGGCGGGGTTGGCGCAGAGCAGCTAGTTTCTGGAACGTGTGAGGTGGTCATAAGTGATCTTTCCTTCAGGCTGGATCGAAAACATCCTTAGCTCTACAAGACCTCATGCGGCGTGATGTAGCCAACGCTCGTTCCGAACTATGGCACAGCCGGTCTCGTCAAGTCAGTCTATGAAGAACTGCGGCCGGCGGCTAGGGAAAAGTTTCTGCCGATCGTTTCACTAGATGGAACGCAACCTTGGTGACGCACCTCACGATGGCGAATGATCGAAGCCAACCACCTTTGAGAAATACAACTTTCGCCGGCTCGAACGGTTCCCGCCGGGAACGCGACCAACGTTCGGCCCCAAAGAAGCAAATTCATCGAAATCCACTTCGCTGCTGATTTTCCAGAAGCACTTTCGTGAGGAGAACCCATGTCCGTGACCACCGACCCGACGCCGCAGCAGCCTGCGGCACCGGCTGATCCAGACGCGCCGCAGACGCCGGAGCAGAAAAAGCTCCAGCGCCGCGCGCTCGTCTCGTCGTTCCTCGGCTCGACCGTCGAGTACTACGACTTCCTGCTCTACGGCGCAGCCGCAGGCTTGGTCTTCCCAATCCTGTTCTTCCCGGAGACCATGGATCCGGCCCTGGCCAGCATCCTGTCCTTCGTGATCCTGCTGGCCGGCTACATCTCCCGCCCCATCGGCGGCATCCTCTTCGGTCACTTCGGGGACAAGTTCGGCCGCAAGAACATGCTCTTTATCACGCTGATGATGATGGGTGTCGTCTCCATCATGATCGGTCTGATGCCGACCTACGACGCAATCGGCATCTCCGCCCCGATTACCTTGGTCGCCCTGCGCGTAATCCAGGGTCTGGCTGTCGGTGGTGAATGGGCCGGCGCTACCTTGATGGCAGCCGAGCACGTGAAAGAAAAGAACCGTGGCTTCGCCGCTTCCATCGCCGTCACCGGCGGTCCGACCGGTTCTGTGCTGGCAACCCTGATCTTGGGCCTGTTTGCCGGTCTGCCGGACGAGCAGTTCCTGTCCTGGGGCTGGCGCATTCCATTCCTGCTCTCTGCCGCACTGGTCGTCATTGGCCTGTACCTGCGCTACCGCGTGACCGAGTCCCCAGACTTCCTGAAGGCCCAGGCCGCCGGTGAAGTCAAGACCGGTGTCCCGATCGTTCGCGTTCTCACCAAGTACCCGAAAGACACCATCTTCGGTATCCTCGCCGGTGCTGCCCCACTGTTCATGCAGGCACTGCTCATGGTTTGGGCTGTCCCACACGTGACCGCTTCCGGCGCAATCGATCGTCAGACCGCTCTGATGATGCTGACCGCATCCTCCTTCGTCCACATCTTCTCGATTCCGTTCTTCGCTTGGCTGTCTGACCGTTACGGCCGACGCCCAGTCATGCTGGTCGGTGCCGCGATCTCCATCGCCCTCATCTTCCCGATGTTTGCGCTGCTGAACTCCGGCTCCTTCTGGCTGATCGCCCTCGGCTTCATGGTTGGTAACCCAATCATTCAGGCTTCCATGTACGGCCCAATCGGTGCGTTCTTGGCTGAGAAGTTCGAGACTGAAGACCGCTACACCGGTGTTTCCCTCACCTTCCAGGGTGCATCCGTCCTCGGTGCTGGTACTGCCCCACTGATGGCAACCACCCTGATGGGCTTGGAAAACGGTGGCGGAACCAACAACATCGCTTGGTACTTCATCTTCATGATCGTGTTGGCAGCCGCGGCCGTCTTCTTCTCCAAGGAGACCCGCAAGGTCCAGCGCAAGATCTAGGAACCGGCGCCGGGGCTTCCCGTTCGGCCCCGGGCACCATAACTGAATAACCGCAGCGCTTCGGGGCGTCCATCGGCACAGACCGGTGGGCGCCCCTTAGACGTCCCCCGTCGGCCGAGGCCGTGCGCAACCGTCGGTCGAGCTCGCCCCGAGCGGCCGCCGTGCCGCGCGACGGAACGAGGTCAGCCCTTTCGCGGGCGCAGACGATAGCGTGAAGGCAGAGAAGCCTATTAGTCACAACGCAGAAGGATGCCCATGGCCATTCCAGCAACACTCGAAGATTTCCAGACCACCTGGCGCAAGTTCGAAGAGCGCCGCGGTTTTGACGACATCGCCGCCACCCTGGGCATGACCCCCTCGGACGCCGACGGCGAATCCCTGACCATGACCATGGCGCTGACCGACCCGATCGCCCAGGCCAACGGCATGTACTCCGCCGCCGCCCTGTTCGGCGCCGCGGACATCGTCGGCACCTTCACCGCCATGACCGCCTACGCGGAGGCCGGCCAGTTCCCGCTGGCGGTCCAGTCCAACATCAACCTGATCTCCAACTCCAAGACCCCGACGGTGACGGCCACCGCCAAGATCCTGCGCGCCGGCCGCTCCCTGGTGGTCACCGAGGTGCAGGTGCACGACGCCGAGGGCAAGCTGCTGACCAACACCACCTTCACCTACATGCTGTCCGAGAAGAAACTCGGCAACAAATAACACCCGACGGCGGCACACCGCCCGCCGTTAAAGACCACTGGCCGCCACAACGACGTGGCGGCCAGCTACGTTTAACCGGGTGTTAGCGGGGAGACCGGCTCAGAAGGTCACCACGATCTTGCCGATGAGGTCCCCGTCAATCATGGCCTGGAAGCCCTCGTGGATCTGCTCCAACGGGATCTCCCGGTCCACCCGGGGCACCAGCTTGTTGTCCTCGACGAACCGGGCCATCGCCCGGGACTCGGCCAGCGTGGACCCGGTGGAGCCGATCACCTGCAGCTGCTGGTAGAAGATCCGGTTCAGCTCGGCGGAGACGTCCCCGCCGGTGGTGGCACCGGCGATGATGACCGCCCCGCCCGGCCGCAGGCAGCGCAGCGAATGCGCCCAGGTGGCCGAACCGACCGTCTCCAGCACCGCGTCCACCCGTTCGGGCAGCCGGGCCCCGGAGTCCAGCACGTGGTGGGCACCCAGCTCCTTGGCGTAGGCAACCTTGGCTTCGGCATCCGCGGCCCCGAAGCGGGTGGTCGTGTAGACCCGCAGCCCGGCGGCGGAGGCCAACGCGATCAGCGCCGAGGCCACCCCGCCGCTGGCCCCCTGCACCAGGATCCGGTCCCCGGCCTTGAGCTGGCCGCGGCCGAACAGCATCCGGAACGCGGTCCCCCAGGCCACCGGCAGGCAGGCCGCCTGCGCAAAGCTCAGGTGCTTGGGCTTGTCGATGAGGCTGCGCTCCGGCATCACCATGTACTCGGCGAAGCCACCGTCGTGGGATTCGGAGAACAGCCGGCGGGCCGGGTCCAGCGTCTCGTCGCCCGCCCCGGCGTCCGGGTCCGCGATGATCGGGTGGCCGATCACTTCCCGGCCGTCCTCGGTCACCCCGGCGACGTCGCAGCCCAACGTGATGGGGATGTTCTTCGGGTCGTGCCCCACCCCGCGCAACGTCCACACGTCGTGCTGATTCAGGCTGGCGGCTTTGACCTTCACCCGCACCCAGCCCGGCTGCGGTTCCGGAACCGGAACCTGAACAACCTCGAGGCAGGAGAGCGGATCGTCGTAGTTTTGGCGCACCGCGCGCGCGGCTTTCATCGTGTCCATGCGCTCACTCTTTCACGCTTCGGGCACCGTTTTAAGCGCCGGCTTAGCTTTTGTTCCGACTACTGGCACGCGGGAGGCCAAATTGTTCCGCGGATCCCTAGGCTGGGAGCAGACAGTATTGCCCCTACCACTGACTTTTCAGGAGATCTTGATGACAAACGTGCAGATTCCCGAGTACACCACCGATGAATTCTTTGGGCTGGAAGACAAGTGGTTGGAGACCACCGACGGCGAGCTGACCCACTACCACGAGCTCGGCGAGGGCACCCCGATCCTGTTCCTGCACGGCTCCGGCACCGGCGTGACGGCCGCCGCCAACTGGTGGCTGAACCTGCCCGAGCTGGCCAAGGTGGGCCGCTGCATCGCCATCGACTCCATCGGCTACGGCCAGACCGTGGTCGCCGAGGGCACCGAGTACGGCATCAAGGAGTGGGTCCGCCACGCGGTCCGCGTCCTCGACGCCCTCGGCATCGAGAAGACCTGGATCGTCGGCAACTCCCTCGGCGGCTGGCTGGCCTTCCAGTTCGCCCTCGACTTCCCGGAGCGGCTGGCCGGCATCGTCTCCATGGGCACCGGCGGCGCCAAGCTGACCGGCGCGCTGGCCGGCCACTCCAAGCCGGACCTCTCCCCCGCCGGCATCCGCAAGACGCTGGAGCTGTTCGTGGTGGACAAGTCGCTGGTCACCGACGAGCTGGTCGAGCTGCGCTACCAGTCCGCGCTGAACGACACCGCCTCCGACCGCCTCAAGGAGGTCGTGGCCGCCCGCGACCGCGACCGTCACGAGCTGCCGCTGGACTTCGACCGCCTCGCCAAGCTGGACATCCCGGTGCTGCTGATCCACGGCGTCCAGGACGTGGTCATTCCGGTCTCCCGCACCTGGGACCTGCTGAACGTCATCCCGAACGCGGACGCGCACATCTTCTCTCAGTGCGGCCACTGGTCACAGGTGGAGCGCGCCGAGGAGTTCAACCAGGTCATCACCGACTACCTGCGCTTCCACGCAAACAACGCCTAGCGGCGGCCCGCCGGGTTGCGCGGCGGCCGCGTTTCGTTGCTTGGCACGCGATGCTGCGGCGGCCCCGCCCCCGGGCGTCTAATAGAGAACAAGACCCCTCCCCCAAACTTTGCAAACCCTAAGGAGCGAAGAAATGACGCAGGCACTGGTATGCATGTCTCACTCGCCACTGTTGGAATACACCAACCCGCCGGCCGAGGTGAAGGCCGCGGTTGACGAGTCTTTCGAGCAGGTCCGCAAGTTCGTCCACGATTTCGACCCGGACCTGGTCATCAACTTTGGCCCGGACCACTACAACGGCTTCTTCCAGGACCTGATGCCCCCGTTCTGCGTGGCCTTCAACGCCCACGGCACCGGCGACTACGACTCCTTCGACGGCGTGCTGAACGTGCCGACCGAGATGGCCGAGGACCTCGCCGCCTTCCTGGTGGAGCAGGACCTGGACGTGGCCATCAGCCGCAAGATGGAGGTCGACCACGGCGCCGTGCAGCCGATGGAGATCATCTACGACGGCGCCCCGGACGCCAAGCCGATGATCCCAATCTTCATCAACTCCGTCTCCCGCCCATTCACCAAGATGGCCCGCGTGCGCAAGCTCGGCGCCGCCGTCGGCAACTACTTCCGCAACTCGGACAAGAAGGTCCTGTTCATCGGTTCCGGCGGGCTCTCCCATGACCCACCGGTGCCGCGCTTTCACGAGGCCACCGAGGAGCAGAAGCAGTTCCTCGTCGAGGGCCGCAACCCGACCCCGGAGGCCCGCGCCGCCCGCCAGGAGCGCACCATCAACACCGCCATCGCCTTCGCCAAGGGCGAGGCGGACATCATGGAGCTGAACCCGGAATGGGACCTGGAGTTCATGCGGGTCTGCCGCGAGGGCACCCTGGAGGAGTTCGACGCCTACACCCCGGACGCCATGGACGCGGCCGCCGGCCACTCCTCCCACGAGGTCCGCACCTGGGTTGCCGCCTACTCCGCGCTGCGCGCCTGCGGCGACTACAAGGTCACCTACGAGTTCTACAAGCCCATCAAGGAATACATCGCCGGCTTTGGTGTCACCACCGCAGTGCTGGCCTAAGGATTGCCCCGAAGGATCACCATGACACTTGGACCCTCCGATGCCGCCGCAGAATGGGCATCAGACAACGCTGACGAGGCCGTGCGCCACGAGGAACTGACCGCGCTGGCCGACGAGCTGCTGGCCGCCTACCGCACCGGCGAACCGATCGAACCGCTGCGCGACCGGGTGGCCAACTTCACCCTGAACGACGCCTACTACGTGCAGACCGAACAGCTCAAGCACCACCTGGCCGCCGGCGAGACGCTGGCCGGCCACAAGGTGGGCCTGACCTCGCTGGCCATGCAGCAGCAGCTGGGCGTGGACGAACCTGACTTCGGGTTCTTCCTGAAAACCATGGTGCACTACGACGGCGCCACCTTGCCGGCCGATGATTTCATCTCCCCGAAGGTGGAACCAGAGTTCGGCTTCGTGCTCACCGAGGACCTCGAAGGCCCGGGCGTGACCGTGGAGCAGGCCAAGGCCGCCATCGGCAAGATCTACCCGGCCATTGAGATCATCGACTCCCGCATCCGGGACTGGGACATCAAGCTGGTGGACACCGTGGCGGACAACGCCTCCTGCGGCGCCATCGCCGTCTCCAAGACCCCGCTGAAGGTCTCCGTGGACGAGCTCTCCGAGGTGCAGTGCACCCTGAAGATCAACGGCGAGGCCAAGGTCTCCGGGACCGGTGCCGCGGTCATGGGTGACCCCATCGCCCCGCTCGCCTGGCTCGCCAACACCCTCGGCGCCCAGGGCGTGGCCCTGAAGGCCGGCCAGCTGATCCTGCCCGGCTCCTTCACCAAGGCCCTGCCCGTGGTGGCCGGCGAGGAAGCCACCGCCGACTTCGGTGAGCTCGGCAGCCTCACCATCGCCTTCAGCTAAAGATTTATATTCAAGGAAAGAAACGACCAATGGCTAAGAAACTCACCGCCGCCATCGTGGGACCCGGTAACATCGGCACCGACCTGATGTTCAAGCTCATGCGGCGCGCAAAGAACGTTGAACTGAAGTACATGGTGGGCGTGGACCCGTCCTCGGACGGGCTGGCCCGGGCCGAGAAGCTCGGCTTCACCGCCTCCGCCGAGGGCGTGGACTGGCTGGTGGCCCAGGACGAGCTGCCGGACATCGTGTTCGAATGCACCTCCGCCAAGGCCCACCTGGCGAACGCCCCCAAGTACGAGGCCGCCGGCATCCACGCCATCGACCTGACCCCGGCCGCCGTCGGACCCTACATGTCCCCGGCCGTGAACCTGGATGAGCTGCGCAACGTCATGAACGTCAACATGATCACCTGCGCCGGCCAGGCCACCGTCCCGCTGGTCGCCGCCGTCTCCTCCATCGTCCCGGTGGAATACGCCGAGATCGTCGCCTCCATCGCCTCCAAGTCCGCCGGCCCGGGCACCCGCGCCAACGTGGACGAGTTCACCGAGACCACCGCGCACGCGCTGGAGAAACTCGGTGGCGCCAAGAAGGGCAAGGCGATCATCATCAGCAACCCGGTGGAGCCACCGATGATCATGCGCAACACCGTGTACGCGATGATCCCGGCCGAGGCCGCCGCCGAGGGTGAGCTGCAGGACAAGATCCGCCAGGCCCTGATGGACACCGTGGCCGAGCTGCAGGAATACGTGCCCGGCTACGAGCTGCGCGTGGAACCACAGTTCGAAGAGGCCCGCGAGGACTGGGGCGGCTTTGGCCGCGTCGGCATCTGGGTGCAGGTCAAGGGCGCGGCAGACTACCTGCCCGAATACGCCGGCAACCTGGACATCATCACCGCGGCCGCCACCCGCACCGCGGACGCCCTCGCAGAACTCATGGACGAAAAAGTCGCACAGAAAGTAGGTCAGGCATGAGCCCGGTCATGGATCCAGCCTTCGACATCCGCATCACCGACACCACCCTGCGCGACGGCTCCCACGCCATGAGCCACAAGTTCACGGTGCAGAACGTCCGGGACATCGTCCGGGCGCTGGATGACGCCCGCGTGGAGGTCATCGAGGTCACCCACGGGGACGGCCTCGGCGGTTCCTCCTTCAACTACGGCTTCTCCCTCGTGCCGGAACTTGAACTGATCAAGGCCGCCGTCGATGAGGCCACCCAGGCCAAGATCGCCGTGCTGCTGCTGCCCGGTCTGGGCACCATCCGTGATCTGGACCAGGCGTTCGACGCCGGCGCCAAGGTGGCCCGCATCGCCACCCACTCCACGGAAGCGGATATCTCCATCCAGCACTTCCAGCACGCCCGCAAGCTGGGCATGGAAACCGTCGGCTTCCTGATGCTCTCGCACCGCACCAGCCCGGAAGAGCTGGCCAAGCAGGCCCGCATCATGGCCGACGCCGGCTGCGAATGCGTCTACGTGGTGGACTCGGCCGGCGCGCTCATCCTCGATGACGTCTCCGACCGCGTTTCCGCGCTGGTCGCCGAGCTGGGCGACGACGCCCAGGTGGGCTTCCACGGCCACCAGAACTTGGCCTTCGGCGTCGCGAACTCGGTGTACGCCGTGCGCGCCGGTGCCAAGCAGATCGACGGCACCCTGCTCGCCCTCGGCGCCGGGGCCGGCAACGCCCCCACCGAGGTGCTGGCCGCCGCCTTCGACAAGCTGGGCATCAAGACCGGCGTGGACATCCAGGCGCTGATGTCCGCCGCCGAGGACGCCGTCAAGCCGATCATCACCCGCATGCCGATCATGGACCGCGCGTCCATCATGCAGGGCTACGCCGGGGTCTACTCCTCCTTCCTGATCCACGCCGAGCGTGCCGCCGCCCGCTACGGGGTGCCCGCCTGGAAGATCCTCGAGGAGGTCGGCAAGGCCGGCTACGTGGGCGGTCAGGAAGACATGATCGTCGACGTCGCCGTGCAGCTGGCCGGCCAGAAGTAGGCCGCCAACCGAGATTTGCGGTGGGTCCGCCGGTGCCGGACGGGCCCACCCAAACGCCAACGGGAGCGAAACCGATACCTATCGGTGACGCTCCCGTTGTGTGTTAAACGCTCGTTGCGGGCCAACGTTTCAAGAACATGTCAGAATCTTCTGGTTCAAGCACGAAGACAACGCTGTGCCTCACCCTAGTTCTCACCCCTAGGCCAGCCAACAAGCAGGCTGGGCCACCACTGCCGGGACTACCGCCTACACAATGGGTGGTTTCCTGATTACAGTCTGGCGCGGAATCGTTCGTGGATGCGCTGCGCTTCCTCGTGGCGTTCTGGCGGCGCTGAGTAGAGTTTCATGCTGGTCTGGAGCCATTGATCCACCATGTTTTCGCGCTGGCGTGGACTCATTGCCGCATACTTTTCGGGCAATGCTGGGTCGAAGCTGACGGGGATGAGATCACCGGGAGTGAAATTGCGTTTCCAGGGTACCTGGTAGATGCCCTCGAACTCACGAAGCTGCTCGTCAATGACACGAAGCCGAGCTTCAACAGAGTGCAGTTTGGTGCGCGACATACGTGTACTGCACGATCCCGATGCCGACAACGGTAGTACTGGGGCGCATCGACACACCATTGAGCATCACGATAAGACCAGCCACGATCGTGATGCCAGCGACGATGGGAAACACCGGGGCTGGAAGCGTCTTAGTCAGTGGGGTCAGCACCAACGCGATGATGCCAGCTCCAACCAGCATGAGCAGGAAGCCTATTAACTTCAAAGACTTCTTCATACCCTCATCCTAGGGCTTGTCACGTTGTTTGTGTACGACAGCCGTTATTGCGATTGGCTGGCCTCGCAACTGTGGCCACTCAACTTCTCCGCGGCCTGAAGCCTAGGCCTCGTCGGCCGGCTGGTTCGGGTAGAGGCGAATCTCCCCGTCCACCACCTCGACCTTGTGGGTCTTGGCGTCGATGGTGGCCGGCATGCACAGCGCGGTGCCCTTCTTCAGGCAGAACTTGGCCGAGTGCACCGGGCATTCGACCTCGACACCCTCGATCCAGCCGTCGGCCAGCGAGGCGTCCTCGTGGGTGCAGGTGTCATCCAACGCGTAGAAGTTGCCGTCCTCGGCGTGGAAAATCGCGATGTCGTCGTCGGTGCCGGTCTGCTCCTGATCCACGACGATGGCGTCGCCCTCGTCGATCTCGTCCACATTGCCGACCGTGATGTAATCCGCCATGATCTCCTCCTTGAAACCCGTTGCGGGCCACTGCCCGTAGCAACAAGACCTATTCTAAAACGCCGGGGCGCGGAATGGGCCAGCGCGGCCGGCAAAAATACGCTGGCAGGTGAGCCGCCGCGCCGACCGCTGTTGTTAATCTGGTGTTCAACGCAGAATAGCCTTAGCAAATGTATGTAGCGGGCGGTGGTGCCGCCGTCGCCGACTGTTTATTGGAAGCGGGGAACAAGCATCATGAGTGAGGCGCCGGTGCCGGTCGTGCTCATCAACCCGAACACCAACGTCGCCACCACGGAACTGATGGTCGCGACGTTTCAGGCCGCCCTCGGGCGGGCGCGCAGCGAACTGGCTGGCTACCCGGTGGAGGGGCTGACCGCCGAGCTGGGTCCGGCCATGATCACCACCGAGGACGAGCTGGCCGCAGCCGCCGGGGCCACCATCGCCGCCTACCGGGGGTGGCTGGACGCCCACCGGCACCCGGCCGCCATCGTGGTGGCCGCCTTCGGGGACCCCGGGCTGGACGTGCTCTCCCGGCAACCGGTTCCGGTGGTGGGCATCGGCTCCCAGTCAGTGCGGCAGGTGGCCGGGCGGGCCCGCGCCGCCGGCGGGCGGTTCGGCATTGCTACCACCACCCCCGGGCTGGCCGCCAGCCTCGATGCGCTGTGCGCCGATCACCGGGACGTGCTGGCCGGGATCGAACCCACGGCCGCCGACCCGCTCGCCTTGGCGGCAGACCCGTCGGCCCAGGACAAGGCGCTGGCCGAGGCCGTCGCGCGCCTGTTGCAGGCCGGAGCCACCGACGTGATCATCGGCGGCGGGCCGCTGTCCGCGAGCGCGGACCGGCTCAGCCAGCTGGTGACGACGCAGGAACGCTTCGCCACCGCGGCCGGCACCCCGGTGCGGATCAGCGTTCCGTTAGCGGAAGTTGCCCAGTCGCTAGCTCCACTGCTGACTCCCTGAGCTGCTGCGCCTCCGTGCTGGTGGGCAGCACGAACTGGCTGCGCTGCAAGCGCCAATAGGCGCCCTCGGCCGCCATCAGCTGATCGTGGTTGCCCTGCTCCACGATGTTCCCGTCCACCAGCACTAGGATTAGGTCCGCGTCCCGGATGGTGGAGAGCCGGTGCGCGATGACGAAGCTGGTCCGGCCGTGCCGCAGCGCCGCCATCGCCTGCTGCACCAGCATCTCGGTGCGGGTGTCCACTGCGGAGGTAGCCTCGTCGAGGATCAGCACCGTCGGCTGGGACAGGAACGCGCGGGCGATGGTGATCAGCTGACGCTCGCCGGCGGAGATCGCCCCGGAGTCCACGTCCACCTCGGTCTGGTAGCCGTCCGGCAGCGAGTTGACGAAGCGGTCCACGTAGCAGGCTTGCGCCGCGGCGTAGACCTCCTCGTCGGTGGCGTCCAGCCGGCCGTAGCGGATGTTCTCCATGATGCTGCCCTTGAACAGGACCGCGTCCTGCAGCACCATGCCGAAGTTGCGGCGCAGCCGCTCCCGGGACACGTCCGTGATGTCCATCCCGTCCAGCAGGATGCGGCCGCCGTCCAGCTCGTAGAAGCGCATCAGCAGGTTCACCAGCGTGGTCTTGCCGGCGCCGGTGGGGCCGACGATCGCGACCGTCTGGCCCGGCTCGACGCGAATGTTCAGGTGCCGGATAAGCGGCTAGTCCGGGCTGTAGGAGAAGGACACGTCCTCGAACACCACCTGGCCGCTGCCCTCCACGAACTCCGGAGCGGAGGAGTCCTGCCCCGCGGCCGCGGCGGCCGGGCCGGCGCCCTCGTCTGCCTCCTCCTCGGCGTCTAGGAAGCTGAAGACCCGCTCGGCGGAGGCCACCCCGGATTGGACCATGTTGGCCATCCCGGCCAGCTGGGACAGCGGCTGGTTGAACTCACGCGAGTACTGAATGAACGCGGTCACCTTGCCGAGGCTGAGCGTGCCGGCGGTGACCTGCAAGGCCCCAACCACGGCGATGGCGACGTAGGCGACCAGCGAGACGGCCTGCATCAGCGGCATCATCATGCCGGAGAAGAACTGGGCGCGGAAGGCCGCGTTGTACAGCTCCGCGTTGCGTTCGCCGAAGCGCTCCTCCATGGCGGCGGCCCGGCCGAACAGCCGGACCAGCGAGTGGCCGGTGAACGCCTCCTCGATATGCCCGTTGAGCGAGCCGGTGGCGGCCCACTGCTGGGTAAACAGCTTCTGCGCGCGCGGGCCGATGACGCCCACCACCGCGAAGGACAGCGGCACCGCGATCAGCGCGATGAGCGCCAGCTGCCAGGAGATGGCGAACATCATCACGGTGATGCCCAGCACCTGCAGCACCGAGTTCACCAGCGAGGCGAAGCCCTGCTGCAGCGCCTGCTGCACGTTGTCCACGTCATTGGTGGTGCGGGAGAGCAGGTCCCCGCGCTGGTTCCTGTCAAAGTAGGCCAACGGGGTGTGGTGCACCTTGTGTTCGATGCGGGCGCGCAGCTGGTAGATGATGCGCATCACCGCGTCGTTGAGCAGGAAGCCGGACCACCACTGCAGGATCTGCGCCACCAGGTACATCAGCAGCACGGTCAGCACCAGCCGGGACAGCTCGGTGAAGTCCAGCTGGCCCTGCTGCTGGCCTAGGAAGATCACGTCCACCGCGGCGCCCAGCAGCAGCGGGGCCCACACGTTGAGCACCACCGTGGCGACGCCGCACAGCAGCGCGATGATCAGCAGGGTCTTCTCCGCGCCCAGCAGGCCTGCCAGCCGCTTCAGCGAGCCCCAAAAGTTCTTCGCCTTGGCCGTCTTCACCTTGGCCTGACGCCGGGAGCGGCCGGTCTTGCCCGCCGCGTCCGCCCCGGGGTTGGTGGCTTCGGACTCGGTGGGGTGGACCTTGTTGGATTCGACTTCGTTGGATTCGACGTTGTTGGGTTCGGTGGTCACTGGGCCCCGCCTTCCTGGTCAGCGATGGCGAGCGCCTCTTCCCCGCCCTGCGAGTTGACGATCTCGCGGTAGGTTGGGCTGCCGTCGAGCAGTTCTTGGTGGGTGCCCCGGGCGACGATCTTGCCCTCCTCGAGCACCAGAATCTGGTCCGCGTCCCGGATGCTGGCAACCCGCTGGGCCACCAGCAGCACAGTGGCGCCGGCCAACTCCTCGGTCAGCGCCGCGCGCAGCCGGGCCTCGGTGGCGACGTCGAGCGCGGAGAAGCAGTCGTCAAAGAAGTAGATGGGTTTGCGCTTGACCAGCGCGCGGGCGATGCACAGGCGCTGGCGCTGCCCGCCGGAGACGTCGGTGCCGCCCTGGGCGATGGTGGACTCTAGTCCGTGCACCTGCGGCAGCCGCGCGGCCTCCTCCGCGGAGAGTTCGGCGGCAAACGCCTCCCCGCCGCCGTGGCCGGCCGGCCCGGTGACCTGCACCTCGATGGCGTCCGGGTCCGCGGTGGCTCGCGAGCGCACGAACTCCGCCGCCTGGGCGATGTCCAACACCTCCCAGAGCCGGGACTCCGGTGCGTCCGGTTGGGCGAAGCGCAGGTTAGAAGCCACGGTGCCGGAGAACAGGTACGGCTTCTGCGGCACCACGTTGATGCGGTCCACCAGCTCGGTGCCGTGCGGGTTGACCCCGGCGCGCTCCAGCGTGCCGTAGTGGATCTGCCCGGCGGAGGGCTCCGCCAGCCCGGAGAGCACGTCCAACAACGTGGTCTTGCCGGACCCGGTGCCGCCGATGATCGCGGTGGTTTGGCCGGCCGGGGCGGTGAAGCTGACATCCGCCAACACGGGGGTCTCCGCGCCGGGGTAGCTGAAGGTCAGGTTCCGGCAGACCAGGTCCAGTCCGGCCGCCTGCGCCCCGTCGTCGGCGTCGTCGTCGGTGTCCGCACGGCCTGCGTCGGTCTGCCCACCCTCGGTCGCGGCGCGTTCCACCGGCTCGTTGAGAAGCTCGCCGATCCGGTCCGCGCAGACCAACGCGCGGGGCAGCATCATCATCATGAAGGTGCCCATCATGACGGCCATCAGGATCAGCAGCAGGTACTGCAGGAAGGCGGTGAGCGCGCCGACCTCGATGGTGCCGGACTCCACCCGGAAGGCGCCGAAGTAGAGGACGGCGGCGGTGGCCATGTGCAGGATCAGCGTGATGACCGGGCCGAGCAGGATGAAGATGCGGCCGATGGCGACGGAGATGTCGGTGATCTTCTTGTTGGCCTCCGCAAAGCGGGCCTCCTCGTGCCCCTCGCGGGCGAAGGCGCGCACCACGCGGATGCCGACCAGCTGCTCGCGCAGCACCTGGTTGATCCCGTCCAGGTTCTTCTGCATGACGGTGAACTTGGGGATCAGCCGGGTCATCATGATGGACACGATGATCAGCAGCGCCGGCACCGAGACCCAGACCAGCCAAGACAGCCCCACGTCCTGTTGGATGGCCATGATGATGCCTCCGGCCGCCATCAACGGGACGGTCACCATGAAGTTCAGCAGCATCAGCACCGTCATCTGGATCTGCTGCACGTCGTTGGTGCCGCGGGTGATCAGCGTCGGGGCGCCATAGTTCTTCACCTGCTGGTTGGAGAACCCGCTGACCCGGGTGTAGACCCGGCGGCGCAGGTCCCGGCCCACGCTCATGGCGGTCTTGGCGCCGAAGTAGATGGCGGTGATGGCGGCGGCCGCCTGCACCACCGCCATCGCGAGCATGATGCCGCCCAGTCGCCAGATCAGCCCAATGTCCCCCTTGGCGATCCCGTCGTCGATGATCTGCGCGTTCAGCGCGGGGATGAGCAACTGTAGGAAGATGGAACCGAGTTGCAGCAACACCAGCAGCCAAATGTACCTGCCGTAGGGCTTCAGCTGCGCCTTGAGAATCTGCGAAAGCATAGTTCCAAGTGTATGCCGCCGGGCTGTATGCCTAGGATAGTCGTGTGCATCCATTGGACTTTCCTTTCAGATCAGCCCAAAACAAGAACCGAACACTGCGCCACTTCCGGGCCGTCCTGTTCGACATGGACGGGGTCGTCACGGACACCGCCACGGTGCATGCCGAGGCGTGGAAACAACTCTTTGATCACGCGCTGGCGGAGCTGGCTCCGGAGCAGCCGCCCTTCGACGCCAAGCTGGACTACCTGCAGCACGTGGACGGCCGCCCGCGCGAGGCCGGGGTCCGCAACTTCTTCGCCTCCCGCGGCATCGTCCTGCCCGAGGGCAGCGACGCGGACGCCCTCGGGGCGATGACAGTGCACGGGCTGGCCGCCCAGAAGCAGATGTACTTCGAGCAGGCGCTGTCCGTGCAGGGCGTGGAGCTGATCGACTCCACCATCGAGCTGATCCGGGAGCTGCGCGCCGAATACGTGCCGCTGGCGCTGGTCACCTCCTCCCGCAACGGCCACCAGGTGTTGGCCGCCGGCGGTGTGCTGGATCTATTCGACGTCGTCGTCGACGGCACCACCGCGCTGCAGCTGCACCTGGCCGGCAAGCCGGACCCGGCCATGTTCTTGGAGGCCTCCCGGCAGCTGGGCATCGACCCGGCCGATTCGGTGGTCATCGAGGACGCTGCCTCCGGCGTGCAGGCCGGTCACGACGGCGGCTACGGCTGGGTGATCGGGCTGGACCGCGAGGGCGACTCCGCGCAGCTGCTCAAGGACGCCGGGGCGGACCTGATCGTCAACGACGTCGGCGAGCTGGACCTGGTGAACCGGACCACCCGCCCGTTCGACCCGGCCTGGGTGCTGCGCTACGACGGCTACGACCCGGCCACCGAGGGCACCCGCGAGGCGCTGTGCACGCTGGCCAACGGCTACTGGGGTACCCGGGGATCCATCCCGGGGACCACCGCGAACCTGGTGAACTACCCGGGCACCTACGTGGGCGGACTGTTCAACCGGCTCACCTCCGCCGTGGAGGGCCGCGACGTCGAGGTCGAACACATGGTCAACCTGCCGGACTGGACCTACCTGACGGTGACCCCCTCCGGCGGCGCCCCGCTGCTACCCGATCAGGTGCCGCTGCTGGAATACCAGCAGGACCTGGACATGCGCCGCGGTCTGCTGACGCGCCGGATGGAGTTTCAGGACGAGCACGGCAGGCGCACCCGGGTGGAGACCCGGCAGATCCAGTGCCTGGCCGGGCAGCACTTGGCAGGCTTGGAGTACAGCGTCACCGCGCTGAACTGGAGCGGCACCGCCACCGTGACCAGCAAGATCAACGGGCACGTGTCCAACCGGAACGTCTCCGCCGACCGTTCGCTGGCCGGCGAGCACCTGGACCCGGTGCAGACCGTGGAGCTGGACGGCGAATCGGTGCTGCTGGAAACCATCACCAAGACCTCCAAGATCCGGGTGGCGGTGGCGACCCGGACCCGGTTCATGGAGCCGGGCAACGCGCCGGAACCGGTCCGCACCCCCATCGCCGGGGACCCGATGACCGCCGGGCAGCACTTCGAAATCACCCTCGACGAGGGCGTTCCGGTGGTGCTGGAGAAGACCGTGGCGGTGGCCACCAGCATGGACAACGCCATCCACAACCCGACCGACGACGCCGGCGGCCGGGTGCTGCGGGCCAACAACTTCCGCAACCTGCTGACCTACCACGAGGAAATGTGGACGGTGCTGTGGAGCCGGTTCGCCGTGGTGATGACCCGGGACCGGCGCGTGCACAGCCGTGAGCAGCTGGCGCTGAACCTGCACACCTTCCACGTGCTGCAGACCGTGTTCGCCGCCGAAAGCGGCCTTGACGTCGGGGTCCCAGCCCGCGGGCTGCACGGGGAGGGCTACCGCGGCCACCTATTCTGGGACGAGATGTACATCTACCCGATGCTGACGCTGCGCCGGCCGGAATACACCCGCGACCTACTCAAGTACCGCTACCGGCGGCTGGCCGCCGCTCGGAACGCCGCGCTGCGCAACGGCTACCGGGGCGCCATGTTCCCGTGGCAGTCCGGATCCTCCGGGCGGGAAGAGACCCCGACGGAGCTGTTCAACCCGATCAACCAGCAGTGGATGCCGGACAACTCGCACCGGCAGCGGCACGTCTCGCTGGCGATCGCGTACTCGGTGCTGCGCTACTTTGAGGCGACCGACGACGTCACCTTCATGGCCGACTACGGGGCGGAGATGCTGGTGGAGATCTGCCGCTTCTTCGTCTCGCTGTGCCAGTGGCACCCCGAGTCCGGCCGCTACGAGATCCACGGGGTGATGGGGCCGGACGAGTACCACGACGGCTACCCGGACACCCCCGGCTCCGGGTTGCGGAACAACGCCTACACCAACGTGCTGTGCTCCTGGGTGCTGCAGAAGACCCTTGAGGTGCTCGAGCGGCTGGACGGGCTGGACGACCCCATCGCCCAATGGCTGGACATCTTCGACGAGGAAACCGCGCTCTGGGAGAGCATCTCCCACCGGCTGAAGGTGCCGTTCATGAACGTCTGCCCCGATGGTCAGCAGTCCGAACATTGCAAGATCATCGCCCAATTTGACGGTTACGAGGACCTGCTGGAGCTGGATTGGGAGCACTACCGGCAGGTGTACGGCAACATCGGCCGGCTGGATCTGATCCTGCAGTCCGAGGGGGACGCCACCAACCGGTACAAGCTCGCCAAGCAGGCCGACGTGCTGATGCTGTTTTCCCTGTTTTCCCGGGAGGAGCTGCTGCAGTTCCTCGGGAACATGGTATACACCGTGACTCGGGAGCAGTTCATGACCACCGTGGACTACTACCTAGCTCGGACCTCGCACGGTTCCACGCTCTCCCGGCTGGTGCACGGTTGGGTGGCCGCCCGCGTCGACCGCGAGGCGTCCTGGGAGCTGTTCAAGGAGGCATTGGAGGCGGACCTGTCCGACACCCAGGGCGGGACCACCCGCGAGGGCGTGCACCTAGGCGCAATGGCCGGCACCGTGGACATGATGATCCGCTGTTACGGCGGCGTGGAGACCCGCTCGGATGCGCTCTGGTTGCACCCGCAGCTGCCCAAGGAGCTGCCCGGGGTGTACTTCCAGTTGCGCTACCGCGATCAGCCGATCACGGTGCGGATTAACCACGAGCAGGTCAGCCTGCAGCTGCTGCCCGGTTCCGCGCGGCCCATCACGGTTAAGATGGAAGGCATAACCAAGGAGCTTGCCCCGGGCGAGCGCTGGTCGGTGCCGCTGCCGGGCTAGGATGCGCTGGCGGCGCAGAAGGAAAGGTTCACCAGATGACCGCAGCCGCGAACACCCCCGCCAACAGCGAGGTCACCCTCCGGTTCTTGGCTGCACCCACGGACATGGGGTTCTCCGGCTCCGTGGACGCCGGCACAGTGCTGGAATGGGTGGACAAAGCCGCCTACGCCGCCGCCGTCGGCTGGGCCAAGACCTACTGCGTGACCGCCTACGTGGGCAACATCCACTTCGAGGACCCCGTGACGGTCGGTGACATGGTGGAAGTGCGCGCCCAGCTGGTCTACACCGGGCGCACCAGCATGCACATCAAGACGGTGGTCTCCTCAGGTGACCCGAAATCCGGTCAGGTACACATGCGGTCCTCCTGTCTGGTGGTGTTCGTGTCCGTCGACGAGAACGGCAAGCCCGCCCCCGTCGCCCAATTGACCCCGGTCACCGCCGAGGACGAGCAGGAGCGAACCTACGCCATCTCCCGGATGGAGGTGCGCAACCAGATCCAGGCCTCAGGCGACAAGGTGGAATTCACCGACGCCGGGACCGCCGAGCGCATCAAGCTGCGCTTCCTAGCCGCCCCCACCGACGTGAACTGGGGCGGAAAGGTGCACGGCGGCATCGTGATGCGCTGGATCGACGAGGCCGCCTACGTCTGTTCCTCCCGCTGGTGCGGCAAGCCCACGGTGGCGGTGTTCTCCGGCGGTGTGCAGTTCTACCGGCCACTGCACATCGGCGACCTAGTGGAGGTTGAGGCGCGGCTGGTCTACACCGGCACCAAGGGCATGCACGTTGCGGTGCACGTCCGTTCCGGCGACCCGAAGGCTGATGAGCTGGAGTTGACCACGTACTCGTTGACCGTGATGGTGGCCCGGGACGAGACGGGCACCGCGGTGCCGATCCGGCCCTGGCAGCCGGTCTCCGAGGAGGACAAGACTCTTGCCGCGCACGCCCGCGAACTCTTGGAGATCCGCGCGGCGGCGCCCGGCGGCCGGCTCCCGGATCACCTGTTGCGCGCGCAAGAAAACCGGGCGTGACCTGCAACACCTTGGAAAACCCCTGGTCAGAGCGGGTTTTTCCGAAAATCTTGGATTGTCTCGGGTTCCCTAGTGTGGGCTGGGAAGTAGGCGTTTCGCCT
>CAYZBX010000003.1:0-41975 GCA_964476735.1 uncultured Micrococcaceae bacterium
GGCTCCGAGTTCGGCGGCCGCCACGAGCTCTACGAGCGCAACTACTCCGGCAACCACGAGAACGTGAAGTCCGAGCTGCTCCCCGGCGCCCAGGGCCAGGGCCACACCGATGTCATGCACGGCATGGTGGAGCAGTGCATGAGCGAATACGATCTGGACGGCTGGACCGTGCCGGACCTGATCGGCAACGACGACGTGTTCCTCTTCGGGAAGAAGTAGTCCGAATCAGCGGTCGTCACGACTGCGAGCATAAACGAGCGAGGCCGGTGACCGTCCCCAAGATCACGGGGCGGGTCACCGGCGTTCGGTGTGCCACAACAACCTCAGACCCCCCAGACAAATGTGGGCGTTCTGTACAGCCGTTTCTAGTCGTCGGACTTCTTGCTGTCTGACTTCTTGTCTTCTTTGGTCCGGCCTTCCTTGCTGCGCTGCTTGTTCACGGTGCGGGCGGCGATCTCCTCCGCGCGTTCCTCGCTGCGGCCGCGCTCCTTTTCGCTGTCCTTCACGTGTTCGTACTGCCGTTCGTCCTTCTTCGACCAAGCCTTCTGCGGCATCACGGTCTCCTTTCGGCAACGTCATTCCAGTCTGCAGGAATCGGGGCTGCGACGGAACCCCTCATCGGGAGTTCGTGCTGAGCCGGCTAGTCGCTCGGGGCGGCCGGATCCAGCTCTAGGATCCGGTCATCGCCGTCGCTCGGCTCGCCACGGCCATCGGTGTTGTTCGTCAGCACCCACAGCTTGTTCTCGGGGCTGACCACCACGTCCCGGATCCTGCCGTACTCGCTTAACGCCATGGAGGATTCGGTGGGATCGGCCACCGGCACCGCGCGCAGCGACTGGCCGCGCAGATTCGCGATGTAGATATGCCCGCCCACGATGGCGACGCCGCTGGGGCTGGCCTCGGCCGGTTTCCACACCTGCAGCGGGGCGGTGCTGTCCCCGTCGTGATCGGACGGCATGCCCTCAACCTGCGGCCAGCCGTAGTTCTTGCCCGGCTCGATGAGGTTCAGCTCGTCCCAGTCGCTCGCCCCGAACTCGGAGGCGAAGAGTTTGCCGTCCTCGTCCCACGCCAGCCCCTGGATGTTGCGGTGTCCCAGCGAGTAGACCGGGGAGTCGGGATCGGGGTTGTCGGCAGGAATCGTGCCGTCTGGGTTCAGGCGCAGGATCTTTCCGGCTAGGGAGCCCGCGTCCTGGGCCAGCGCACCGTTGGCGGCGTCCCCGGTGGCCACATACAGTTTGCCGTCGGGACCGAAAGCGATGCGCCCGCCGTTGTGGATCGAAGCCGCTGGGATCTGCTCGATGATGGTGGTCGGTTCGCCCAGACCCAGCTGCGTGTCGTCGCCGGTCAGCGGGTAACGCTGAACCCGGTTGCCGTCATCCCCGGTGGAGTACACGTACAGGCTCCCCTCATCTTCCGGGTTGACGGCCAAACCCAGCAGCCCGCCCTCGCCACCGGTGCGCACCCCTGCGATGGTGGCGACCTCGGCGGTGGAGCCGTCTTCGGCCAGCTGCAGGATCTTGGCGCTATTGCGCTCGCTGACCAAGGGCACCGGGTCCTGACCCTCGCGGGTGACAAACGCGATCGACCAGGGTGCCGTCAATCCTGTGGCCACATCCACCGGGGCCGTCCGGTCGGCTTGGCCCGCCGTTGATTGGTCCGGCGTGGGTTCGCCGCCGGGTTTCGCCGGGTCCTGCTGACAACCGGTCAACAGCAGCCCGGTCGCCACCGCGAGGGTCGTGAAAAGGTAGGCGGACGAGCGGGTTTTCATGAGCAAGCCCCTGAAGTTGGTACCAAAGGTTTACTGCAGCGGGATGTCCTTGCCCACCTCGGCCGCGGTGCGTGGCCCGGTGAAACGGCGCTCCGACTCAGCGATCTGCACGTCGTTGATGGACGCCTCCCGGCGGGCCATCAGGCCCTCGTCGGTGAACTCCCACAGCTCGTTGCCGTAGCTGCGCCACCACTGGCCGGTCTCGTCATACCACTCGTACTGGAAGCGCACCCCGATCCGGTTTTCGGAGTAGGACCACAGGGATTTGCGCAGCACGTACCCGTTCTCCTTCTCCCATTTGCGGGTCAGGAACTCGACGATGGCCTCCCGCCCGGCAAAGAACTCCTCCCGGTTCCGCCAGCGTGAATCCGGGGTGTACGCCAGCGCCACCCGGTGCGGGTCCTTGGTGTTCCAAGCGTCCTCGGCCGCTTGGACCTTCTTGCGTGCGGTCTCCTCAGTGAACGGTGGAAACGGCGGGCGCGGCTCGGCCACGCTCAGATCGACGGAAGCGTCACTGTGTTCCATGGGTCCCTTTCGCAGACAAACCTTGTCCTTCCACCCTAGCCAAGCCCGCCACCGCGGTAACAGGGGTCAACTGCGGGACAGGTTAAAGGCAACGGCCGGGACATCGAACCACAGGGTCCGCGTCCCGGCCGTCAACAGGATTGCTCGGCAGGCGCTGGCTTAGATGGCGTTCCAACCGTCGGCGGTGGCCAGCGTCACGCCGGTGATGTTCTTCGCCTCATCCAGCAGCAGGTAGATGATGTTCGCGGCGACCAGCTCGGCGGAAGCCATCCGGGTGCCCGCGCCCTGCATGATCGGGCCCAAGGTCTCCCCGGTGTACGCGGACCGGAACTGGCCATCGACGTTGGTGATGGTGCCGCCCGGGGCCACCGCGTTCACGCGGATGTTGTGTTTGCGGTACAGCAGCGCTGCGTTGCGGGTCAGCCCGATCATCGCGTGTTTGGAGGTGGTGTACGCGGTGCCGGCCGCGCCCCCGGAAATCCCGGCCAGCGAAGCCACGTTCACGACCGCGCCGTCGTTCTGCCCCATCATCTTCTTCAGCGCCGGCCGGGTCATCTTGACCACGGAGCCAACGTTGACGGCCATGATCTTTTCGTACCAGTCGTCCTGAAGCTCATGCAGCGGAATGAAACCGTCCATGATGCCGGCGTTGTTGACCAGCCCGTCCAGCTTGCGCTCGCCCACGGCCTCGTAGACCCGCGCAATGTCCTCGTTGCTGGTCACATCCGCGGTCACCGCGATGAACTCGCCGACGCCCTCGGTCGCGTCATTGGCCAGCACACCGGCCAGCTCCTCAAGGCCTTCCGGGTTCAGGTCGACGCCGACGACGGTGCCGCCTTCACGCACAATCCGGGATGCGGCAGCGCGGCCGATGCCGGATCCGGCGCCGGTGACGACGACGGTCTTGCCCTTGAAGCGGCCCGGGTTGATGACCTCTTCCCACTCCAGCAGCGGTGGCATCTGGATAACCTGTTCTTCGGACATGGTGACCTCTTTTCCGTCGATGATGGTCTTCATCTCCAGCCTATCGAGCCGGCGTCAGCCCCGCCGTGATGGCCCGCACAAAGCACCGGCTTCCGGGCAGTATTTACCGCGCGTTCACCAGACGTCAGCACGGGGTGCCAGTCGGTCCGGGCGGAACCGGGAGTCGTTAGCGGGACTCGCGCAGATCCGGCGCGCGCCAGACTTCGCCCAGTGTGCCCCACTCGTCCCGACCCATCCGGGTGATCGGGGCGAGCTGTTTCGCATCCGGCAGAGTGCGGCCGCGCTCGTCCTCGCGTAGCACCGCGTTGTCGATCTCGATGTGGACCACCTCGCCCAGCACCAGTTGGCCGGCGCCGACGTCGACTACCTCGTGCAGGCGGCACTCGATGGAGACCGGGCTCTCGGCCAACCGCGGCACTCCGATGACCGTCGACGGCGCTGTGGCTAGGCCTAGGGCGTCGATCTCGGATTCCTCCGGCGGGTAGTTCGCGGAGGAGTCGTTGCAGGTGTGGAAGTCGGCCTCGGTCGGGATGTGCACCACGAACTCCTTGGTCTCCTTGATGTTCCGCAGGGTGTCCTTCAACCCGACGGAGGAGAACGCCAGCACGGCCGGCTTCGGGGAGACGAGGTTAAAGAAGGAATGCGGGGCTAAGTTCAGCACCCCCTCGGCGGACCGCGACACCACCCAGGCGATCGGCCGCGGGATCACCGCCGCCTTCAGCACGTTGAAGAACTCCGGCGGGGTGAAATCCTGCGGTCGGTAGACCCTGCGCTCGCTCATGCGGAAAACTCCTTGGCCAGCTGGGATGCCACCCCGGTGTACAGGGCCGGGGTCAGCTTCAACAGGCGGGCCTCGGCGTCGGCCGGCAGCCCGAGGGAGGAGACGAACTCCTGCATCCGGGCCGCGTCCACGCGCTGTCCGCGGGTCAGGTCCTTCAACCGCTCGTACGGGTTCTCCATCCCCGGTGCCCCGCCGAGGCCCTCGGCGCGCATCACGGTCTGGATGGCCTCGCCCAGCACCTCCCAGTTCAGGTCTAGGTCCTCGGCCAACCGGTCGGTGTCCACCGCCAGCTGGCCCAGCCCCTTGAGCACGTTGGACAGCGCCAACACCGAGTGACCGTAAGCCACCCCGATGTTGCGCTGCGAGGAGGAGTCGGTCAGATCGCGCTGCCAGCGGGACTGCACCAAGGTGGCGCCCAGCGTGTTCAGCAGCCCGTTGGAGATCTCGAGGTTCGCCTCGGCGTTCTCGAACCGGATCGGGTTCACCTTGTGCGGCATGGTGGAGGAACCGGTCGCCCCCGCCACCGGGATCTGCTTGAAGTAGCCGATGGAGATGTAGGACCAGATGTCCACCGCGAACGAGTGCAGGATCTGGTTGAAGCGCGCGATGTCGGCGTACAGTTCCGCCTGCCAGTCGTGGTTCTCAATCTGCGTGGTCAACGGGTTCCAGGTCAGACCCAACCCGGTCACGAAGGTCCGGGAGATCTCCTGCCAGTCGACCGCCGGGGCGGCGGCCACGTGCGCGGCGTAGGTACCGGTCGCGCCGTTGATCTTGCCTAGGTACTGCTGATTCTCGATGCGGTTGATCTGCCGGCCCAGCCGGAACGCGAACACCGCCATCTCGCGGCCTAGCGTCGTCGGGGTTGCCGGCTGGCCGTGGGTGCGGGAGAGCATCGGGGTCTCGGCGTGCTCGGCGGCGAGCTCCTTGATCTTGGCGACCACGGCCTTCGCCGCGGGCAACCACACCTGCTCGGTGGCGTCCTTCACCCCGAGGGCGTAGGAGAGGTTGTTGATGTCCTCGGAGGTGCAGGCAAAGTGCACCAGCGGGGTCAGCTCGGCCAACCCGAGCCCCTCCAGCCGGCGGCCGATGTAGTATTCCACGGCCTTCACGTCGTGGACCGTCACGGCCTCGATCTCGGCCAGCTCTGCGGCGGAGTCGGCGTCGAAGTCCAGCACGATCCGGCGCAGCCCGTCCTTCTGCTCCGCGGTTAGCGGGGCCAGCCCCGGCAGCACCGAGCGCTCGCACAGGTGAATGAACCACTCCACCTCCACGTGGATCCGGTCCCGGTTCAGCGCGGCCTCGGAAAGGTAGTCCACCAGTGGAGCCGCGGCGGCGCGGTAGCGGCCATCGAGCGGCCCTAGGGCGATGTCGGTGTGAGCAAGACGGGTGCGGCCATCGGCAATACGGTCAGAAGTCACGGTGGAAGGCTCCTCCAAGGCAGGGGTTAGCAAGAGATTCGCTCCCATTCTCCCACTTTTGCGCACCGGCCGCCGCTTCGGCCCCGCCGATGACGCGGTTCGGCAGCCAGCGCCGTCGAACCGACCTCTCCACAACCGGCCCCGCCGGCGGGACCCCACCCACACCCGCGCGGCGATCGCCACCGGCTGTCGGTACGCCCCGCACCATCGAAGGCAGCAGCACAGCGCACCCGAGCGGAAGGAACGAGCGACATGTTGCAAAGCGAAGTGCGAGGCATTCTCACCGGCAGCCTGCTCGTCATCGACGCCCAACAACTGCTCGTGAAGGCCACCGCCGCGGCCGTGCTCGCCGAGTTCCAAGCTGACATCGCCACCGCGCTGCGACCGCTGTACACGCTGCGCAAACACCTGCTTGAGGCCAAGCCGGCGCTCACCGCGGCCGCAAAGGTCGGCGCGACGGCAGCCAAGCTGCGCTGGCAATCACCGGCCGCCACCATGTTCCGGGCCAGCCTCAAGCTGCACCAGGACGACGTCGCTGCCCTAGCCAAGCAGCACGCGGCGGAATTGGCCCTCGTCGAACAACACATCGTGAAGATGGAGACCGTGGCCCGCAAGCTCACCACCTTGGACCCCATCGTGGTGGCCACCACCGCGGCGCAGCTGACCGGGCACACCGTCGTCGCGGTCGTCACCGAAGGGGTCGCGAAGCTGGGCCAACAGGCGCAACAGCTGGCGCCGCACACCCTAGGACCGGTGATGCTGCATGGCTGAGCTGGTCGAGGCGCTCGCTGGCGGCCGCATCAGCGGCGGGGCTGACTCCATCGTCGCGGTCCTCGAGGAGATGACGACGGCGGCCACGGCGTTACGCGCTGCAAGCCAATCGCTCACCGGCTATCAGCGGCACCTGCTGCTGGCCCAGCTGACCAACATTACCGCCGCCCCGCCGCGCATCCCGCTGCTGGTCCCGTGGTGGGGCGCGGCCATGATCAGCTGCACCAACCGGGTCGCCAAGCTGCAATTGACGGCCAGCAAGGTCCAGGGACAGGCCGCGCTGCTGGCCACCGGCCTGGCCCGCGCCCGGCAGGCCTACGCCACCGTCGAACTCGAGATCGCCCGGCGCTTCAACGAAATCAACAAGTACCCGGCGCTGCTGCGGGCCGGCACCGCACTGATCAGCGGCGGCCGGCCCACCGGCGCGGACGTCGAGGCGGTCATCGAGAACGCGCCGGCCTACCTCGGCGACCTGCTTTACCTGAGCAGCCCGCTGGCGTTCGCAATCGGTTCGGCCGCACTCGGCCCCGCCGGCGGGTTGGCCCTCGGCGGACTGGCCCGGGCCGGCGGCATGGCGCTGGCGACGCTGCGGCAACATCGCTACGGCGGCATGTTCGACACCTCGCTGGCCGAACGGCTCTACCCGAGCATCACCAAGATCGTCGGCCCCGCCCTCAAGCTCAACATCCAACCGGTCGCCGTCAGCCGGCTGGGTCCGGCGCAGCAGCATCAGATCAGCCCAGACGTGGCGGGGCTGCTCGGCCTCGTGCCCAGTAACGACGGCGAGGACGCCGGAACCATTACCGTCACCACCAGCACCGCAGCCGACGGCAGCAGCCACGTCATCGTCGGGTTGCCGGGCACCGAGGGCGCGGCCGCCAACCAGGCGGCAGGTGGGACCTCGCCGTTTGGGATCAACGGTTTGGCGGAGGCCACCACGCTAGGCAGCCAGCACGTCACCGCCGGTGTGCTGGATGCGCTGGAGGAAGCCGGCGTGCCGCCCGGCAGCGCCGTCACCCTCGTCGGCTTCAGTCAAGGCGGGGTGCATGCGGTCAACGTGGCCACCGACCAACGCTTCAGCAAGAAATACCGGCTGGGCATGGTCGTCACGGCCGGGTCGCCGGTCGCGCAGCAGGCCGCCAAGCTGCCCAGCGAGACCAAGACCCTGCACCTAGAGCACCGCGATGACCCGGTCCCCGGCTTCGACGGCAAGGCCAACCCGCACTCGATCAACCGCATCACGGTGGAACTGACCGGTTACGGGACCAAGGCCGAGGACGGGGCACTGTTCGGCAGGGGACACAACTTCGCCAACTACCGGGACCGGATCGGCGCGCTCGAGGCCGCTGACCCGGCTGCGCTTCGCCAGCACCGGGCGGCGTTGGCGGTGGCGCTGGGGGACAAGAGTATCGGGCACAGTCAAGGCGCGGCGCTTGGCCCCGGCGGACCGGTCACGGTGGAGACCCGCAAGGTCACGCTGCGCCACGTACCGCCGCCAGCGCGGCCCTAGCGCCCGGCCGGCGCCATCGCGGTCCGGGAAAAGAAGGCCAAGAGCGCGGAAACCAGCGAGATGATGATGCTGGCGCCCAGCCCCCACCAGAAGTTCTCCACGCTGAGCACGGCAGGGGAAAACTCGGACAACCACGCGGTCAACAACACCATCAGCGTGTTGATCACCAGCGTGAACAGCCCCAGCGTGAGACAGGTCAACGGCAGCGACAGGAACTTCACGATCGGCCGCACCAGCGCGTTCACCACGCCAAAGATCACCCCGACCAGCAGCAGCGCCAACAGATCCGCCAACGTCCGCTCCCCGCCGACGGCAGCCACCATGCCGGCGGAGGCGGAGATCCTCACCCCGTTGAGGATCAGCACGGCCGCGCCGAGCGCCAACGCGTTAATTACGACTTGGACAATGATCCGGAACATGGCTCAATAATCTCACAAAGTGTCTCCCCGAAGCCCGGATCGGACGGAAAAATCAGGAATTTCCACCCCGGCTCTAAGAAAAAGCGTGATCTACGACATAGGCTTGGAGGCAACCGGAAGACAACGCCGCACAGCGCGCAGTGAAACACCGCAGACAACGCCGTCTGGCGCCAAGCCTCGGCGCCCCTGCGCTGTCGGCCGCCAGCAACCAAGGAGACAGTTTTCATGAGCGATCAGCCAGCGCAGCAGCCTCGCGGGGTCTACCCGCGCCCGGTCCTAGGCCAATTGCCGAAGTACGCCGCCGGCAAGGTGGCCGCACCGGTTGAGGGGCTCACCCCGTACAAGCTCTCCTCCAACGAGAACCCGTTCGGCCCGGTGCCCGCGGTGCATAAGGTGCTGGCCGAGTTCACCGACTACTGCCGCTACCCGGACCCGATGGCCACCGCGCTGCGCGAACGCCTCGCCACCCACCTGGGCGTGCCGGCCGATGACATCGTCACCGGCGCCGGCTCCCTCGGCGCGCTCACCCAGCTCATCAACACCTTCGCCGGGGCCAACGACGACGGCGCCAAGGATGAAGTCATCTACGCCTGGCGCTCTTTCGAGGCCTACCCCATCGTGGTGCGCACCGCCGGGGCGCAGGACGTGCAGGTCCCGTTGACCGCCGACCTCCGGCACGATCTGGACGCCATGGCCGCCGCCATCACCGAGCGGACCCGGGTCATCATCCTGTGCACCCCGAACAACCCGACCGGTCCGGTGCTGACCACCGCCGAGGTCGAGGACTTCATGACCAAGGTGCCCAGCCACGTGCTCGTGGTGATCGACGAGGCCTACCTAGAATTCGTGCGTGCCGAGGACGCCGTCGACGGCGTCGCGATGTACCAGAAGTACCCCAACGTCGTCGCGCTGCGTACCTTCTCCAAGGCGCACGCGCTGGCCAACCTGCGCGTCGGCTACAGCCTGTCCAACCCGGAGCTGACCCAGCACCTGCGCGTCATCCAGACCCCGTTCGCGGTCTCCACCGTCGCCTCCAACGCGGCCATCGCCTCGCTGGACGCCATCGAGGAGGTCATGGAGCGGGTCAGCCAGGTCGTCGCCGAACGCCAGCGGGTGCAGGCCGCCCTGCGGGAGCTGGGCTGGCCCATCCCGGAGTCGCACGCTAACTTCGTCTGGCTGCCGATGGGTGATCGAACCCAAGAGTTCGCGGCCAAGGCAAACGAGGTCGCCCTGTCGCTGCGCGCCTTCGGCGACGAGGGGCTGCGCGTGTCCATCGGCGAGGTCGAGGCGAACGACCGCTTCCTGCAGCTCTGCGCGGACAACCGGGACTTCCTCGGTTAAACCGCTGGCCACCAGCCGGGCGCCCCGGTTTTGTAAGGAAGTAACAAAATCGGCGGAACAAACCTGAAACCATAATGTTCCGCGTTTGTGCGGCCAAGACCGATACGCTGAAGAGAAGGTTAAATCCGCCCGCCAGCAAAAGGAGCCTGAGTGCCCGCAAGTCCTGTGCCCAAAAACACGGCAGTACCGAACGCCGTGGCCACCGAGCCGCTCGAGCAGACCGTGCCGCTCGTGCAGCTGCTCGCCGAGGACGGCAGCTTCACGGCGGACGACCGCTTCGCACCCTACCTGGCGGAGCTCGACGACGCCGCCAAGTTGCGGCTGTACCGCAACATGGTGATCCCGCGCCGGCTGGACCAAGAGGCCACCTCGCTGCAGCGGCAGGGCCAGCTGGTGCTGTGGGCGCCGGGGCAGGGCCAGGAGGCTGGGCAGGCCGGCTTCGTGGCGGCGCTGGCCGACCGCGACTACATCTTCCCCACCTACCGGGAGCACACCATGGCGCACGCCCGCGGGGTGGACATGGGCAAGCTGATGCACCTGTTCCGCGGCGTCGCCCACGGCGGCTGGGACTCCACCGAGCACAACTTCCACATCTACACCCTGGTGCTGGCGGCGCAATCGCTGCACGCCACCGGCTACGCTATGGGAATCGCCCGGGACCAGCAGGGGTGGGACGCGGAGAAGCTGGCGGCGGAGGGCACCATCTCGGTGGCCTGCTTCGGCGACGGCGCATCCTCCGAGGGAGACGTCCACGAATCCATGGTGTTCGCCTCCTCCTACCAGCTGCCCATCATCTTCTTCCTGCAGAACAACCAGTGGGCCATCTCGGTGCCGGCGGACACCCAGTCCCGCTTCCCGTTCGCGCTGCGCGCCAAGGGCTACGGCTTCGAGGGCATCCGCTTTGACGGCAACGACGTGCTGGCGGCCTACGCCGTGGGCCGCTACGCCGCCGAACAGGCCCGCACCGGCAACGGGCCGGTGCTGCTGGAGTCCTACACCTACCGGATGGGCGCTCACACCACCGCCGATGACCCGACCAAGTACCGCACCAAGGACGAGGAAGTCGACTGGTCCAGCAAGTGCCCGATCCTGCGCTTCGAGAAGTACCTGCGGGCCGAGGGTCTGCTGACCGACGAGGATGTCGCCGCGCTGGAGGCCGAGGCCGAACAGGCCGCCATGGCGTTGCGCGAGGCCGCGCTGAGCGCCGAATCGGTGCCCATGGACGACTACTTCGACCACGTGTACGCGGAACCGCACGCGCTGATCGAGCAGGAGAAACGCTGGCACCAGGACTATCAGGCCTCCTTCGAGGACGCCGCCGATGACACCGAGGGGCAGGCCTAGGGCAGAACATGACCACCAAGACTGACGTAGTAGAACTCACCATTGCCAAGGCGATCAACCTGGCGCTGCGCCACGAGCTGGAAGCGGACGAGAAGGTCGTGCTGATGGGCGAGGACATCGGTTCGCTCGGCGGCGTGTATCGCATCACCGAGGGCTTGAAGGCCGACTTCGGGGCGCTGCGCGTGGTGGACTCCCCGCTGGCCGAATCCGGCATCGTCGGCACCGGCATCGGGCTAGCGCTGCGCGGCTACCGGCCGGTGGTGGAGATCCAGTTCGACGGGTTCGTCTTCCCAGCGTTCAACCAGATCACCACCCAGCTGGCCAAGATGCACGCCCGCAGCGGCGGTCAGCTGAACGTGCCGATGACCATCCGCATCCCGTACGGTGGCGGCATCGGCTCGGTGGAACACCACTCCGAGTCTCCGGAGGCGCTCTTCGCGCACACCGCGGGGCTGCGCATCCTGACCCCGTCGAACGCGCACGACGCCTACTGGCTGACCCGGCAGGCAATCCAGAGCGCGGACCCGGTCATCATCTTTGAACCCAAGCGGCGCTACTGGCTCAAGGGGCAGGTCAACCTGTCCTCCCCGGAGCTGCCGCGCGACGCCGCCCAAGTGGTGCGCGAAGGCACCGACGCGACTATCGCCTGCTACGGGCCGCTGGTGCCGGTGGCGTTGGCCGCCGCGCTCGCGGCCGAGGAGGAGGACCGATCGGTGGAGGTCATCGACCTGCGCAGCGTCTCCCCGGTGGACTTCGTCACCCTCGCCCACTCGGTGGAAAAGACCGGCCGGATGATCGTCGCGCACGAGGCGCCGACATTCGGCGGCATCGGCGGGGAGATCGCCGCCCGGTTGACCGAGGAACTGTTCTTGGCGCTGGAGGCCCCCATCGTCCGGGTGGGCGGCTTCCACATGCCGTACCCGGCCGCCGCCATCGAAGACCAATACCTGCCGGACATTGACCGCATGCTCGAGGCCCTCGACCGGGTCTTCAGCTACTAAGCCGGGAAGAGTGAGAAGCAACAGTGCAAACCTTTAACCTTCCAGACGTGGGCGAAGGCCTGACCGAGGCGGAGATCGTCTCGTGGAAAGTCGCCCGCGGAGACACCGTCAAGCTCAACCAGGTGCTGGTGGAGATCGAGACCGCCAAGTCCCTCGTGGAACTACCCTCCCCGTACGCCGGAACCGTGGACGCGTTGCTGGCCGCCGAGGGCGAGACCGTGGAGGTCGGCGCGCCGATCATCCGCATCGCCACCGGAGCTGCCGAGGACAACCAGACCGAGCTGCCGGTTCCCGGCGACGACGTGGCCGCCGCCACTGGCAAGGCGGAGGCGCAGGCCGTGGCCGCGGAGGCCGAACAGGGCCAGGCCCTCGTCGGCTCGGGGCCCAAGGCCGACGCCGTGAAGCGCCGGGCGCGCCGAAACCGCCCGGCCGCCGGCGCCAAGTCCCCCAAACGCGACGGCGCGCAGAAGGCCCAGGCCACCGCCCACCTGCCGCTGCAGGACCCCACCCTAGTCACCACCGACGACCGCGCCAACTTTGTGCCCGGCCGGGTCGCCGCGCTCTGGGGCAAGGTCATGGCCAAGCCGCCGGTGCGCCGCATCGCCAAGGAGCTGGGCATCAACATCGCCGACGTCACCGGCACCGGCGCCCGCGGCGAGGTCACCCGCGAGGATGTGGAGAACTACCTGCTGGAGCGGGACCGCAACCTGGAGGCGGCCCCCACCTTCTGGGTGCCGGAGACCGCCGGCCAAGACCAGCGCATCGAACGGGTGCCGGTCAAGGGCGTCCGCAAGGCGACCGCCAAGGCGGTGGCCGATTCGGCGTTCAGCGCCCCGCACGTGTCCATCTTCGTCGACGTGGACGCCTCCCGTACCATGGAGTTTGTCCAGCGCCTGAAGGAATCCAAGGACTTCGAGGGCGTCAAGGTCACCCCGCTGCTGATCCTCGCAAAGGCCGTGATCTGGGCGGCAGCACGCAACCCGCACGTCAACGCCTCCTGGACCGACGAGGAGATCCTCGTCAAGCGCTACATGAACCTCGGCATCGCCGCCGCCACCCCGCGCGGGCTGCTGGTGCCCAACATCAAGAACGCGCACAAGCTGTCCCTGAAGGAACTGGCCATCGAGCTGAACAACCTAGCCCGCCGGGCCCGGGACGGCAAGACCCAGCCGGCCGAGATGTCCGACGGCACGATTTCCATCACCAACATCGGCGCCCTCGGCATCGACATCGGCACCCCGATCATCAACAAGGGCGAGGTCGCCATCGTCGCCTTCGGCACCATCAAGCAGAAGCCGTGGGTGGTCTCCGGGGAGGTCATCCCGCGCTGGATCACCACCCTGGGCGGCTCCTTCGACCACCGCGTGGTGGACGGCGACCTGTCCGCCCGGTTCATGGCCGACGTCGCCGCCATCATGGAGGAACCGGCGCTGCTGCTGGAGTAGCCGATGGCCCCCGAACCCGTAGTGCCCCCGCGCCTCGGGGTGATGAACTCGACCCTGCCGGAGATGCTGCCGGCCCAGTTCGCGGCGGCCGCGGCCGAAGCCGGCTACGACTTTGTCTCACTGCGGATTGCCACCAGCCGGGCCGGTGAGCCGTTCCGCTTGCTGCCGGGCACCCCGGAGATGGCCGAGACCAAGCAGGTGCTGGCGGAGACCGGGCTGCCGGTGGTGGACCTAGAGTTCGCCACCTTCACGGCCAAGACACGGCCGGAGCATTGGCGGTGGATGCTGGAGACCGCCGTCGAGCTGGGCGCGGACTACCTGAACGCCGGCTGCAAGCACGCGGACCGGGAGTTGTTCGCCGAGCAGGCTGCCGCACTCGACGCCGCCGCCGGGGAGGCCGGGGTGCGGGTGCTGCTGGAACCCATCAAGTTCTACTCCGAACTGGACTACGCGGAGATGGCGCGGTTGGCGCGGCAACTGCCCAACACCGGGATTCTGTTGGACGCGCTGCAACTTTACCGCTTCGTGATCAAGACCCCCACCGACACCCTCGAGCAGGTGCGGGCACAGGCCTTGGCGGATGTGCGGGCGCTCGCCGTGCAGACCGGCGTGTACCAGCTCTGCGACATCGACGTGCTGCACCCGGATGCCGCCGGTGACGCGGAGTCGCTGAGGTTCTTCGAACACGAGGCGCGGTTCGCCCGGGCGCTGCCCGGCAGCGGTTTCGCCGAGCTGGGCAAGATCGCTGAGCTGTTGCCGGCTGCCACCCCGATCAGCATCGAATCCCCGAACGCCGAGGTGGCTGCGCGCATGGGCGGGGTCGGCTACTTGCGTGAATTGCGCCGTCGTGCCCTGCAGACCCTTCGGCAGTAGTTGTTTGAGACAGGGTTGTTGGGGGTAGGGTTCTCCAGTTTTCCGCGGTGGAACCGCTCGGTGGCTGGTTGGGCTGTCCGGATGACCGTCAGAACGGTGGCGGCTCGTCGTTTTCGGCGCGATAGGCCCGCCAAGCTTTGGGATCGAGCGGGAATGCGGGCCGGCTGATGCGTGGTTGTTCGCCGGTGGGATCGCGGAACTCAAGAACGCCGTCGCCGTCGTCGGGTAGCAGCCGTTCCTGATACCAGCCGGCGCTCTTGCCCCGGTGGTGTTCGGCGCACTTGGCCACCACCTCTGCATACCCGGTGTGTCCGTTGTTGACCCACGGAGTGACATGATCCATCTCCGCCGCCGTGGCCGGTGCGCGGCAGCCGGGATGCCGGCACGTCTGATCACGCAACAGGATGAGTTCGCGGACGCTTTGCGGCACGCGGTAGCTCTTGCGCCCGACGCCCAAGGGGTAGCCGGTGATGGGATCGGTCAGGATGGCTCGGAAGACGCTGGCGCGGGCCACGAGTTCCGCGGAAGACGCGGTGCCGGGGACCAGATCCGTGCCGAGGAGCCGGACGCTGGCGCCGGAATCCAGCAGCCCGGGCGGGTGTGCGGTCTTCCGGTCCCGGGCCGGGGTGGCGTAGAACCTCCGGTTGCGTTCCGCCTGTTCCCACAACTGCGGGTAATGCTCGCGCAGGAAGAGCATCCGGTCCGGGTCGAGGACGCCGCCAAGCTTGATCAGCTCGGGCAGCGTGACCAGCACCATGACGGTGGTTCCCGGCGCGCTGGTCGCCGCCGGCGGGGACTCGTTGCCCGCCGATTCGGCCAGCGTCGGAAGCGGCTCCTGGGTGGAGCTTTGGGCCGCGGCGACCGCAGAATCGGCCGGTGGCGTGGCCGCGACGGCTTGTGGCTCTGCGGTGCCGGCCCCGCCTAGCAGCCGATCCACCAGCAGGTCCGCTTCCACGTTGGCTGGGGAACGGTCGGCGGTCTTCCCTTGGGCGCGCAGCTGCTGCGCCTGGGCGGTGAGTCGTTGCTGGATCTGCGCGGCCTCGGCCGCGTCGATCAAGGCGTACAGGTGGGCCATCCCGTCCGAGGCCGCGGTGACCCGAATGTGGCGGCGTTGGCGTGCGGACTTTTGGCGTTGGGCCGACGGTACCGGGTGATGTTGGTTCTGCAGCGTGGCGGCCCGGGAGCGAAGGTCTTCGGTCGGCAGCCCACGGCCGGCGAGCTTGGTCAGCTCCTGACCGAGGGCATCCTTGGCGTTGTCGGTGCGGCGCGCGGTCTGCGGAAAGTCTTCGGGCTCCGGTGCCGGTTTTTCCGGCCGGCCGTCTGGTGGGTTGTCCGCTTGGCTGGCCGACGGCGTCGGTTTGGTCGGCGGCTGGATAGCCGCGAGCTTCTGCGCGAGGATCTCCACCTCGGACACGGTGCACGCGCCGGCCTCGAGCTTGTCGAGCAGCTCGGGGGCGTGCTGGTGCAGGTTGACGGTGAGCCGCAGCAGCCTCGTCGCCTCCCGCTTGGGCAGGGTGGATTGCTGCAGCAGCTGGGCCTCGGCCTTGCGCCGCAGGCGCCCGTTGCGAGCTTCCAGATAGCCGACGGTGACCCCGGCCGCGTCGAGTTTGGCGTCTTCCTGCCGGGCCAGCGAGACCAGCTTGCGTTGGAAGCGGCGCAGCCGTTGCGCGTACAGGTAGCCGTGGAGCTGGTCTTCCTCGGCGAGCACCCACGGAGCCGCGGCGGTGGCGTCAGCAGCCTGGATGCTGTTCAGGCAGCCGTGCGGGTCGATGCTGCCGGTTGTCTCTGTTGCGTGGCTGGCCGCAGTCATCGTCCTGCACCTCCTGACGGTTCGTGAGTGAACTGGCCTGATGTGAGCGATCGTACGGAGCCGGGGATGCCTGTTACGGGCCAGAGGAGCGGCCCGACCGGCCTGTGGCCGAGGCCGGAGCCCGTGTGGAGAAGTCGGGGATTTTGGCCTAGTCCTTGTGAGGGGTGGGAAACTGCGACACGATTAACCACATGGCCCCGTGAGCAGGGGGCTTTCGCATCGGCAGAAACGGGGTGCAGCGTGGGCAAGCCAACCGAAGCGGTCCTCGTCGTCGGTGGGACCGGCGCCCTCGGCGGCGTGTTGGTGCCGCGGCTCGCCCGCGCCGGCTACCACGTCATGGTGTACAGCAGGCGCCCGGTGGCGGGCGAACGCTACGAGCTGCCCAATGTCACGGTGCACGTGGGGGAGCTGGACGATGATTGGTTCAGCTGGCGGCTGATCAACGAAACCCAAGATTACGCGCAGCGATTGCGCGGAGCCGTGTTCATCAACGGGTCCTACCAGCAGGACCGCGGGGTGGGTGCCTCGCAATTCACGCAGTACCTGCGGGATCTCATGGAGGACAACGTGTACCCGGTTACGCGCCTGTTGGAGGTGTTGGGTCCGTTCTGGCGTCAGCAGCTCGGCGGCCGCCTCGTGGTGACCAGCGCGGCAGCGGCAGAGCGGCCCACAGCCAACCGGGGCGCCTACGCGATCGCCAAGGCCGCGGTGCGCGACGTCGCCAGACAGGTGGGCGTGGAGTTCCAGCCCGAAGAGATCGAGGCGCACGTGTTGGCGCCCCGCATCATCGGCGAACGCATCGGGCAGAACACCCCGTTGGAGCTCTCGGAGGAGGCCCTCGCGTTTCTTCGTGCTGAGCCGAGGAAGGTGCCGGCCACCGGACCGATACCGCGGCTGCACGGTTAAATGACAGACTATTAAGCGCATTTCTCCGGGATTTATAATTCTTCCCGGAATGCCTCATAAAGTGGAACCTAAGAATCATGAGATCCGACGCGAAGCTCTGGCTGGTCGGACGGCAACCCTCTGCTGGTAGTGGGGTGCCCCAGATGAAGATTCGGCCGGCGGTGAGCCTTCATCGCACGGTAAGTACGGCCCCAACGCGAGGCACCGGAAACAGCAGATCTTGCCGGTCCCAGCGCGTTGCATGATCGCAAAGGAACCCTTCCCGTCATGACCTAGGCGCGATTTCGCGCGCCACAAACCACCCATCACCGCTTGACGCGTCCGCACACTCTGGCACCTTCGGCCGCCAGCGACAAAAAGACGACACGGTCAAAGCGTTCCTCTCGCACACCCAAAAACACCTTGAATGCACTCAAAAATGGCATTCCAGGGAGATTAAAGGATATTTAGATGCCTCACCTCAGTGAAAACGGAGCCAGGAAGAAACTCCATTTCAACGCTTTTGTGATGAATACGACGAGCCACATCCACCACGGGCAGTGGCGCCGCCCGGACGCCCATCAGGGCGATTACACCGACGTCAAGCTGTGGATCGACGTCGCCAAGACCTTAGAGAAGGCCAAGTTTGACGCGATCTTCTTCGCCGACGTCTCCGGACACTACGGCGACGCCGACGCGCCCATCGACCATTACCTCGAGGAGGGGCTGCAGATCCCGTCCAACGACCCGACGGTGCTGCTGAGCGCGCTCGCGGTCAACACGGAACATCTGGGGTTGGCGACCACCTCGAACGTGTTCCAGAATCACCCGTTCAACTTCGCCCGGCAGCTGTCTACACTGGACCACATTTCCGCCGGTCGGATCGCCTGGAACATCGTGACCGGCACGCAGGACAACGGGGCGCGGAACTACGGCCTAGCGCAGCTGACGGACCACGCCGAGCGGTACCGCTGGGCCGAGGAGTACGTGGACGTCGCCTACAAGCTGTGGGAGGGATCCTGGGACGACGGCGCCGTGCTGTACGACAAGGCTGGGGCGCGCTATTCGGATCCGGCCAAGGTGCACAAGATCCACCACCAGGGCGAACGCTACGCGGTGGAGGGACCGCACTTGCCGGCACCGTCGCCGCAGCGCACCCCGCTGCTGTTCCAAGCCGGCTCCTCGGTGTCCGGGCGCGACTTCGCCGCGCGCAACGCCGAGGCGACCTTCATCATCGCCGGCTCCCCGGAGCTGGCTCGCCAGCAGATCGCGGACACCCGCGAGCGGGCGGTGCGCTACGGGCGCAAACCCGAGGACATCAAGTTCTTTCAGGGTCTGAGCTTCATCATCGGGGACACCGAGGCCGAGGCGCAGGCCAAGGCAGCCGAGTACCTGGAGTACGTGAGCTCGCGCGGCTACCTCTCGCACGCCGCCATCGTCGACCCCGACGGCCGCGTCTACCCGCCGGAGACCCCGCTGCGTCAAGTGCAGACCAACACCATGAAGGGGTTCACCGAATGGATCCTGAAGGAGCAGACGGACCGGGAGCCGGTGGTGGCGGACTTCGCCAAACGGCTCTCGCAGCGGCAGACGATCGTGGGCACCCCGGAGCAGATCGCCGATGAGCTGCAGCGGTGGGCCGATGCCGGCATCGACGGGGTGAACGTGACCAACTGGGTGCTGCCCGGGTCCTTCATCGAGTTTGCCGAAAAGCTCACCCCGGTGCTGCAGGAGCGCGGGCTGGCGCAGCGCGACTACGCACCCGGGACCCTGCGCCACAAGCTGTTCGGCGCGGACACCCTGAATGAGCGGCACCCCGCCGCCAAGTACCGCGGGGCATTTGCCCCGGGCGGCTGGGCCGCCGAGGAGATTCTGCGCCGGCAGGCCGACGCGGCCGCGGATGCGGAGACCTTTGCGGGGGTTAACCGATGAGTGCGGCGAAGAACCCGTGGCAGGGGGCGGGAGTCGGCGGCGCGCTGCGCGGCGGGCTGCGGTGGTTCAAGCGTCGCCGGAACCAGCGACGCCTCGCGGCAGCCGGTGCCGTCGTCGTCCTAGTTGGCGCGGCGGTGGCCACGTGGGACGGCCCGCTGGACTCGGACCGAGTGGTGGCGCTGGCGCCGGCCGCCGACGGGGACGGCAACCGGTTGGAGGGCGGCATCATTCGCTACGCCCACCTGCAGGAGCCGCCCTGCGTGTTCGGCGGCTGGATCCAGCAGGCGTTCACCGCCCGGCAGGTGCTGGACTCGCTGGTGCAGCAGACCGAGGACGGCTCGGTGGTCCCGTGGATCGCCGAATCCTGGGAACAGGCGGCGGACGGCAAGAGCTGGACATTCAGGCTGAAGGACGGGGTGAAGTTCACCGACGGTACGGACCTGGATGCCGCGGCGGTGGCCTACAACTTTGACTACTGGCAGGCCGGCGGCAACGGCACCGTGCAGGCCCACATCGGCGAATACTACGACAGCGCCGACGTCGTCGACCGGCTTACGGTGCGCATCAACTTCAAGGAGCCGTTCTCGCCGTTCCTGCAGGCCCTCAGCCAGGGCTACTTCGGGTTGCAATCGCCGACGGCGTTGGAAACCCGCAGCGAGGACGAAAACTGCGAGCAGCCGATCGGTTCCGGCCCGTTCAAGGTGGTGGAGTGGAAGCGCGGCGAGAAGCTGGTGTACGAGCGCAACGACGAGTACAACTGGGCGCCTGCTAATGCCAAGCACCAGGGCCCGGCCTATGTGGCCGGCATCGAGTGGTCGTTCGTGCCGGACAACACCTCCCGCTACGGATCGCTGATCTCCGGGGAATCCGACGCCATCGGCGAGGTTCCGACGGTGGACTACGAGCGTGCCGGGGAGAAGTTCCAGACCACCCAGTACGTGACGCCCGGCCGCCCGGTGGTGCTATCCCTGAATACGGTCAACGGGCCGTTCACGGACAAGCGCGTGCGGCAGGCGTTCGGTTACGCGACGGACCGGGTCAGCAACGTGGCCTCCGCGTTCCACGGGGTGGTGCCATACGAAGGCAACGGCACGGTCAGTCAGACCACGCCCGGCTACAACGCCGAGGCAGCCAAGGCCTACCCCTACGACGCGGCCAAAGCGGAACAGCTGTTGGACGCGGCCGGCTGGACCGAACGCGCCGCCGACGGCACCCGCATCAAGGACGGCAAGGAATTGACGGTCAAGATCGTCTACGGGTTGAACTCGGTGATCACCCCGGAGGGCAACACCGCGCTGCAGAACCTGCAGGAGCAGGCCAAGGAGAGCGGCTTCAAGGTGAACTTGCGGCCGGTCCCGCTCTCCGAGCTTTTCTCCGGGACATTCTCCGACCCGATGGCCTACGACGCGCAGCTGGGGTATTGGACCTCGCCGCACGCCGGAATCCTGCACATCAACTACCGCCCGCACCTGCCGGAGCACCCGAACTACGCCAACACCACGTTCTACAACAACGAGGAGATCTACGAAACGATCCGCAAGGGCAACTCGGCCCGAACCCCCGAGGAGGCACACAAGCACTACCGCAAGGCGCAGCAGGAACTGACGGACGAGGCGACGGCGCTGGGGCTGTACACGCAGACTTCCACGCTGGCGGTCCACCCGGACCTGCGTGACGTCTGGCTGGAAGCATCCCAAGGCGAACCGGTCTTCCACGACGCCTACTTTGTGCAACCCGGGACCGGTTCCGTGAACGACGCGGCGGCTGAGGTTGAGGCTGTCGCACAGAAAGGTGGCACCAAATGAGTGCGACGCTGGATGACACGCTGGCCCAACAGACCCAGCTGAATCCGGAACAGCCCGGAGCCGCGCAGCAGTTGGCTGCCGAACGTCGCGGGCGACTGAGGCAAGGGCTGCGCCGCTTCGCCGGCCGGCTGGCCGGTTCGGTCCTGGTGGTGTGGGCGGCCGCGACCATCACGTTCCTGATTCAGGCGCTGCTGCCCGGCGACCGGGCGACGCTGCTGCTGAACACCCTGACCGGGCAGATCCAGGAACGAACCCCGGAGGAGCTGGCACCGATCAACGAGAAGTTCGGCTTCGACGAACCGCTCGTCGTGCAGTACCTGAACTTCCTCGGCGGACTGCTCAAGGGCGACCTCGGGATCTCCTTCCAGCTCTACAAGCCGGTCACGGACGTGATCGGTGAGCAGGTGGGCCCGACGCTGCTGCTGACCTTTGCCGCCTTGGTGGTGGCCTGGGTGCTGGCGTTGCTGGTCCAGGTGGCCACGGTGCACCGCGTCGGCTGGGTGGAGCGGTTGTTCTCCGGGTTCGAGGCGCTGGCCGCGGCGATGCCGCAATACCTCATCGGTGTGGTGCTACTGGTGACCCTCGGGGTGGGGCTGGGCTGGTTCCCCGTGGTTTCCGGGCAGGGCCTGGCCGGGTTGATCCTGCCGGCGCTGACCCTTGGCATCCCGCTGGCCGGGTTCCTAGGACAG
Source organism: uncultured Micrococcaceae bacterium (assembly GCA_964476735.1). Lineage (GTDB taxonomy): Bacteria > Actinomycetota > Actinomycetes > Actinomycetales > Micrococcaceae > Micrococcoides. The sequence continues at coordinate 21,302 of CAYZBX010000003.1, forward strand.
ACGATCCGTACCGAGTTCAAACGCACCCTCGAGCAGCCGTTCATTCTGTCCGCGCGGGCCCGCGGCGGCTCCGACACCGGGGTGCGGATCAAGCACGCGGTTCGGCACTCCGTGCTGCCCGGGCTGACCCTGACCGGGTGGGCCGTGGGCGCGCTGATCTCCGGGGCGGTGATCGCCGAGTCGGTGTTCAGCCGACCGGGCTTGGGCCGGGTGCTGGTGACCGCGGTGAACTCCCGGGACCTGCCGGTGGTGTGCGGGCTGGTGATTCTGGTGGCGGTCATCTACGTGGTGGCCAACCTTGTGGTGGATACCGTCTACCAGCTGGTGGACCCGCGGCTGCAGGACCGCCAGTAGTGGCGCAGGACGAGAGAAGAAGTGAGTAAAAGATGAGTGTGACGACAAAAACTGCGCCCGACGGGGCGGCGGTCCGCCAGACCGAGCCGAACCAACCTCAAACCTTCGCCGGCCCGGCGGCGCCGGCGCTGACCCGGCCCCGCCCGCTGCTGGCCGGATTCGGGCGCCTGCCGTGGCAGGGGGTGGTCTCCGCCGCAGTGCTGGCGTTCTTTGCGCTGGCCGCAGTGGTGCCGCAGCTGCTCGCGACGCATTCGCCGTGGGCCATCGATCTGAACGCGGCGCTGCAGGCCCCGAGCCTCGAGCACTGGTTCGGGACGGACCAGTCCGGCCGGGACCTGTACTCCCGGGTGATCTACGGTTCCCGGGAGGCGCTGTTGATCGGCCTGGGCGCAACCGGGATCGCCATCGGCCTCGGGTTCGTGCTCGGCGTGGCCGCCGGGTTGGGCAACCGGTGGGTGGACGCCGTCGTCAGCCGCGGACTGGAGGTGCTGTTCGCCTTCCCGGTGCTGCTGCTGGCCATGCTGTTCCTGACGATTTACGGGCCGAGCGCGCAGACGCTGATCTTGGCGGTGGGCCTGAGCTCCGCGCCGGGTTACGCGCGCATGGTCCGTGGCCAGGTGTTGGCGGTGCGGCACTCCGGTTACGTGCAGGCGGCGCAGCTGCTGGGGCATCCACCGCTGACGGTGCTACGCCAGCACATCGTGCCGAACGCGGTCCGGCCGCTGGTTGCGGTGATCACCCTGGGCATCGGCCAGTCCATTGTCTGGGCCTCTGGGCTGGCGTTCCTCGGCTTAGGCATCGCCCCGCCGTCGCCGGAGTGGGGCGCGCTGCTGGACGCGGGCCGGCCCTACATCCTGCACGCCTGGTGGCTGGAAGTCATGCCGGGCATCGCCATCCTGGCGGTGGCGCTGGCCGCGACCGGACTGGGGAATTTCATCCAAAACAGCTTCGAAGGGAAGAACCGATGAGCACCAAACTAATCGAGGCGGGGGCCGAGACGACGACGCAGCCAGATGGGGCCGGGCAGGTCAAGGACAAGCTGCTGATCGACGTTCAGAACCTGAACGTGTCCTTCCCAAGCACGGGTGTGCACCGCTGGCGCAGCCGCCGCCCGGAGCACCAGTGGGTGGTGAAGAACGTCAGCCTGCAGCTGCGCCCGGGCGAGTGCCTGGCGCTGGTGGGCGAGTCCGGCTCCGGCAAGTCCGTGACGGCCCGCTCGCTGGTGGGGTTGAGCGGGCGGACCGCGCGGCTGCGTGCCGACGAGTTGCGGGTGTTGGGCCACGACGCGACCGAGCTGCGGGAGGCGCAGTGGCGCCAGCTGCGCGGCGCGCAGATCGGCTACATCCTGCAGGATGCGCTGGTCTCACTGGATCCATTGCGGCCGGTGGGCAAGGAGATCGCCGAAACGCTGGCGCTGCACGGCTGGGAGGATCCGCGGCAGCGGCACGAGCGGGTCATCGAGCTGCTCGCCCAGCTGGATGTGCCGGAACCAGAACTGCGGGCCCGGCAGCGCTCCGGAGAACTCTCCGGCGGGCTGCGCCAGCGCGCGCTGATCGCGGCCGCCGTCGCGCTGGAACCCCAGCTGGTGATTGCCGATGAGCCCACCACGGCGTTGGACGCCACGGTGCAGGCGCAGGTGGTGGAGATCCTGACGCAGATGAAGCACCGCGGCACCGGCACGCTGCTGATCAGCCACGACTTCTCCGTCGTCGGATCGCTGGCGGACCACGTAGCCGTGATGCAGAACGGGGCGATCGTGGAGCAGGGACCGGTGGAGCAAGTGCTGAACGATCCGCAGCACGCCTACACCCGCCGGTTGCTGGAGGCGATCCCATCGGGCAAGACCAAGGGCGTGTACCTGACTCAGGAGGCGCGCGAGCGCGAGCTGGAACGCAGCGCGGGACAAGAGGGGGAGCCGGCGGCCGAAGCACCCGTGCGGGTTGACGACGGCGGGGCAGGCGATGCGCAGCCGGTGATCACCGCCCGGGACCTGATCAAGAGCTACCGCGGCCCGGACGGGCGGCGGCGCACCGTCGTCAAGGGCGTCAGCTTTGAGCTGTTTGCTGGGCAGACGCTCGGCATTGTGGGCGAGTCCGGTTCCGGCAAGAGCACCACGGCCTCGATCGTGCTGGGCTTGGAGAAGCCCGACTCGGGGACGGTGCAGTTTGACGGCGAGGAGTGGAGCTCGCTGTCCGTGGCGCAGCGTCGCCCACGCCGCCGGGAGTTGACGGTGGTGTACCAAGACCCGCTGTCCTCCTTTGACCCGCGTTGGGCGGCGGAGCGGATCCTGACCGATGCGTTGGATGCCGACGAGTTTCCGACGCGGGCGGCGCGGAAACGGCGGGCTGCAGAGTTGGCCGAACGCGTCGGACTGTCCGCCGAGCACCTGTCCAAACACCCGTTGGCGCTCTCCGGCGGGCAGCGGCAGCGCTTGGCGATCGCCCGGGCGTTGGCGCCGAACCCGCGCGTGGTGGTGCTGAATGAAGCGGTCTCAGCGCTGGATGTCTCCGTGCAGGCTCAGGTGCTGGATCTGATCACGGATCTGCAGCGCAACACCGGGGTGGCCTTCCTGTTCATCTCCCACGACTTGGGCGTCATCCATCACATGAGTGATCACATCCTGGTGATGAAGGATGGCCGGGTGTTGGAGGCCGGGGACGCCGAAGAGGTGTTCACGAACCCGCAGCACGAATACACGCGAGAGCTGATCGCCGCCTCCGCGCCGGGACTGTAGGAACTGCTGGTGGAAAGGTGCATGCAGGGCAACAAGGCGGGTGTGCCGACCGGCATTTCTCAGCTGGGTTGCTCTCATGCATCTTTCCGTCCCGGCGGGTGTTGTGACGGCTAAGCCGCTGAGTGCACGGCTGCTGCCGCTTCACTTTCGGTGGCGAAGTCAGGCCGCTGCGTGAGGTGTCCGACTCGTACGTCCTCGTTTTGTCTATCGAAAGCTGGACGCATTTCAACGGTTGGTTCGGCGATGCCGGTAACTTCGAAGTGTGGATGCGTGCCAGCGATGTGCGCGAACGACGTTTTGACCGGGCATGGTGCATGAGCCGCACCGACCACTAGAGGGTGCGCTGCCGGGCCGGCTCGGGGCAGCGCATGGTTACTTCCGCCAGTGGTGCAGCAGGTAGCCGTAACTCAGGTGTGTGCGCTCCGGGTGGGCGGCGAGCCACGCATCGGCGACGTCGGCCGGGAACTCGAGGCGGAGCACCGACTCCATGCCCGCCCGGGAATCGAACCGCCAAGAGCTCATCACCGGGTGGGTGGTGGCACCCTGCCGTTGCCACCAGTCGGTGGCGTAGGTGTCTTGCCCCTGCTGTTCGGCCCACGGGCTGTTGCGCAGCAGCTCCGCGAATTCCCCCTCTTGAGTGTCGTTGTCGATGACGATGAGGGAGCCGCCGGTTCGCAGCACCCGGGAGACCTCGGCCAAACCCGCGGAGGGGTCGAAGCCCGGGTGCGGGAAGAAGTAGGCGAAGCGGGCGTGGACCACATCCACGGACGCGTCGGCCAGCGGCAGGTGTTCGGCGGAACCGGACAGAACGGTCGCCCCGCCCGGGCGGGCACGGGCCAGTCCGATGAGGCTGGCGTCCGGCTCGACGCCGATGACTTGGGCGGCTTCGTGGTATTTCGGCAACCAGTAGCCGGAGCCGCAGCCCAGATCCAGCAGGGTCTTGCCCCGCCATCGGGCGAGCCGCTGCAAGCGGTTCCACATGATGCCGTCCCGGTCGATGGCCCGGTTCTCGATCTCGTAGATCTCCGGGGCTGCGGCCTGGTTGCCGGAGGGGACAAAGTCAGGGAATTCCACGTGCGGCTCCTGCTGGCTGGGGCGGGGTCACGTTAAAGACTCTACGGCAGATGGCGGTTAAGGGTCATAGCCCCGGCGCACACGACCCGTCCAAAGGGGATCGGACAGAGAAACAAGGGTCGTGTGGCGCCGGGGCTACGGGGTTGGTTATTCAGTTATGGGTTCGGTGACCGCTCAGAGCTTGGCCCACTTGCGGTTCCACGAGCCGGTCTCCGCGTACCAGTCGTAGATGTTGTCGTGCTCGTTGGTGAAGCGGTTCGGGTTCAGGTGGTCGATGTTGTAGCTGGTGGATTCCTTCTCCACCAGGTCCGCGACGATTTCACCCATGACCGGGGAGACCATGAAGCCGTAGCCGGAGAAGCCGGTGGCCAGCACCACGCGGCCGGACGGCCCGTAGTTGCCGACAAGGGCCTCGTAATCAACGGTCCAGCCGTCGACCAGCTTGACCGAGCGCATCGGGGCGTCCTGCAGGCCGACAAAGCGCTCGCGGGCCATCATGCGGATGCCGTCCAGATCCTCCGGGACAACCTTGAAGTCGGTCTGTTCGATCTCGTCCACCAGACCCCAGTTGAAGTCGCCGCCGATCTTCACGTACGGGCGGTCCAGCGATGGCGCACCGTAGATCATCTCGCCGCGGCGGTGTGGGATGGAGCCGTGGAAGGCCGGGAAGTCTGGAGCCGAGTAGGCGTCCATGTACTCCGGTTCCGGGGCGAACCAGCCCATGACGAGGCGGCGGACGCGGATCGGCAGGTGGGGCAGCAGCTCGGCGATGTACGCGCCGGGGGTGACCACCAGCTTCTCCACGGTGTATTCCTTGTCCCGGGTGAAGATACGCACGCGGTCGGTTTCGATGGCCCAGCCGTGGACCTTGGCGCCGGTGACAACCTGGGCGCCGAGCTTCATCGCGGCGTTGACGGCGGTAGTGACGGCCATCTCTGAGCGGACGGCGCCGCCCTGTTCGTCGAAGACGCCGAGGCCGTCGTCCATGGTGCGGAACAGCGGGAACTTCTCCCGCATCGCCTTGGCGTCGTGCACGTTGCGGTCGTTGCCGTCGCGGCGGCGGGCGTTCTCCGCCACCACTTGGAATTCCTCGTCGCCGGCGGAACCGAAGCACAGCACGCCGGTTTCCAGCAGCACGTTGGACTTGGTTTCCTTCTGGAACTGCTTCCAGGCCGGCATGATGTTCTCCAGGATCTCGTGATCCGGGGAACCCTCGGGGGTGAAGGGGAGTGGGTGCAGCAGGCGGTGCTCGCCGGCGTGGCCGGAGCGCTCGTTCGGGGTCCAGTGCTGCTCGAGGCCGAGGACCTTGATGCCTCGCTTGGCCATTTGGTACATGGCCTGTGCGCCGTTGGCGCCAAGACCGATGACTGCTACCTGTGCGTCAAACATGTGTCTGCCTTTCTTCTGCGGTGCGGTCAGGGCCTTAGTCGGCCAGGACGGAAAGCTTGGTGAATGGGAAGGTGAAGGTCCAGGTGGAGTTCAGGCCCTTGTCGAAGGAGGCGACGTCGCCTTCCTTCAGCGAGACGGTCTCGCCGCCTTCGATCTCGATCTCCACGGCGCCTTCCAACACGTGGATGATCTCTTCGCGCAGGAACGGGTAAGGGGCGACCTGCGGCATGTTGGATTCGTTGGCGCGCCAGAAGGAGACGCGGTCTTCCTTGATCCAGGCGAACTCACCGGCGGACAGGGAGGGATCGGCCGGGTGAGGGAATGGCTGGAACTGGGCGGTCTCGAGGTTGCCGACGTAGTGCTGCATTTAGTTTCTCCTGTAAATGAGGGGTGGACACTTTCCTGAGTTGATGTATCCAGTGTGGCTTAGCGCACAGTGCAGAAGCTTTAACGTGCGCGCACGGGGTTTGTCTACAAGTGGCGAAAATAAAACGGTGAAGCCCGGGCTGCGAGGGTCGCTAATATTTCCTGCTGGCGGTATCATCACCAATGAGTTATGAATTTTGGCAGTGACATGGAGTGAGCCTGTGATGACCGAATCGCGAACCGAGACCCAAGCGGAGGCGTTGCGGCTGGATGCGACGGCGACGGCGGTGTACGCGCACCTGTTTCAGGCGATGAGCGAGCCGTCCCGGTTGGCCGTGCTCCAGCATCTGGCCTATGGTCCGCACCGGGTGCGGGACCTCGTCGAGCACCTCGGGCTGAGCCAGCCGGCGGTGAGCAAGCACCTGAAGTTCCTGTTGGAGTGCGATTTGGTGACCCTGACGCCGAAAGGGCGGGCCTCTTGGTATGCGCTGGCGCAGCCGCAGCTGCTGGCCGACGTGATCAACGCGGCCGGTGCGCTGTTGCAAGCCACCGGGCGGGACGAGCAGCTCTGCGAGCACCTGTGTTGCCCGGTCCCAGACGAGCCGGGAGAGTCGGTTGACCTGACCGAGCGGACCAAAAGGGGTGAGCGCTGATGGGTGGGCATCACCATCACCACGGCCCGTCCGTGGAGGAGCTGAGCCAGCCGGGCGATCACCGGCGCACACTCTGGGTGGTGTTCGGGCTGACGGTGGTCATCGTGCTGGCGCAGGCGATCGGCGCGGTCGTCACCGGTTCGCTGGCGCTGCTGACCGACACGGCGCACGCCTTGACCGATGCCAGCGGGCTGCTGGTCGCGTTGATCGCGGCGACGCTGATGCTGCGTCCGGCCGATTCGCGGCGAACCTGGGGTTTCCGTCGCATCGAAGTGCTTGCCGCTCTGGGCCAGTCAGTGCTGCTGCTGGCGGTCGGGTTGTACGGCGGCTTCGAGGGATTCCGTCGGCTCTTTGACCCGCCCGAGGTGCCGGCGGGGGAGCTACTGGTCTTCGGCGTCGTCGGCCTCGCCGCCAACCTAGTGGCATTGGCGCTGCTGGCGCGCAAGCGAACCGTGAACTTCAACATGCGGGCGGCGTTCCTGGAGGTGCTCAACGACGCGCTGGGCTCGGTCGGCGTCATCGCGGCGGCGGTGCTGATCGCGACGACGGGTTTCCACCGGGCAGACGCCATCGCCGGTCTGTTGATCGCTGGGCTGATGGTGCCGCGGGCCTTCCGGCTGATGGTGGCCACCGGCCGGGTGCTGATGGAGTTCGTGCCCGAGGGTCTGGACCTCGACGAGGTGCGCGCGCACATCCTGAGCGTGGAACACGTACTGGATGTGCATGACCTGCACGCTTCCACGGTGGCGACCGGGCTGCCGACGCTGACCGCGCACGTGGTGCTGGAGGACGAATGCTTCACCGACGGGCACGCGCTGGAGGTGTTGGAGAAGGTGCGCACTTGTGTGGCGGAGCACTTCGAGGTGTCCATTAAGCACTCCACCATTCAGGTGGAGCCTCCGTACCTGTGCGCCAACGAGCCGGACTCGATCAGGCACGCGTAGCGGCGGGTCCGCGGAACGCCGCAGTGGCGCGTGCTTACTCGTAGTCGCCGGCGCGTTCCGGAGCGTTGGCGAATTCCTCCTTGGCGGCCGGTTCGAAGAACTTGTAGGCCAGACCGGCCAGCGCGGCGCCCAGCAGCGGGGCGAGGAAGAACACCCAGACCTGCCCGATCGCCTCCGGGCCGGCGAAGAGCGCGGTGCCCAGCGAGCGGGCCGGGTTGACCGAGGTGTTGGAGATCGGGATCGAGACTAGGTGGATCAGCGTCAGGGACAGACCGATCGCCAGCGGCGCGAAGCCGATCGGGGCCCGGCGGTCGGTGGAGCCCAGGATCACGATCAGGAAGATGAAGGTCAGCAGGGCCTCGGCGATGAACACCGCCAGCAGCGAGTAGCCACCCGGAGAGCGTTCGGCGTAGCCGTTGGAGGCGAACCCGGAGGCGACCGGGTCAAAGCCGGCCTTGCCGGAGGCCACGACCAGCAGGGCGGCACCGGCGACCACGCCGGCGATCAGCTGGGTTACCCAGTAGGCGGCGGCCTCCTTCCAGCCGATCCGCTTGGCCAGCGCCACCCCGAGGGTGACAGCGGGGTTGAAGTGGCCGCCGGAGATGTGCCCGACGGCGTACGCCATCGTCACCACGGTCAGGCCGAAGGCCAGCGCGACGCCGAGGAAGCCGATGCCCAGCTGGGCGCCGTCGTCGGTCAGGAACAGGGCCGCGTACAGGGCGGAGCCGGCGCCGCCGAAGACGAGGAAGAAGGTGCCGATGAACTCGGCGCCGAGGGCCTGGGAGAGTCGGGGTGTGCGGTCGGTTGCGGTGTCAGACATGGCAAATCCTTAGGCAGTGCGAGTACCGATGTGCCCTCAGTCTATGCCCGTTGGCCGCGGTTTGGCCGAAAAATGCAGAAGCATCCGGCCGCACTTAAGCCGCTTTGCGGTCACCCGCCGCCGTGGACGGATGACCGCAAAGTGCTCTTGGCGGGTGGCTAGGTGCCGCTACTGGCCGCCGCGGATCATCTCGGCGCACTTCTCGCCCATCATCATCACCGTGATGTTGGGGTTGACGGTCACGATCTCCGGCATTGCGGAGGCGTCCGCCACGCGCAACCGGTTCACGCCCTTGACCCGAAGCTGGGGGTCAATCGGGGTGAGCGGGTCCGAGGCCGGCCCCATCGCCACGGTTCCCACCGGGTGGTAGACCGTGTTGTGGGTCTGCTTGATGTACTCGGCCAGCTGCTCGTCGGTCTGGGCGTCCACGCCGGGAGCCAGCTCCTCGCCGGCCCACTCCGCCATCGCCGGCTGCGCCATGATCTCGCGCGCCTTGCGGATCCCGGCGATCATCACCCGCATGTCGTGCCCCTCCGGATCGGTGAAGTAGCGCGGGTCCACCTTCGGCTTGTCCCGGTAGTCGAGGGAGGCCAACCGGATGGTGCCCTTTGACTTGGCGTGGGTGACGTTCGGGGTCAGGCAGATCATGTCATCGGCGGTCGGGTAGCCGGCCCGGTAGGTGTGCATGTCGAACGGGACTGAGCCGTAGTGCATCATCAGATCCGGGCGGTCTAGGCCCTCCTGCGTCGGGGTGAAGATGCCGATCTCCCACCACTGGGTGGAGGTGCGCACCATCGGCTTCTTAGCGGCCCACTGCACCACGCCCTCCGGGTGGTCCTGCAGGTTTTCCCCGACGCCCGGGGCGTCCACCAGCACGTCGATGCCGACCTCGCGCAGGTGCTCGGCCGGGCCGATGCCGGAGAGCATCAGCAGCTGCGGGGTGCCGATGGCGCCGGCGGAGACGATGACTTCCTTGGCGGCGGCGATGCGCCGCTGCCGGCCGAAGGCGTTGTTGACCACGTGCACGCCGGTGCAGTTGTTCTCCCCGTCGAACTCCAGCTTGGTGGCCCAGGTGTCCGTGAGGATGGTCAGGTTTTCCCGGTCCAGGATGGGGTGCAGGTAGGAGACCGAGGAGGAGCCGCGGGTGCCGTCCGCCTTGCGGTTGATCTGGAAGAAGTTGGCCCCGTTGATCACGGTGCTGCCGCTGTTGAACCGGGTGCGCGGGATGCCGGCCTGCTCGCAGGCGTCCAACAGGGCCACCCCGCAGGGGTCGTCGGCGGGCACGTTCTGCAGCCGGACCGGGCCGTCGGCGCCGTGGTGCTCGCCGCCTTCGGTGCCGGCGTCCTCGTTGCTCTCCAGCTTGGTGAACAGCGGGAAGGTCTTCTCCGCCTCCCAGCCCTCGGCCCCGTACTTGCCGGCCCACTCGTCCAGGTCCTCTGCGGGGGCCCAGAACGCGATGCAGGAGTTGTGCGAGGAGCAGCCGCCCAGCACCTTGGCGCGGGCGTGCCGCATAAAGGAGTTGCCGTTCTCCTGCGGTTCGATGGTGTAGTCCCAGTCGTAGCCGGACTCCAGCAGCTCCATCCAGCGGTCCAGCTGCAGGACGACGTCCTTGTCGACGTCGGTGACGCCGGCCTCGCTCAGCCCGACGGTGACGGTGGGGTCTTCGCTGAGCCGGGCGGCGACGACGGCGCCGGCGGACCCGCCGCCCACGACGACGTAGTCAAAGGTGTGGATTGTCTCCATGGGGATGCTCCTTGAGGGGTTCGTTATTCGGCGGTGTTGCTGTGCTCGTCGCTGAACCAGCCGGTGGCCGCGGGGGCTAGGTTCTGGTAGACGTGCTTGGGTTCTTGGTACTCGCCCAGCCCGGTCGGGCCCAGCTCGCGGCCGATGCCGGATTGGCCGAAGCCGCCCCATTCGGCCTGCGGCAGGTAGGGGTGGAAGTCGTTGATCCAGATGGTGCCGTGGCGCAGCTTGCGGGCGATGCGCTGGGCCTTGCCAGTGTCCCGGCTCCAGACGGCGCCGGCCAGCCCGTAGATGGTGTCGTTGGCGGTGGCGATGGCCTCCTCCTCGGTGCGGAAGGTCTCCACCGTGACGACGGGGCCGAACGCCTCCTCGGTGACCACGGACATGCCGCGGCGGACCTGATCCAGCACCGTGGGCAGGTAGTAGTAGCCCTTGTCCAGGCCCGGGCCGTCGGTCTCGTCGGCGAAGCGGCCGCCGCAGCGCACCCGAACGCCCTCGGCGATGCCGTCTTGGACGTATTGGTGCACCTTGTCCCGGTGCTCGGCGGAGATCAGCGGGCTGGTCTCCGCGGCCGGGTCGTAGGGCCCGCCGAGGCGGATCTTGCCGGCCTTGGCGACCAGCGCCGCGGTGAACTCCTCGGCGATGGACTCCTCCACGATGATGCGGGCACCGGCGGAGCAGACCTGTCCGGAGTGCACGAACCCGCCGTTGAGCGCGTTGTCCACCGCGGCGTCGAAGTCGGCGTCGGCGAAGATGATGTTCGGGTTCTTCCCGCCCAGTTCCAGCGCGACCTTCTTCACGGTGGCCGCGGCATTCGCGGCGATCAGCCGGCCGGTGATGACCCCGCCGGTGAAGGAGACTAGGTCCACGTCCGGGTGGGTGGAGAGCGGGTTACCGCAGTCCGCGCCGGCACCGGTGATCAGGTTCGCGACCCCGTCCGGCAGGCCCAGTTCCGCCAGCACCTCCATGAGCAGGATGGCGGTGTGCGGGGTGAGCTCGGCGGGCTTGAGCACGAAGGTGTTGCCGGCGGCCAGCGCCGGGGCGACCTTCCAGGCGGCCTGCAGCAGCGGGTAGTTCCACGGCGTGATCAGCCCGCAGACCCCCACCGGCTCGTGCACGATGACGGAAGCCACGTTGGGGTCCCCGGCGTCCACCACCCGGCCGGCGTCGGCCGTGGCCAGCTTCCCGAAGTAACGGAAGCAGGCGATGATGTCGTCCATATCCATGCGGGCCTCGACGATGCGCTTGCCGGTGTCCAACGCCTCGGCGCGGGCGAACTCCTCCTTGCGCTCGGTCAGCCGGTCGGCGACCCGCAGCAGGAAGTCCCCGCGTTCGGCGGCCGGGACATCCGCCCAGACCCCGGAGTCGAACGCGGCCCGTGCCGCGGTGATGGCGGCGACGGTGTCCGCCTCGGTGGCCTCCGCGACCACCCCCACCTCGGTCTGATCGGCCGGGCAGGTGATGGTGCGGGTGCCGCCGGCCTGTGCCGGCCGCCATGCGCCGTTGATGTACAGCGTTGCTGACATGCGTGGGTGCTCCTTGAACGTGGGTGCTAGCTGGTGGTTGTGCGTGCGGTGGTTACTTCGGCTCGGCGGTGGCCGTGGTGCCGTCGGCGGGGTCGCGGAAGTCGTCGCCCCAGTCGGTGACCCGGGTGGCCTCCTCCGCGACGGCGGCGTCGGTGCGGCCGTCGCTGATGCGCAGGTACTCCAAGTGTGACTCGAAGTGGCCCAGCACGTCGGCGATCAGCCGGTCGTAGCTGTACCCGTAGACGTTGTAGCCGTGGGAGCCGGAACCGGTGAACACCTCGAGCCGGTAGTAGGTGCTCATGTCCATGTTCTTCCCGGTGGCAAACACCGGGATCTCGTGGGCCACCGGGTACACCTGATAGGTGAAGTCCTGCTGGTTCTCGAAGCGCACCCGCAGCAGCCAAGAGGCGATCTGCGCGTTGGTGGTGTGGGTGCGTTCGACGGCGCAGCTCACCCCGGTCTCGGCCAGCTCCTTGCTGACCTCCTCCAGCGCCGGTTCCACCACGGCGTCCACGTACTTGGCGGCGTCCTGCGCGTCCGGGAAGGTGGTGGCCTGCCTCAGCCGCTTGCGCCAGCTGATCTCCGTGTGCCCAAAGCGCAGCGGCATCGTCGCGGTGTAACCCTCCTGGTGCTGGGACTCGTCCTTCAGCGCCCGGAACAGGGAGACCATGACCAGATACAGCAGCAGCGAGACGGGCAGGCCGATGATGACGGTGGCCTGTTGCAGCGTCGGGACGCCGCCGACCAGCAGCATGCCAAGGGTGAGCAGACCAGTGGCGACCGCCCAGAACACCCGCAGCCGCTTGTCCGCGTCCTGCTTGGGGTCCTCGATCTTGGAGGACAGGTTGGCCAGCACCAGCGCCCCGGAGTCCGCGCTGGTCACGTAGAACAGCAGGCCGGTCAGCAGCGCCAGCCCGACGACGAGCGGCGCGGCCGGGTACTGCTGCATCAGGGTGAAGAAGCCCTGCTCCGGCACCGAGATGACGGTCTCGCCGAACTCGGTGTCCCCGCCGAGCACCACGGCCAGCGCCGAGTTGCCCAGGATGGAGATGAAGATCGCGATGAAGGCGAACGGGATGACCATGACGCCGAAGATGAACTGGCGCAGGCTGCGGCCCCGGGAGATGCGGGCTAGGAAGAGGCCGACGAACGGCGCCCAGGCTACCCACCAGGCCCAGAAGAAGATGGTCCAGCCCTGCATCCACTCGTCCGGCTGGTCCCAGGCGAAGGTCTCCATGATCATGTGCGGGAAGCGGGCGACGAAGTCCCCAACGTTCATGACCAGCCCCTCGAACAGGGTGCGGGTCTCCCCGGTGATCAGGATCCACAGCAGCAGCGCGATGGCCAGCAGCACGTTCAGCTCGGAGAGCCGGCGGATGCCCTTCTCCACGCCGGTGACGGTGGAGATGGTGGCCATCAGCACGGAGAGCACGATCAGCGCGATCTGCATGGCCAAGTTGTCCGGGGTGCCGAAGAGCACGTGCATGCCGTAGCTGAGCTGGACGACGCCGATGCCGAGGGTGACGGAGATGCCGAAGATGGTGCCCAGCACCGCCATGATGTCCACGGTGTGTCCGAGGGCGCCGTTGACCCGGTTGCCGAAGATCGGCACCAGCAGCGAACGGATGTTCAGCGGCAGGTTGCGCCGGTAGGCGAAGTAGGCGAACGCGCCGCCCATCAGGGCGTACATCGCCCAGCCGACCGGCCCGTAGTGGAAGAAGGTCCAGACGATCGCCTGCCGGGCGGCCTCCACGGTGGCACCGTCCCCGGTGGGCGGGTGCATGTACTGGGAGACCGGTTCCGCGACGGCGAAGAACAGCAGATCGATGCCGATGCCGGCGGCGAACAGCATGGACGCCCAGGTGAACAGGTTGAACTGCGGCTTGGCGTGGTCCGGGCCGAGCTTGCGCTGACCCATCTTGGAGAACGCCAGATAGAGCACGAAGGTGACCACGACCGCGGCGGTGAGGACGAAGTACCAGCCAAAGGTCTCGGAGATCCAGACCAGCAGGGCGCCGATGATCTCACCGGCCTGAACCGGCGCGAGGATGGCCCACAGCGCGATCGCGATGATGGTGACGCCGGAGCCGATCAGCACCTGCCGACGGATCACCGCCTTGGCCGGGACGCCGGCTCCCTTGGGCGGTGCGTTCTTGGAGGGGCTGGACGGACTGGACTGGCTGGGTGAACTGGTGTCAGGCTGTAACATGGTGGCCTTCCCGCGATGGTGGCGAGTGCTAAACGTCGATGTTTGGCGCTGTGCGTGATGGGAGTCGGTGCAAGAGGATCGGGTCTGTCGGTGCTGTAAGCCTCGTGGACGTCGATGGTGAGAAAACCGTTCGTGGCGGCGATTCGAGAGATTTTTAGTTGATAATAGTGCAACTGAATTCGCCATTCAATACTAACGAGTAACTCTTCTTTCGGCTACAGTGAAGAAAAAACTCCACCGAACGTGCGAAAAGAGGCAGGGGCATGACCGAAGAGGCTAGGAGCAGCGGGGGCGTTCAATCCGTGGACCGCGCCGCCGTCGTGCTGCAGATTCTGGCCCGCGACGGGCAGGCCGGGGTCAGCGAGATCGCCGAGGAGATCGGCATCCACAAGTCCTCCGCGTCCCGGCTGCTGGCCGCCCTGCAGGCGCACGAGCTGGTGCAGCAGGACTACGACCGCGGCAAGTATCGCCTCGGTTTCGGCATCCTGCGCCTGGCCGCCTCAATCCCGGGCCAGCTGAACTTGGTCCAGGAGGGCGGGTCGGTGCTGCGGGCCCTAGCCGAGGAGGCCGGGGAGACCGTGAACTTGGCCGTGCAGCGTTCCGGCTACGCGGTGAATGTGGATCAGGCGATGGGGCCGTCCACCCTCGCCAGCCAAGACTGGGTGGGCTCCTTGACGCCGTTGCACGCCACGGCCAGCGGCAAGGTGCTGTTGGCCGGGCTGGGTTCGGAGGAACGCAGCAAGCTGTTGAAAGCGACCAAGTTGACACCATTCACCTCCAAGACGGTGACGAAGCGCTCCGTGCTAGAGCAGCAGCTGGCCGAGGTGGCCAGCAGCGGGCTCGCGTTCACGGACGAGGAATACGAGTACGGATTGGTTGCGGTGGCGGTGCCGGTGCGCGACCACGTGGGGCACGTGTTTGCCAGCGTGAGTATCTCCGGGCCGAAGTTCCGCTTTGCCCCCCGCCAGCAGCCGCAGCTGCTGGAGCAACTGCGGGCTGCCGGGTTGGCGCTGAGTAGACGGATGGGTTACTCCGGCGGCGCCGAGGACGCCTCGCCGACCGGCTGAACAACCGCGCGGTCGGCCAGCGGAGCGGTCTCCGGGGTGATGCCGAGCAGTTGCACGCCGCTGGGTTGGGCGCCGCGGATGCGCTCCTCCGCCCAGTCCTGGAAGGGCTGGATGTGGTGCTCGCTGGGTACCAGCACGCCGCCGCGCGCGTAGCTGCGCGAACCCATGCCGGGTTGGCAGCGCTCGCAGGCGTCGAAGTCCTGCATGTTGACCCGGTGGAACAGCTCGACCGAGGCGGAGACGTCTCGGCCGGAGGCCACGACGTCGGGCAGGAAGAGCCAATCGCATTCCACGATGGTGTGGTCCGCGGCCAGTGGGAACATCCGGTGGATGATCACGTGGTCCGGCACCAGGTTGATGAACACGTTCGGTTTGACAGTAATGGCGTAGTAGCGCCGGTCTTGGTCCTCGCTCACGTTCGGGATGGCCTCTTGGCCGGCGGAGCCGTCGACGGTGAAGCCCTGGATGTCCTCGCCGAACTCGGCGCCGTGACCAACGAAGTACTGGGCGGCCAGCCCGTCGGCGAACTCCGGGAGCACCTCGGTGAGCTCGGGGTGGATGGTGGCGCAGTGGTAGCACTCCATGAAGTTCTCGATGATGAGCTTCCAGTTGGCCTTCACGTCGTAGCGGATGCGCTTGCCGACGGAGAGGTTGGCGATGTCGTATCCGTCGATGGCGGTGAGTTCGCCGAGGCGTTCGCCGATCGCGCCCAGCACGTCCTCCTCGAACGAGGGCGGCTGCTCGGCTAAGCACACCCACACGTAGCCGAGGTATTCGCGGATGTGTACCGGCAGCAGGCCGAACTCGGAGCGGTCGATGTCCGGCATCTTGGTCAGGTGCGGGGCCGCCACCAGCTTGCCGGTGAAATCGTAGGTCCACGCGTGGTAGGGGCACTGGAAGGCGCGCTTGGCCTGCCCGGATTCCTCCATGCACAGTTGGACCCCGCGGTGCCGGCACACGTTGAAGAAGCCCTTGACCTCCCCGCCGCGGGTGCGCGTCAGCAGGATGGACTCGCGGCCGATCTGCACCGTCTTGAACGAGCCCGGCTTGGGGATGTCCGTGCCGCGGATGGCGCAGAACCACATGTTCTCGAGGATGTTTTGCTGCTCGGCGGTGAACAGTCCGCTGTCGGTGTAGGCGCTGCCGGGCAGTGTGGGCAGCAGCGACGGGGTGTGCGGCACGGCCTGGGCCGCATCGAGTGGGGCGGCCTGCGGTTGGGTTTGAGTCATGAGCGGACTCCTTCCGGGTGGGATGCGTGTGCGAGGGTGGTTTGCGTGGCGTGCTCGTCGGCGCGGATCTTCTCCATGTCCGGGTCGAAGAGCGGCTCGGCGACGACGGTGGCGTCGACGAGGGTGTCGAAGTAGCGGATCTGCACCCGATCCCCGACGCCCAGGCTCGGGGCGAGCCAGGCGTAGGCGAGGGGCGCGTGGACGGTGTAGCCGTAGTCCGCGCTGGTGGTGTAGCCGGCGAGGGTGCCGGCGGCGAAGACGGGCTCGTGACCCATGACCAGCTGGGTCTGGTCATCGAGGCGCAGGCAGCGCAGCACCGGCTGGTCGGACCCGGCGGCGGCCTCGCGCCGCTGCAGGGCGGCCTTGCCGACAAAGTCCGGCTTCTTGGCGGAGACCGCGAAGCCGAGTCCGGCCTGGACCGGGTCGTGCTCGGTGTTCATGTCCGCGCCCCAGGACCGGTAGCCCTTCTCCAGCCGCAGGCCGTTGAAGGCGCCCCGGCCTGCGGCGATCAACCCGAGCGGTTGACCCGATTCCCAGAGGGCGTCCCACAGGGCCAGCCCGTGCTCGGCGTCGGCATAGATCTCCCAGCCGAGCTCGCCGACGTAGGACAGCCGCAGCAGCTTGACCGGGATGCCGGCGATGGTGGTGCTGGCCGCCCGGAAATAGCCGAGCCCGGCGTTGGACAGGTCTTGGTCGGTGAGCGGACCCAGCACCGCCCGAGCGTTGGGCCCCCACAGGCCGATGCAGCACATCTGGTCGGTCACATCCGTCAGGGTGATGTCGGCCTCAGGGTTCTCGGCGTGGAACGCCCGCACCCGTTCCGTCAGGTAGGCGGTGTCGATGCCGGAGTTGGCGCCGATCTGGAAGTGCTCCTCGCCCCAGCGGGTGACGGTGATGTCCGAGCGGATGCGTCCATCCTCGTTCAGCAGCAGGGTGTAGGTGACGGAGCTAAACTTCCGTTCCCCGGGCTTGTCCAGCACCGAGGTGGTCAACGATTCCAGCAGCTCGAGGCTGCCGGGGCCGGTCAGCTGCAGGTGTTTCAACGGGGTCATGTCATACATGGCCACGTTGGTGCGGGTGGCGTACGCCTCGGCGGCGCTGATGGGGCTGGCGTGCTGGCCGGCCCAGCCGTCGCGGGCTGGGGGCACCCAGTCGGCGGGCAGCTGCTCGAGCAGGTGCGCGTTGGCCTGGTACCAGTGCGGCCGCTCCCAGCCGTGCGCCTCCAAGAAGTAGGCGCCGAGCTTTTGCTGGCGGGCGAAGAAGGGGGAGGTGCGCAGGTTGCGCGGGGACTGGCGCGGCTCCAGTGGGTGCCGGATGTCGTAGACCTCGATGAAGGACTGGGCCGCGGTTTCCGCCACGTACTCGTCGGTGAGCTGGACCTGCTCGAAGCGATTGATGTCCAGCTCCCGCAGGTCGATCTGGCTGTGCCCGTCTATCAGCAGTTCCGCCAGTGACTTGGCGACCCCGGCGGAGTGCGTGACCCAGACGGCCTCGGCGACGTAGCAGCCCTGCAGCTGCGGGGCTTGGCCGACCAGCGAGCCGCCGTCGGGGGTGAAGGAGAAGATCCCGTTGAACCCGGTAGCGATCCGCGCCTGCCGCAGCGCGGGCAGCAGCTGCTGGCTCTGCTCCCACTGCTGCCGGAAGTCCGCCTCGGTGAACGCCAGCATGGAGGGCATGTTCTCCGCCGTGACCGGCCCGGTCGGCAGTTCGGTCAAGGCGGTCGGCATGGGCCGGTGGGCGTAGGAGCCGATTCCGATGTGGTCGCCGTGCTGACGGTAGTACAGGTCCGCGTCCTGGTGCCGGATCAGCGGCAGCGTGGCGTTGTTGCCGCTGCCGGCGAGGGCGGCCGGGAGTTGCTCGGCAAGCGCGGCCAGCGCGGGCACGGCGGTGGTGGTGGCGTACTGATGCGCCATCGGCACCAGCGGCACCGTCATGCCGATCATCTCCCCGAGTTCCGGCCCCCAGAAGCCGCCGCAGCAGACCACCAGATCCGCCGGGATGCGGTCTGACCCGCAGCGCACCGCGCTGACCGCGCCGCCGCGTTCCTCGATGCCGGTGACCTTGGTGTTGGGCAGGAACGTGGCGCCGGCGGCGGTGGCCCGGGCCACCAGGATCTCCACCGCCAGCAGGGCGGAGGCCAGCCCGTCGGAGGGGATGTGCAGGGCGCCGAGCAGTTCCGGCCCGTCCCCGTCGGCCGCCAGCAGCGGGTTCAGGCTGCGGGCTGCGGCTGCGTCGATGACCTCCGCCTCGACTCCGGCTAGGGCGGCGAAGTTGGCGCGCCGGTGCAGTTCCGCTAGGCGCTCGGGGCTGGTGGCGATCTCTAGGCCGCCGACCGGATTGAAGGCGCGGGCACCGCCGCGGGTGAGCGAGCGGAACTTCTGGCCGGTGTAGGCGGCCAGCCGGGTCATGGTCCGGGACGGGTTGGCCTGGAAGACCAGTCCGGGGGCGTGCGAGGTGGAGCCGCCGGTCAGCGGGATGGGGCCTTGATCGACGACGGTGATGTTCGTCCAGCCGCGGGCGCAGAGCTCGTCGGCCAGGTTGGCGCCGACGATGCCGGCTCCGATGATGACCACGCGTGGTGTTTGCATGGGGGTCCTTAGGCTTGTCCGGCGAGCGTGATGCCCGGTGGCAGGTTGGGTTCTTGGTCGGATTCGTGGACGTAGATGTCCCCGTCGATCACTTCCACGCGGTGCGTGCGGACCGGCAGCTTGGCCGGCGGGGACTGGACGTCCCCGGTACGCAGGTCGAAGACGGCGGCGTGCAGCGGGCATTCGACGGTGCAGTCTTCCAGCCAGCCCTCGGCCAAGGAGGCGTCCTGGTGGGTGCAGGTGTCGTCGATGGAGTAGAGCTCGCCGTCGTCGGTGTGAAAGACGGCGATCGGGGGATTGGTGGGGATCTGCACGGCCTCGCCGCGGGCGAGGTCCTTCAGGGGGCAAACCTTGTGCATGGCAGACTCCTAACAGAACGAGGAGGAGGGATAAGTTGTGATTAGTGCAACTCATTGCGCTATGCACAATTGTGCGCTGGGTCACAGAGAGCTGTCAATGGTTTTCTTGTGGGCTCGTGAACGTTTGTGACGCGCCGACTTCGGCCGCGCCGCCCCGGGCCCATAGTGTGGGGGCAGAATCATGAGTTCCAACGCGAAGCTCTGGCTGGTTGGACGGCAACCCTCTGCACGTAGTGGGGTGCCCCAGATGAGGATTCGGTCTGCGGCTCGGTCGCCGTGGACAAGTACTGCCCCGCGGAAAGGGTGAAACTTCCCACACCCCTTCAGGTACCTCTCTTGCACCCCGCTGCGCCCATATTTTGTTTTGGCCCGGGCTTGCTGACTCTCTTGACGACTTTCACTACCAACTTTTGCTAGGAACACCGTTATGACCGCAACCCTGAACCCGCCTTCCGCCCCGCCCGCCACCGATCTGGCCGCGCTGCGGGAGCGCTTCCGACCCGTCTTTGACGCCATCGCGCACGGCGCGTTGGAGCGTGAACTCAACCGCGAGCTGCCCCACGAGCAGATGCAGCTGCTGGTGGACTCCGGGTTCACCGCGCTACAAGCGCCCGTGGAGTACGGCGGCGCAGACATCGCGGTGGCGGACCTGTACGAGCTGCTGATTGAGTTGGCGGCCGCGGACTCAAACCTGCCGCAGATCCTGCACGCACATTTCGCGTTCACCGAGATCCACCGCTTCAGCCCGCAACCGATCAGCGATTGGTGGCTGCGGCAGGTGGGCGCGGGGAAGGTGATCGCCAACGGCATGGTGGCCCAGGGCGGACCGGGAGAGCTAGCCCAGACCGAGGCGGGAGAAGTGTATTCCGGGACCAAGACCTACTCCACCGGAGTGCTGTTCGCCGATGAGATCTTCATTGTGGTCGGCGCCAAGGAATCCGGGATGCCGCTGATGTATGTGGTGCCGGCGGACGCGGCCGGGGTGGAGAAGCTGGGCGACTGGGACGGGATCGGCCAGCGGCTGACCGCCAGCGGCACCACGGTGTACGAGTCGGTGGCGCTGGACCCGCAGAAGGTGTTGGACATCGAGTCTCCGGCCGGCCTGTTGGTGGCACCGGCAGTGCTGCTGGTACACGCGGCCGCGCAGGCCGGGATCGCGCAGGCGGCGGTACGTGATGCGGCCTGGTTTGTCCCACAGCGCAAGCGGACCTACGGGCATGCCGCCGCCGAGCACCCCAAGGATGACCCGCAAGTCCAAGAGGTGGTGGGCAGGGCGGCCTCGCACGCCTATGCGGCCAAGCAACTGGTCCGTCAGGGTGCCGCGGACCTGCAGGAGTACCTGACCCGGGCCGGCCGGCTCAGCGAGGCGAGCGGGCCGGAGTACGACCTGTTGCACACCGAGTCCATCACGGACGTGAACAGCGCTGCGGCTGCGGTGTCCGAGCACGCGCTCGCGGCGACGAATCTGCTGTTCGAGGTGGGCGGGGCCTCCGTGCTGCAGCGCGAGCGTGGCTTTGACCGGCACTGGCGTAACGCCCGGGTGTTGGCCTCGCACAACCCGGCGCATTTCAAGCTGCGGGTGGTGGGCGAGTACCTGATCAACGGCACGGTGCCCTCCC
>CAYZBX010000004.1:0-20169 GCA_964476735.1 uncultured Micrococcaceae bacterium
CCGCCTCGCGCAGCATCCGGATGATGGCGCGCTGGGTGTTGCCGCGCACGATCGAATCGTCTACCACGGCAACCTTTTTGCCGCGCACCACGGACTCTTGAACGTTGAGCTTGAGCCGGATGCCCAGCTGGCGCAGCGTCTGGGAGGGCTTGATGAAGGTGCGGCCCACATACGAGTTCTTCACGAAGCCGTGCGCGAACGGGATGCCGGACTCTTCGGCGAAGCCCACCGCGGCCGGGGTGCCGGATTCCGGAACGGGGATCACCACGTCCGCGTCGGCCGTGTTTTCCCGGGCCAACTGGCGGCCCATCTCCACACGGGACTCGTAGACATTGCGGCCGTTGATCGTGGCGTCCGGCCGGGCCAAGTACACGTATTCGAAGATGCAGCCGGCCGGGTTCGGCTCGGCAAACATCTCGGAGCGGATCCCGTCCTCGTCGATGCTGATGAGCTCGCCGGGCTTGACCTCGCGGATGAAGGAGGCGCCCACGGTGGCGAGGGCGGGCTGTTCGGATGCCACCACCCAGCCGCGTTCCAACCGGCCTAGCACCAGCGGCCGGACGCCGTAGGGGTCGCGGGCGGCGTAGAGCGTGTTTTCGTCCATGAAGACGAAGGAGAAGGCGCCCTTCAGCTGCGGCAGGAGTTTCATGGCGGCGTCGAAGAGGTTCACGTCCTCTTGAGCGCCCATCAGCGCCGTGGCCAGCGCGGTGTCCGTGTCATTGCCCTGGGCGATCTCCCCGGCGGGTTTCTCGCCGAGCTGTTCCCGGACCATCTTGGCTAGGTCCTTCTTGTTGGTTAGCGCGCCGTTGTGCGCCATCGCTACGGCGCCGCCCTCCGGCGTCGCTCCGAGGGTGGGTTGGGCGTTGGACCACTTCTTGGAGCCGAGCGACGAGTAGCGGCAGTGTCCGACGGCGATGTGCCCCACGAGGGTGTTCAGCGTGGTCTCGTCGAAGACCTGGGAAACCAGTCCCATGTCCTTGTAGACGTTGATGCGGGTGCCGTCGGAGGTCGCGATACCTGCGGATTCTTGGCCGCGGTGCTGCAGGGCGAACAGGCCGTAGTAGGCCAGCTTGGCTACCTCTTCACCGGGCGCCCAGACACCGAAGACGCCGCATTCGTCCTTGGGTCCCTTGTCCTCATCGAGCAGATCATGATTGAGCATTCCATCGCCACGAGCCATAGGTTTTATTCTTTCACGTCGGCGGGGTTCTGCTGAACCGCGGGATCCTGCTGCTGGGTGGTGCCGGAGTCGACGGTGACCTCGGGGACCGGGACGGCCGTAACGGCGGTGGCCTTCTTCAGGCTGCGGCGGTCCAGAATGAGGAACAGGATGCCGGCGAGCCCGACGCCGATGATCCCGAAGACGATGGCGAAGTAGCCCATCGCCCCGCCGGTGCCGTAGTCCTCGGGCGGTTCGCCCACGGCCACCGTGATGATGGCGGCGATGACGCCGACGAGGGCGCCGGCAATCAGGAACGGCCAGACCCTAGGGGCGTGCCGGACCGACATTTCTTTTTCGCCGGAGTTGGTGGGGGAGAGAGGATCATCCGAGACGGGGTGCTGCTCAGTCATGGGCACTAGTTTATCCGGTCTTGCCGAGGTCGCCGAACCGGTGCGGTCAGGTCAGCGGAAACAGCGCGCGCAGGTCGGCCCGGATCCCGGAAGCGGTCACTGAATCCCACGCCTCGTCGGCCGCCAGCAAGCCGGTGGCTACGCCGAGGAACAACCCCGGATTCATCTCCACCACATTCGGCGGGGTGCCCCGGGTGTGCCGCGGCCCGGCCACCGCCTGGGTCACGCCGAAGGGCGGCACGCGGACCTCCACTGCGTTGCCTGGCGCGCGGGCGGTGAGCTCTTCCAGCAGGTAGCGCACCGCAGTGGCGAGCACCGGTCGGGGCAGCCCGGCGGTGAGCTGTTCGGGGTCTGCTGCGCGGGTGGCCGAGGCATGCTGCAGCACGGTGGCGACGGCGGATTGACCCTCGGCGATGGGTACCCGCCGGCGGGGCTTGGGTGAAGGGTTCATGGCGATCAACTGCTCGGCGGCGTTCAGGCGAAGGCCAGCAACACGTCCCGGCCCAGCTGCACCTCGCCCACGGTGGCGCCGGCACTGCCGCCGGTGATGGCCGGCAGAACCCGTTTCAGCACGGCGTCGACGTCCTCGCGCTCCAGCAGTCCGGCGGCGGCCAGCAGCCGCAGCCCGACGAGGGTGGTGGGCCGGTGCGCTCCGTCTAGGGATTTCACCGCGACGGCGTGGCCGTCGGCGGTGGCGAGGATCAGCACGCCCTCCGCGCCGAGCTTAGCCAGCACCCCCAGCTCCTGGGTGACGATCGTGTTCTCCCCGCCGGGGCCTTGAACGAGCTCGGGGTGCGCGGTCATCGCAGCGAAGACCTGCTGCGCGGCCGGTTCGGTGGCGGTGGCGAGCTTGGCGACGGCGCGGGCCAGCCCGAGCAGCGGCAGCGTGGGCGCCGGCGCCCCGCAGCCGTCGGTGGAGACGTGGGCGGGGGCGACGCCGGCGTACTCGGTGAGCACCTCCAGCACGGAGCGCTGCAGCGGGTGGTCGTGCTCGAGATAGCTCTCGGTCGGCCAGCCGGCGTGCACGCAAGCGGCGAGGAACCCGGCGTGTTTGCCGGAACAGTTGAAGGCTAGCTGGTTCTGCTGGTGCCCGGCCAGCGTCCACTCCCGGCGTGTGGTGCCGTCGGCGGGCCAGGCCTTGGGGCACTGCAGGTCCGCCTCGGACAGCCCGGCCGCGGACAGCATGCTCAGGGCAACCTGCTGGTGCACCGTGGCCCCGGTATGGGAGGCACAAGCCAGCGCGGTCTGCTGCTGGTTCAACAGCACCCCCGTGCGCAACGAGGCGATCGCCTGAAAGGGCTTCAGGCTGGAACGCGGGTAGACCGGGGTGCTGACGTCCCCGACGCGGTACACCGGCTCACCCTCCGGGTTTACGAGGACGGCGGCACCGTAGTGCCGGGACTCGACAAGGCCGCCGCGGGTGACCACGGCTAGCTCGGCTGCGGCATCGGCGGAAAAGACATCCTGCACGGCTGTGTTAGCTCCCTCACGTATCTGCTTTCCCTAGCCAGTGTAGACGCTTCTTAAGCTGCCGCTGGCACGGGCCCTAGGCTAAGCTTGAGGGCGTGAAAGTACTTGTGCTTGGCCCCGGCGGCCGCGAACACGCCATCATTCGTGCATTGAAACAGGACCCGGTGGTGACCGAGGTCTACGCGGCCCCCGGCAACGCCGGTATCGCGGCCGAGGTGGACTGCCATCCGGTGGACGCGCAAAACCCGGTGGCCGTGGTTGAGCTGGCCGGCGAGCTGAACGTGGACCTTGTGGTGGTCGGCCCCGAGGCCCCGCTTGCGGCCGGGGTGTCCGATGCGCTGCGCGACGCCGGTTTCGACGTCTTCGGCCCGTCCAAGGCGGCCGCCCAGCTGGAGTCCTCCAAGGCGTTCGCCAAAGACGTGATGGCCGCGGCCAATGTTCCCACCGGTGGTTCCGTCGTGGCCACCAACGAGGATGAGGCCGCCGCCGCGTTGGACAAGTTCGGCGCCCCCTACGTGGTCAAGGACGACGGTCTGGCCGCCGGCAAGGGCGTGGTGGTGACCTCCGATCGCGCCGAGGCGCTCGCCCACGCCAACGCCTGCTTCACCGCCTCCTCGCAGGTGGTCATCGAGGAGTTTCTGGACGGGCCGGAGGTTTCCCTGTTCGTCCTCTGCGACGGCGACAATTGCCTGCCGCTGACCCCCGCCCAGGATTTCAAACGCATCTTCGACAACGACGAAGGCCCGAACACCGGCGGCATGGGGGCCTACACCCCGCTTGACTGGCTGCCGGAGAACTTCGTCGAAGAGGTAGTGGCCACCGTCGCCGAACCGACCATCGAGGAGATGCGCCAGCGTGGCACCCCATTCATCGGCGTGCTGTACTGCGGTTTGGCCGTGACCGCCAAGGGCATCCAAGTCATTGAGTTCAACGCCCGCTTCGGAGACCCGGAGACCCAGCCGGTGCTGGCCCGGCTGAAGCCCGAGTCGGGTTTCGCCGGGGTGCTCGCCGCCTGCGCGCAGGGTAACCTGTCCGCCGACACCACGCTTGACTGGGACGACAACTACGCGGTGGGCGTGGTGCTCGCCGCCGAAGGCTACCCCGAGGCGCCACGCAAGGGCGGGGCGCTCACCGGTCTTGACCGAGTCGAGGCCATGGCCGACGTGTCGGTCCTGCACGCCGGAACCGCGGCCGGGGACGAGGGCGAACTTATCGCCAACGGCGGTCGCATCCTCTCCGTCGTCGGCATCGGCGATACGCTGGCCGACGCGCAGCAAAAGGCCTACGCCGGGATCGAACAGGTCGGTCTGG
Organism: uncultured Micrococcaceae bacterium; assembly: GCA_964476735.1. Classification (GTDB taxonomy): domain Bacteria; phylum Actinomycetota; class Actinomycetes; order Actinomycetales; family Micrococcaceae; genus Micrococcoides. Next base: position 4,354 of record CAYZBX010000004.1, read on the forward strand.
ACGGCGGCCAATACCGCAGGGACATCGCCGCTAAGGCGATCGCAGGCCAGATTCAGCTCCCCACCGCCTAGATTTTCGCCGACGCAGCCAGCCAGAAGGACGCAGCACGCACGTGAGCACCAACCCGATTGACAACCTCGGTGACCAGGCCATCGAACTGCCCGGTTACACCCACATCTACTCCGGCAAGGTGCGGGATCTGTACGCACCGACCGACCCGGCGCTGGATGACCGCCTGCTGGTGGTCGCCTCCGACCGGATTAGCGCCTTCGACTTCGTGCTGCAAACCCCCATCACGGACAAGGGCAAGGTGCTCACGCAGCTGAGCCTGTGGTGGTTCGAAGTGCTCGCCGAGCAGGACCCGTCGCTGCGTCACCACGTGATCTCCACCGACGTTCCCGCGGCAGTTCAGGGCCGGGCCATGGTGGTGAAGAAGCTGAACATGTACCCGATCGAGTGCATCGCGCGCGGCTACCTGACCGGTTCCGGGCTGCTGGAGTACAACGACCGGGGCACGGTTTGCGACCTGCCGCTGCGGGCGGGACTGGTGGACGGCTCCAAGCTGGAACCAGCGATCTTCACCCCGTCGGCGAAGGCCGAGGTCGGCGAACACGATGAGAACATCTCCTACGCCCAGATGGTCGCCCGGGTGGGCGAGGACATCGGGGCAGCTCTGCAAGAGAAGACCCTGAAGCTGTACACTGCGGCCGAGCAGATCGCCCGCTCCCGGGGCCTGATCCTAGCCGACACCAAGGTCGAGTACGGCGCGGACCCGGCCACCGGGGAGATCACTCTGGGTGACGAGGTGCTCACCCCGGACTCCTCCCGATTCTGGGATGCGGAGGACTACGCGCCTGGCAAGGCGCAGAAGTCGTTCGACAAGCAGTTTGTGCGCGACTGGTTGACCGGCCCGGAATCGGGCTGGGACAAGAACTCCGGGGAGCAGCCGCCAGCGCTGCCGGAACAGATCGTCGCCAAGACCCGGGACCGCTACGTGCAGGCCTACGAGCAGCTCACCGGGCGCACCTTCAGCGCTTAAGCGCCGGGTGCTAGGACCCGTGCCGTTGCGAGTCCTGCCACGCCCGGTATAGCTCGGCGAAGCGCCCGCCGGCGGCGATCAGCTCCGCCGGCGAGCCATCCTCGACGATGCGCCCGTCGTCCACCACAAGAATCCGGTCCGCGTTCGCGACCGTGGAGAGCCGGTGCGCGATGATCACGGCTGTCCTGTTGCCCAGCAGCCGCTCCAGCGCCGCCTGGACAAGACGCTCGCTGGGCAGATCCAGCGAACTGGTCGCCTCGTCAAGGATCAGCACGGTGGGATCGGCGAGGAAGGCCCGGGCGAAGGACACCAGCTGACGCTGGCCGGCGGACAGTCGTCCGCCGCGCTTGTTCACGTCCGTGTCGTAGCCCTCCGGTAGCTGGCAGATGAACTCGTGGGCGCCCACCGCGCGGGCCGCCAACACGATCTCCTCGTCGGTGGCATCCGGTTTGCCCAGGGCGATGTTGTCCCGGATGGTCCCGGAGAACATGAACGACTCTTGGGTCACCATGACGACCGCTCGGCGCAGGTCCTCGTCGGAGAGCCGGTTGATCGGCACCCCGTCTAGGGTCAGGGTGCCGGAGCTCAGGTCGTAGAACCGGGCGATCAGCTTCACGAGGGTGGATTTGCCGGCGCCGGTGGCCCCGACGATGGCCACGGTCTGGCCGGCCGGGATCTGCAGGTCGAACTCCGGCAGGACCTCCGGCCCGGAACCGTAGCCAAAGCGGGCCCGCCGGAAGGTGATCTGCCCGGCCGGGTCGAGCAACGGTTGGGGATCGTTCGGCGGGTTCACCGCGGGCACTTCCTCGAGGAGCCCGGAAACCTTCTCCAACGCAGCCGTGGCCGATTGGAACGCCGAATAGAACTGGGTCAGCATCTCGAAGGGCTGAAACACCCGTTTGGTCGCCATCAGCAGGGCCACGAGGACGCCGACCTCGAGGCTGCCCTCGAGCACCCGTAGACCGGAGACGAGCAGCACGGCGGCGACGATGATGTTGCCGATGCCCAGCAGGGTGGGCTGGTAGATGCTGTTGAGCATCAGGGCGCCAATGTTGTTCCGGCGGTAGTCATCCGTCAGCCGGGCGTAGCGCCGGTTGTTGGCGTCTTCCCGCCGGAAGGCCTTCACCGCGCGGATCCCGGTCATGGTTTCCACAAAGTGCACGATCATCCGGGCGCTGGTCACCCGGGAGGAGCGGTACTGGATAGTGGAGCGGCGGTGGTACCAGCGGGTGACGAAGAAGATCGGCACGATGGCCGTGAGCACCACAAACCCGGAGGGCACGTCCAAGATGAACACGCTGGCCACCGTGAACGCCATGGTCATGAACCCGGCGACTAGGCCAGCGACCCCCTGATCGAGTAGTTCGCGCAGCGCCTCCAGATCCGAGGTCTGCCGGGAGATGACCCGGCCGGAGGTGTAGCGTTCGTGGAACTCTAAGCTCAGGTGTTGGGTGTGCCGGAAGACAGTGAGCCGAAGGTCGAGCAGCATGGCCTGAGACAGCTTGGCGGTGAGCACGGTGTACCAGGCGGTGAGCAGCCCGGCCAGCACCCCGGCAGCCAGGTAGGCGCCGGCCACCAGGAAGCTGGGGCCGTGGTCGCCGGCGATCAGTTGCGGCAGCGCCCAGTCGATGCCGACGGCGACGATCAGCGGGAAGGCAGCGCGCATCGCGGCGGCGGCGATCACCACCACAATGGTGAGCAGCAACTGCTTGCGCACGGGTTTGGCCAGCCGCAGCAGCAGCGCCCACGAGCGTCGGCGGACGTAGCGTTGCTCAGCCTTGCTGAGATTGAGCCGGTCCTCACCGGCCACCCCGCGCAATTCCTGTGATTCGCTCATCGCTCATCCTCCCGGCGGTCGACCTCGTCCTCGGAGCGTTGCGGCAGGGAGGAGATCACCTGACGGTAGTCGGCGTTGCGGGCCAGCAGCTCCTGATGGGTGCCGGTATCCGCGATCACCCCGCCGTGCAGAAACGCGACCCGGTCCGCCAACGCGACGGTGGACAGCCGGTGGGCGACGATCAGCGTGGTGGTGTCCGCGAGCACCTGACGCAGCCTGCCGCTGACGGCCTCCTCGGTGTGGACGTCGAGGGCGGAGAGCGGGTCGTCCAGCACGAGGACGGCCGGGCTGGCGGCGATGGCGCGCGCCAAGGCCAGCCGCTGGCGTTGTCCGCCGGAGAGGGACAGGCCCTCCTCACCGATGCGGGTGTCGACCCCCTCTGGTAGGTCGTAGACGAAGTCGGCGGCCGCGGTGTCCAACGCCTGGGTCAGCACCCGTTCGGCCGCCGGGCTGCGCAGGTCCGTAAAACCGGCGCCCAGCAGCACGTTGTCCCGGATGGAGGAGGAGAACAGGGTCGGGTCCTCGAAGGTGATGGAGACCATGGTGCGCAGCTGGGTTAGGGGTAGCTGCTTGATGTCGGTGCCGTCGATGAGCACCCGGCCCGCGGTGGGGTCCAGCAACCGCGGCACCAGTTCCAGCAGCGTGGACTTGCCGGTTCCGGTCGCGCCAACAAGGGCGACGGTCTGACCCGGGTCAACGGTCAGGTCGATGTCGGTCAGCAGCGGCTGCTCAGCCGAAGCGTCGGGAAAGCTAAAGGCGACGTGCTCGAAGCGCAGCTGCGGCGCACGGGTGCGTTCGGGCAGTGACGCCGGATGAGCGGGGTCGGTGATCGTGGTCTGCGCATCGATGACCTCAAAGTGCCGATCGATGGCGGTCTTGGCCGTCAGGGTCATGCCGAGCATCATGCCGAACATCTCCACGGGGCCGTCGAGGATTGCGGCGGTGAGAAAGTACGCGGCCAGCGCGCCGACGCTGAGGTGGCCCTCCGACACCTGCCACAGGCCCACCAGCAGCGCGACGGCCAACAAGGCACGGGGCACGATCATGATGATGAGCACGTAGTTGGCCATCACGGACGCCTTGCGCACCTCGGTGCGTTTGAGCTGGTCGGCCTGCCGGCCAAAGTGTTTGAGCGCGTGCTGACCCCGGCCGAACGCCTTCAGCACACGGATCCCGTGGACGGCCTCCTCCACGGTGGTGGCGAGGTCTCCCGCCTGATCCTGAGAAAGCCGAGAGACGGCACGGTATTCGTCCCGGAAGGTCAGCGACTTCCAGGTGATGGGGATGACGTACAGCAGGTAGAGCGCGCCCAGCAGCCACGAGGCGGAGAACATCAGGTACAGCCCGAGCAGGACGGTGACGATGATGACGACGATCTGCAGCGAGCCGAACGCGATCCAGCGGCGCAGATAGCCCAGATCCGCGATCGCCCGGGACTGCAGCTGGCCGGACTCCCAGCGGTCGTGGAAGCTGATCGGTAGTTGCTGCAGGCGCTCGTAGAGTGCTTGGCGGGCGCGCTGCTCGATGCGCCCGGAAACCGGGATGACGGCGATTCGGCGCCCATAGACCAAGAGCGCTTCGAGGACTCCCAAGGCCAAGACCAGCAGGACGATGGCGAACAGGTCTTGAACGTTGGCGCCGACGCGCAGGGTGTCATCGACGGTGCGTTGGATGATCTGCGGAATGAGCAGCGCGACGACGCTGCCGCCGAGGGCGGCGATCAGCCCGGCGATCCAGTATTTGGCGAAGCCCTCCATGTACCGGCCCAATCGCCGGATGGAGGCGATCATGAACTACGGGGTTCGCCAGCCGGGGTGAGGGTGACGAGGACCGCCTCGGGCGGGCAAAACAGTCGGATCGGCACGAGGGGCGCGGCGCCGATGCCAGCGGAGATGTTCAGGTATGCGGAGCGTGGCTGGCCCTGCGCGTCCCGGGTCTGCCAGCGGAACGCCCCGGCGGCTTGGCGGGGCGGCAGATCGCAGTTGCTGACGAGGGCACGTTGGCCCGGCAGGCAGATCTGGCCGCCGTGGGTGTGGCCGGCCAAGAGGACATCGGCTCCCTGCGCCGTCATCTGGTTGAGGACGCGCTGGTAGGGCGCGTGGAGTACCCCGATGCGGACGGGGCTGCGTCCGGTGCGCGCGGTGTAGCGGCCGGTGATGGGGAATCCGGGGAAGGCCTCGCGACGCAGGTGCGGGTCGTCTACCCCGGCCAGTAGCAGCTCGGTGTCCTTGATCCGCAGCCGGGCCGTGCTGTTGGTCAGGTTGTGCCAATGGGTCTCGAAGGCGCCGAAGAGCTCCGTCCACGGCAGAGTGGGGTGGGCGGGGTCTTGATCGCCGCGCGGGGTGGTGGTGAAGAAGTAGCGTGCGGGATTCTTCTTCACCGGGGCGTAGTAGTCGTTTGAACCGGGCACGAATGCACCGGGCAGGCGCAGCAGCGGCGCCAAGGCGTCGAGGAGCTCGTCGTTGACCTGACCGTGGCCAAGATTATCCCCGGTGTTGATGACGGCATCCGGCTCCAAGGCCGCGAGGGAACGCAGCCACGCCAGCTTCGGCTCCTGTCGTGGGGTCAGGTGGATGTCAGAGATGTGCAGGATCCTGATGGGCTCCGCGCCGGGGGACAGCACCGGGAAGGACTCTTCCCGTAGGCGGAAGCCCTCTTCCGCTTGTTTCCGTCCGTGTTCGAAGACGGCCCGGGCGGCAAGAGCTGCGGCGGCGGTGGTGACACCGCCGAGCAGCCCCAGCCCCGCAGTGCGGGCAGTGGCGTGGCTCATGCTGTGCAGGTACTTTCCGGTCGTGGGCGAAGTACTAAGTGTACTGCCTTTCTGTGGGGTTAGTCGTTCCCGCGGGAACGGCCCGGGTTGTTGTCCCGGTTGTTGTTGCCGGAATTGTTGGACTGATTCTGGCTATTCGAGTTCCCGGAGTCGCTGGTGGAACCGGAGCCTTGTTGACCGCGGTCGTTCCTGGTGGTGGACTCTGACGGTGTCGAGTTCTCACGGGTGTCCGCGGAATTCGCTGCGTTGTTGTCGGCGGCATCCTGATCGCGATCGGTGGTACCCGGCCGCGGTTCTGTGATCCGGACCTTTTGGCGCGGGCTGGTGAACGCACCGGTGTCGTACAGCGGGCCGGCTTCCTTCATGTACCGGGTCCACATCGGACCGGCGATGATGGAGCCCCAGACGTCGCGGAAGACGACGCCGTTGATGTTCAGCCCGACCATCGACTTGATGTCGGTGGTGCGGCCGACCCACGCGGCGGTGGACAGGCCCTTGGAGTAGCCGACGAACCACGTGGAGGACTCGTTATCGTTCGTACCGGTCTTACCGGCGATCGGGAAGGTGATGGCGCCTTGGGCAATGCGATCGGAAGCGATGCGCTTGGTGGTGGTGTTCAGCTGGGCCACGATGTCCGGATCAATCGCTTGTTCGCACTTGGTGGCTGGCACCTTGTAGCTGTTGCCGGCAGCGTCGGTGACCTTGCGGATGGCGCGTGGATCGCAGCGCACGCCGTCATTGGCAAAGGTCGCGAAACCGACGGCCTGGCTCATCGGCGCGATCGGCTGCGCACCAAGCAGGAAGGAAGGCGTGGTCGGGTCGATGCCCTCTTGGTTGTCGGCGCGGTGTAGGCCGACCCGGTCCATCACGTCGGTGATCTTACACAGGTCCAGTTCCTTGGCGGCGTTGACCGTGGCGGTGTTGATGGACCAGTACAGGCCGTAGTCCATGGTCATCGGCTTCTTCATGTTGGCGATGGCGTTGTTGACCTTCCAACCGCCGTTGTCCAAGATCTGGATTTGGCCGCCCTCGACACATGAGGCCTTCCAGGTGCTGTACTGCGGGAAGTGATCGCGCTGCGCGTTAACCCGGGTGCCCATGGTGCGACCGGACTCCAGCCACGCGATGGCCACGTACGGCTTCAGGGTAGAGCCGCCCTGGAAACCACCGGAGTCGCCCCACTTCTTGTCCACGTTGAAGTTCACGGCGGTATGGCCGCGCTTGTTTTCTACGGAGAACTTGGTGTTCTGCGCCATGGCCTTGATCTCGCCGTTCTTGGGCTCGACCGAGACGAGGGTGGCGCCGACACCGGACTGGTCACCGATCGGGACCGAGGTTTCTACCTGCTTCTGGGCCATCTTCTGCAGGCGGGAGTCCAGCGTGGTGGTGATCTTCAAGCCGCCGCGGTACAGCAGGCGCTCGCGGGCGGCCTCATCCTTACCGAAGGTCTCGTCGGCCAAGATCTGGCGACGGACGTAGTCGCAGAAATACGGGCCGAAGTTCGCGCTGAAGCAGCCCTGCTTCGGCTCCTTGTACTTCAGCTTCAACGGCGCGGCCGTGTCCTTGTCGTGCTCTTCTTTGGTGATCTTCCCGTTGCGGTACATGGCGCCAAGGACCAAGTTCTGGCGGTGCTTGGCGCTCTCCGGGTTCGCGATCGGGTCGTGCGCGCCGGGGGACTGGACGATGCCGGCGAGCAAGGCCGCCTGCGGGATGTTCAGATCCTTGGCGGACTTGGAGAAGAACATCTGGGAAGCGGCTTCCACACCGTAGGTGGTGCGGGAGAACAGTACTAGGTTCAGGTACCCCTCAAGGATCTCGTCCTTGGTCATCTGCTTTTCGGCGGCAACGGCAAGTTTCATTTCCCGCAGCTTGTCACCCACGGTCTTGGTCCCGGAGTAGGTCAGCCGCTTCTCACCACGCAGGAACCCGGCGTTGATCAGCTGGTTGTTCACGTACTGCTGAGTCAGCGTGGAGGCACCCTGAGTGGTGTCGGAGGTCAGGTTGTGCACCACGATGCGGGCCAGGCCCTGCCCATCAACACCGTGGTGTTCGTAGAAACGCTCGTCCTCGATCGACACGATCGCGTCGATCATGTTCTGCGAGATATTCTCCAGCTTGACCGGGGTTCGGTTTTCCTCCCAGAAGGTGGCGATGAGTTTGCCATCGGCTGAATACATCTTCGACGGCAGAGACATCGGCTCCTCTTCTAGCTCCGCCGGCAGCTCGTCGAAGACGCTGCTCGCGGTGGAGGCACCGGCACCGACAACCGCGGCTAACGGGGTGAACAGACCCGCTACCAGAACGCCTGCCAAAGCGCTGATGCCGAAGAAAGCGACGACCTTTCCAAGGGTCGTCGCGGTGTCAAAAAAGGGGGACTTGCGTTGAGCCATGGCTACTAGTTTACCCGTCTCCACTATGCTGATTCACATGAGCAAATGGGAATACACCATCACACCGTTGATGCTGCACCAAGAAGGTCCGATTCTGAACAACTGGGGCGAGGACGGCTGGGAACTGGTCACCGTCATCTCACCGGGCGAGGGCAAGCTGCCCATGGCGTATTTCAAACGCCCAAAGAACTAGCGCAAACTCGCTGAAGGAGCCCTCATGAGCAAGATCGAAAAACGACTCGCCGAACTCGGCGTGACCCTGCCGGCCGTGACCCCGCCGGTCGCCGCCTACGTGCCGGCCTTGCGGGACGGAAACTTGGTATTTACCTCCGGGCAATTGCCGATGATTAATGGCGAACTCTCAGCTACCGGTAAGGTTGGCGGCGAGGTTTCGGCCGAAGACGCCAAGGCGCTCGCCAAACTGTGCGCCATCAACGCGCTGGCCGCCATCAAGGACGTCATCGGGGATCTCGACAAGGTCGAACAGGTGGTCAAGGTAGTGGGCTTCGTCTCCTCCGTACCGGAGTTCACCGGCCAGCCCGGGGTCATTAACGGCGCCAGCGAATTCCTCGGTCAGGTCTTCGGCGAGAAGGGTGCACACGCCCGCTCAGCCGTCGGCGCGCCGGTGCTACCGCTGGACGCCCCGGTGGAAGTCGAGCTGACCGTCCGGGTGGCCGAGGACTAAGCCCGCCAAAACCATGGGCCAGAAACTCATCCGCCGCTTTCCGTTGCCGTTAGCCGCCGTGCCGGCTGCGGAAAGCTGGCGGAGTTTCGGCTCCCGCCGCCCACTGCACGCCCGCGAGGCGGCATCTTTGATCCTTCTCCGTGACGGTGCCGAGGGCCCGGAGGTGTTGTTGAAACACCGGGTCGAGGACTCCCCGTTGGGTCGGATCTCTTTTCCCGGCGGAGTCTGCGAGGACGACGACGCGGACTCCCTCGGCTGGTACGGCCGCCCGATCCAAGAGTGGGCGAACCAACTCGGCGAAACGGACTACGGCCGGGTACGGCGCTTCGTGGTGGCCGCCATCCGGCACCTCTTCGTGGAGACCGGGTACCTGTTGGCGGGCCCGGATGAATTTTCCCTTGCCGAAGACCTGCACGGCGAGGAGGCGATGCGGGCGCGGCTCGCGCTGGCCAACGAGGAGAAGACGCTCGCCCAGCTGTTGAACCGGCGCGGCTGGGGGGTGCGCAGCGACCTGCTGCGTCCGATCGGCAGTTGGTCGACACCGGATTTCGCACACCGACGCTTCAATACTCACTACTTCGTGGCCGCCGCGCCAGCCGGTCAGTCGCATTTGGTCTTAGAGGGCAGCCGAAGTTGGTTGGGCTGGGTCAATGTGGCTGAAATGGTAGAGACGCAGCACACAAGTTGGCTCGGCGACCTGCCGGGCGCCCCGGATACGGCCGGTCTGTCGCTGCCGCAGTTGACCACCCCGGCCGTGCAGCTCTTCTGCGAGGCCCTGAACCGGTTCTCCGGATCGGTGGCGTTCCTGTTGAACGTCTCCCCGCGCACCAAGGTGCCGCACCTACAGGCACAACTGAATGACGACGACGAACACGACGAGTTGGTGCTGGAGTACAGCCCCGAGGCCCAGCAGAGCATCTGGGCCGGTGGGCAACGCCAGCGCCCGCCACGCACCCTAGCCCCTTGACACCCCGCTACCAGGTTGGACCCAGATGACCTTGCTTCGCCAGCTTGCCCAAGCCCACCACATCGGCACCGATTATCAGGCCTTCGATGGGCAACGCCGAGAGGTCAGCGACGCGACCCTGGTGTCGATCCTGACGGCAATGGGCATCGACGTTAGCGATGAGCAAGCCCAGGCGGCGGCCCTGCGGGACGCCGAGGAGGCGCCTTGGCGTCGAACCCTGCCACACTGCGTTGTCACCCACGACGGGCAGGACAAGCAGCTGCCCGTGCACGTGCCGCACGGCACCGACGTTTTCGTTCACATCACCCACCAAGACACTGGCGTCCGACGCAGTCTAGCCCAGGCCGACCACTGGGTGGACCCGCGCGAGGTGGCCGGGGAATTTATCGGTCGGGCCACGTTCGTTATCCCCGCAGGCCTGCCGCTGGGCTGGTACGACATCGTCGCCACCACCCGGGACGGGATCGCCCGGGCGCTGCTGGCGGTCACCCCGCACCACGCACGACGCGAGGGCGCCGGCACGGCGGGCGCCGCGCAGCCACGAAGCTGGGGCGGGCAGCTGCAGCTCTACGCCTGCACCTCAACCCGCTCGTGGGGCATCGGTGACTTCGCCGATCTGGCGACCTTGGCCCGGCAGCTGGCAGAGGACGGCGCCGACTTCGTCCTGATCAACCCGGTCCACGCGGCCAACTACTTCCCCCAGGTCACCGCCTCGCCCTATTCGCCGACCAGCCGCCGCTTCGTGGACCCGATGTACCTGCGTCCCGAGGCGTGTCCGGAATACCAGCAGCTGACAGACGAAGCCCGGGCAACCGTGGACGCGCTCGCGGCCCAAGCCCGCCAACTCAACGAGGCCGAGCTGATCGACCGCGACGCCGTGTGGCGGCTGAAACTCTCCGCGTTGCAGACCCTCTACCGTCACGGGATGACCCGCGGCAGCCGGCGGGAGCTGGACCGTTTCATCGCGGATCAAGCAGACGCGCTGGCGGACTTCGCGGCGTGGTCGGTGGAACAGGCTCGAGAACACGGCATCGACGCGGATGGTGCCGACGCGCTGCTGCTGGAACCGGACTTCCACGCGTGGCTCCAGCACAACTGCCGGCAGCAGCTGGCGGAGGCGCAGCGCAGCGCACGCGAACACGGCATGGGCGTGGGTGTAGTCCATGATCTGGCGGTCGGCGTGGACCAGCGCAGCGCCGACGCCGACTTGCTCCGCACCACCCTGGTCAAGGACGTCCACGTGGGTGCCCCACCGGACATGTTCAACCAGCTGGGACAGGATTGGGGGCAGCCACCTTGGCACCCGGAGGAGCTGGTGGTCGCCGGCTACAAACCATTCTGGGACGTGATGCGCAGCGCGATCGTCGACGCCGGCGGACTTCGGATCGACCACATCTTGGGGCTGTTCCGGCTGTGGTGGATCCCGGAAGGTCAGCCGCCGAGCGAGGGCGCCTACGTGTACTACGACCACGAGGCGCTGATCGGACTCTGCCTGCTGGCCGCCGCCGAATCGGACGCGGTGCTGATCGGCGAAGACTTAGGGACGTTTGAGCCATGGGTCGCGGACTATCTGGGCTCCCGCGGTCTTCTTGGCACGACCATCTACTTCTTCGAACAGGACGCCGGGCGGCCACGAGACACGGCGGGCTACCGGGCGGGTGCGCTGGCCTCGATCACCACCCACGATCTGCCGCCAGCCGCCGGCTACCTCACGGCCGAGCACGTCAGCCTGCGGGACCGCTTGGGCCTGCTGACCACCGACCCCGGGGCGGAGTTGGACGCGCTGGCCGCCCAGATCGCAGGCCTAGTCGAACACCTGCAGGGCATCGGTGCGCTGCCGGCCAGATACCAGTTCGACGCCACCGATGCGGCCTCGGTCGAAGAACTCGTTGCGGCCTGCCACCAAGACCTGAGCCGTGCACCCAGCCGGCTGCTGGGAGTTTCTCTGGTGGACCTGGTGGGCCAGCGGGTGGTGCAGAACCAGCCCGGCACCAGCTGGGAGTACCCGAATTGGTGCGTGCCCCTAGCGGACGCCACCGGCCGCCGGGTACCGCTGGAACGGCTGCGCGAACAGCCCAGCTACCAACGCCTCGTGGCGGTCTTCGGCTCGCTGCCGCGCTAACGAGGCCGCAGCACCGATTCAGCCGGCGCGCGACTGAGCACAACGACGAGCGGCCCCGCCCATGACCCGACGTATGGTCGGTGGGACGGGGCCGCTCGGCCGCAAGTAACGGGAATTTTAGCGAGAGCGCTGGCGCATCCGCTGCAGGTCCAAGATCACCACGGCGCGGTTCTCGAGGCGCAGCCAGCCGCGCTGCACAAACTCCGCCAGGGCCTTGTTCACGGTCTCCCGTGAAGCGCCGACCAGCTGGGCCAACTCTTCCTGAGTGAGCTCGTGGGCCACCAAGATGCCGTCCGGTGCAGGACGCCCGAAGCGATCGGCCAAGTCCAGCAGCGCTTTGGCAACACGGCCCGGCACATCGGAGAACACCAAGTCCGCCAAGGACTCGTTGGTGCGGGAGAGGCGCTGGGCCAGCGCCTGAAGCAGCTGCACAGAGACCTCAGGGTTGGTGTGGATGATCTCCTTCAGCCGGGCGTGCTTCAACCCGGTCAGCCGGGTCTCTGAGACGGCGGTTGCGGAGGCGTTACGCGGGCCCGGATCGAACAGGGCCATCTCGCCAAAGATCTCGCCGGGGCCGAGGATGGCCAGCAGGTTCTCGCGACCATCCGTAGCGGTGCGGCCCAGCTTGATCTTGCCGGAGACGATGAAGTACAGCTCGTCGCCCGGGTCGCCCTCGCGGAAGAGCGAAGCGCCGCGCGGTAGTTCGATCTCGGTCAGTTCGGCGGTGAGACGCGCGAAAACGTCGTCGTCAAGATTGGCAAATAGGGGCGCGTTGCGTAGCACCTCAGTATCCATCGACAGTTCTTCCTTGGGGTTGAGCCTGATTTCATGCCGAAAAGCGTACGATCATGAATGTTCTAACTATGTGATACTTTACACATCGCCTCAAGGAACCGGAAACGAAACTACCCCAAGGTAAAGGGGAATATCCTGACAATTCGCTGAGCATTGCCGTCACGGGCGTCATTTATCGGGGAGTTGTCGGCGCAGCCCGTTAGGGTTAAGGGGTTCAGCAGTGGCTTCCCCGGCAGAATTTTGAGGTTTGTGGATTTTCTCGTTTTAGTCGTCGATCTTGTGCTGGTCATCGTCATGATCAGCTTCTTCGTCTCCGGCGCGCGCCGCGGTTTCTGGGTCACCTTGGGGACCTTGGCGGGTTTCGTTGCCGGGGCCTTGCTGTCCTTCCTGTCCATCCCGATCGTCAGCCAGTGGGTGGCCAACCCGTACTGGCGGTTGGGCGTGGTGTTGCTGGTCGCCATCCTGCTGATTTTCATCGGCCAGGCCCTCGGCGCCGCGCTGGGCAGGGTCATCAGATTGCGACTGAACGTGCCGGCCCTGCGCAAGATGGACCGCTTCATGGGCGGGCTGATCAACTCCGTGGTCGCGGTGGTCGCCTACGCGGTCATCGCCTACTCGCTGTCTTCCCTGGGTATCCCGTGGCTGACCTCCGCGATCAGCCAGTCCAAGGTGGTGGGCGCCGTCACCGCGATTGCCCCCACCCAGAGCAAGGAATGGTTGGCGAACCTGCGCTCGACGGTGCAGGGCAGCGACATCCCCGAACTGGTGGAGCCCCTGTTCCCGACCACCGAGCCGACGGCAGAACCGACCGAGGTACCGCTGGAGGACGCCATCGCCACGGCGCGGCGGTCGGTGGTCCGCATCACCGGCACCGCTTTCGAGTGCGGGCAGAACCAGTTCGGCTCCGGGGTGGCGATTAGCGATACCCACGTGTTGACGAACGCGCACGTGGTCTCCGGGGTGAACGAACCGGTGATCGAAACCAACACCGGCGAGGTCAAGACCGGCACGGTGGTGCACTTCGACACCAGCCAAGACATGGCGGTGCTGTACGTTCCCGATGGCGGCTTCACCCCGGTGGCCCTCGGTGGAGCGCTGCCCAAGGACGCCGAGGCGGTGCTGATGGGCTACCCCGCAGGCGGTCCGTTCCGCGCCAACTCCGCAACCATCCAAGGCTCCGGCAAAACCAACGTGCCGAACATCTACGGCGGCGAATCCAACGCCCTCGAGATCTACCAGTTCACCGGTCAGGTCCGGCAGGGCAACTCGGGTGGACCGCTGATCGATGACCGCGGGCAGATGGTCGGGCTGGTCTTCGCCAAGGCCCAAGGCACCGACAAGACCGGCTACGCGCTGACCATGAAGCAGGTCAAACCGGTGATCGAAGAGGCCAAGACGCAGACCGAACCGGTCTCGGCCGGCCAATGCGTGGTGGGTAACTAGCCGACCCGGCCAGCCCACGGTGTCTCGGTGGGCGACCCCGACGGGACGCTAGTCTTGCTCTGCGGCCAGCATCTGGGCCGCCAAGTCGATGGCGTATCGGTAGCCGGAGACCCCGGCGCCGGCGATCACCGCCTTGGCGACCGCCGAGACGTAAGAGTGGTGGCGGAACTCCTCGCGCGCGTGAATATTCGAGATGTGCACCTCGAAGACCGGCAGCTCCACAGCCTCCAACGCGTCGCGGATCGCCACCGAGGTATGCGAGTATGCTCCCGGGTTGATGATGATGGCCGCCGCCGGCCGGGCGCCGCTGTGGTGGGCGGCGTGGATCCGGTCGATGATTGCGCCCTCCGAGTTGGCCTGAAAGCAGTCCACCGGGTGCCCAGCCTGTTCGCCGGCGTCCCGGCACAGCCGTTCCACGTCCGCCAACGTCTGGCTGCCGTAGACCGCGGGGTTGCGGGTGCCGAGCATGTTCAGGTTGGGTCCGTTGATGACGAGCAGGGTCTGAGCCATGTGAATCTCCCGAGACAGAGGAAGGCGGGTGCGGGTTGCGTTTTTCAGCATACCCGCACCCGCCGACCAAGCGAGTGGAACGTTTCCTATTGCTGGCGAACAACCGCGGCGCTGATCTCATCCATGACGGAGGCATCGGCCAGCGTGGTGGTCTCGCCGACGTCCCGCCCCTCGGCCACGTCCTTGAGCAAGCGGCGCATGATCTTTCCGGACCGCGTCTTGGGAAGTTCCGGCACGATGAGCACGTTGCGTGGGCGGGCGATCGACCCGATCTCCTTGGCGACGTGCTGGCGCAACTGCTCGGAAGCCTCGGCGATGTCCAGCCCGTCGGCGCTCTCCCCGACGATGACGAACGCCACCACGGCCTCTCCCGTGGTTGCGTCCGCGGCCCCGACTACGGCGGCTTCGGCCACCAGCGGATGGGCGACGAGTGCGGACTCGATCTCCGTGGTGGAGAGCCGGTGCCCGGAGACGTTCATGACATCATCCACCCGGTCCAGCAGCCAGATATCCCCGTCCTCGTCCCGCTTGGCGCCGTCACCGGCGAAGTACATGCCCTCGAAACGGGACCAGTAGGTCTGCTTGAAGCGTTCGTGGTCGCCCCAGATGGTGCGTGCCATGGCGGGCCACGGCTCCCGAACCACCAGCAGCCCCGGGGTTTCCGCAGGCAGCGGCTCACCGAGCTCATCGACCACGTCGATGCTGATGCCGGGCACGGCCCGCTGCGCGGAACCTGGCTTGGCAGCCACGATCCCCGGCAACGGTACGATCATGTGCGCACCGGTCTCGGTCTGCCACCAGGTGTCCACGATCGGGGCGGTGCCGGCCCCGATGACCTCGCGGTACCAGCGCCAGGCCTCCGGGTTGATGGCCTCACCCACGGTGCCGAGCACCCGGATGCTGGATAGGTCGTACTGCTCGGGGATCTCCTTGCCCCATTTCATGAAGGTGCGGATTGCGGTCGGCGCGGTGTATAGCACCGTCACCCCGTACTTCTGCACGATCTCCCACCAGCGGCCCCGGTGCGGCGCATCCGGGGTGCCCTCGTAGATCACCTGGGTGGCGCCGGCCACCAGCGGTGCGTAGGCGACGTAGGAGTGCCCGGTGATCCAGCCGACGTCGGCGGTGCACCAATAGACGTCCTTCTCCGGGTGGATGTCGAAGGAGTTGATGAAGGTGGTGACGCCCTGAGCGAGGTAGCCGCCGGTGGTGTGCAGGATGCCCTTGGGCCGGCCGGTGGTGCCGGAGGTGTAGAGCA
>CAYZBX010000004.1:20179-40678 GCA_964476735.1 uncultured Micrococcaceae bacterium
GGGTTCTCCGCGTTGAACGGCTGATACTGGTGCTCGTCGCTGGCCGGCTCCACCACGTCGTGCCACCACCGGTCGCGCCCCTCGACCCAGTCGATGTCTTCGTTGTTGCGGCGCACCACCAGCACCGTTTCTACCGTGTGGCCCGGGGCGCTGAGCGCCTCGTCCACGGCCGGTTTGAGCATGCTTGGTTTGCCGCGGCGCCACGAACCGTCGGCGGTGATCAGCAGCTTGGCCTCGCCGTCGTCCACGCGGGAGCGCAGCGCGTCGGCGGAGAAGCCGCCGAAGACCACGGAGTGGATGGCCCCGAGTCGGGCGCAGGCGAGCATGGTGATGATGGCCTCTGGGATGAGCGGCAGGTACACGGCCACCCGGTCGCCCTGCCGGACGCCCAGCTCGGTGAACGCGTTGGCGGCCTTGGCGACGGCGGCCTGGAGGTCCTTGTAGGTGTAGCTTTGGCTGTCGCCAGGCTCGCCCTCGAAGTGGAAGGCCACCCGGTCCCCGTTGCCTGCGTCCACGTGGCGATCCACCGCGTTGTACGCGGCGTTCAACTCGCCGTCGCCGAACCAGCGGGCGGTGGGGGCGTCGGAGAAGTCCAACACCTCGGTGAACGGGGTGTCCCAGTGCAACCGGGTGCGGGCCTGTTCCGCCCAATAGGCTTGCGGGTCCGCGTTGGCCTGCTCGTAGATGCCCGGCTGGGCGATCGCGTTGGCCGTGAACTCCGGTGTCGGGGGATACGTTGTCATCAGCGGGCACCTTCCTTGAATTGGTTGCGTGATGGCTGTCACAGGTTTTCTGTTAGTACTTTACGACGTGGTGTGGCCCGGTGCACATTCGTGGTCGTCAGCGTGCTTCCTGATACGTCATGTGGGGCGGTTCAGCTGCAGGTGGTAGCGTAAATTGGTTAGCCGAATAGCCATTGTTCAAGGAAGGCGCTGCGGTGGAGAAGAAGAAAACGCCGGGGCAGCAACGCCCGCGGACCAAGTTACAGCTCAGTGCCGCCGAGTGGGCCATCGTGGCCTGCACGGCGATCATCCTGTTGGGCTCGATTCTGCCCTGGACGCTGGTGCCGTACCCGATGAACCTGTGGAACTCCACGAGCCTATTCATGCTGGGCGTCGGCGTGCTGTTGCCAATCGTGTACGCCATCATGATGCTCACCCCGACGCTGAGCGCGTGGGTGGGGCTGAACCGCGGCAGCACCCAGTCCTCGGTGCGGGCGCTGCGCGAGGCTATCCAGACGCGGGCAAAGAAGATGAAGATCGGTTCGCTCTCCGCCCGGCAATTCGGTCAGGTCGCGGCTTGGCTCTCGGCATCGTATTTCGGCATCCACCTGCTCACCACACTCAGCCCCATCCTGCTCATCGGCCTTGTCGGGGCCGTCGGCCTCGTGCTCATCACGGTGCTGGACCGGCAGATCTTTGGGCGGGAGCTGCACCCGGACACCATCAGCCAGATCACCGAGGCCGACATCGAGCTGATCCCGCAACCGCCGGCTGCCCGCCAACAACCGGTCAGTGAACCGGAACCGGACGCGGAAAAGCAGGCGGAGACCATCGAGCACATTCAACAGGCCGAGGCAGCGACACAGGAACCGCCCCGGCCGACCAAGCCGACCACCAGCGGCGGCGTGCCGATCATCGCCGCGGAGGAGGCGATCGCGGCCTCCCGGAAGAAGACGGCGTCCGCCGAGCCGGACGCGACGGAAACGCAACCGGTACGGCAAGAACCGGCGGTGGACCGCACCGAAGCCATTTCCAAGCTGGAGGCAACCTCCACGTTGAACCCGGTGATCTCAGCGGAGCGCTCCGCCTCCTTCGACGAACCGCGGTACCGGCCCGAGGAGGCATTCTGGTTCGCGGTGCCCTACGCCCGGTCCGTGGTTGCGGAGACGACCGGCGCGGAACTGTTCACGGTGCACCCGGGCAACTGGATCCTAGCGCTCGCGGAAACCCCGGACGGTTTTGTGGTGCGCTCCGACGACGGCAAGGTTGGTCTGCTGCGGGATGTGCAGGGCATTGAGCGAGCATAACGAGCACACCCCGGACGCGCCGTCGACCTCGGCGGAGCCGGCTCCGCGGTTGATCGCACAGCGGCCGAAAGCGCCGGCAAAGTTCCGCAAGTTCAAGGGCGACAAGACGGAGATTGGAAAGGTCCGCCGCGCGCGGAAAATGTACCGGATGCTCGGCGAGCTCTACCCGTACGCCGTCGCCGAGTTGGACTTCGAGAACCCCTTCGAACTGCTGGTCGCCACGGTGCTGTCCGCCCAGACCACCGACGTGCGGGTCAACGCGATTACCCCGGCGCTCTTTGCGCGGTTCCCGGACGCACACGCCATGGCCGTTGCGGACGAGCGGGAGCTGCAGGAGCTGGTCCGTTCCACGGGCTTCTACAAGAACAAGGCTGCGGCCATTCTCGGCCTCAGCCAGGCGTTGGTGGAGCGCTTCGGCGGCGAGGTGCCCGGCCGACTCAAGGACCTAGTCACACTGCCCGGGGTGGGGCGCAAGACCGCATTCGTGGTGCTCGGCAACGCGTTCGATAAGCCCGGCATCACGGTCGACACGCATTTCATGCGGCTGGCGCAGCGCTTTGGTTGGACCGAGCAGAAGGACCCGGTCAAGATCGAACGCGAGGTCAACGAGCTGTTCCCGGTCAAGGATCGGGCCATCTTGTCCAACCGGGTGATCTTCCACGGCCGGCGGATCTGCCACGCCCAACGGCCGGCGTGCGGGGTCTGCCCGTTGGCCCGGTACTGCCCGTCCTACGGCGCGGGGGAGACGGACCCGGATAAGGCCGCCGAGCTGCTCCGTTACGAGCTGGCCCCCGGCCGGGAGGAGCTGCACCAATTGATGCTGGACGGCAAGACGCGCCGCGAATTGCGGGCGCTCGGCTACGGTTTGGAGGCCTGATGTCACCGCAGCACAGCAGCGCACTGAAGCAATTGACGGCGCTGGCACACCGCTACAAGTCCACCGAGGAGCGGGACAGGCTGGCGGCCGACATCGCCGGCGCGGACCGCATCGGCGGCAAATCGGTGTATCTCCGCCAACAGTGGCAGCTGGACCAACTCGATCTTGCCACCGCCCGGCAGGCGGCGGTGCTGATGCTGTTCGGCGCGCTCGACGACGTGCCCGCAGATTACCGTGACTCGGCGGTGCCGAAGGACCTCGACCTGCTGTTCGTAGAACGGGCCAGCACCCTGTCCAAGCATCCGGGCCAGGTCGCTTTCCCGGGCGGCAAGGTCGACGCGACCGATGCCTCACCGGTCGCCGCAGCGCTTCGCGAGGCACAGGAGGAGACCGGCTTGGACCCGGACGGCGTGGAAGTGCTCTGCTCGTTGCCGTTGACCCCGTTGCCGGTGACCAACTTCCTCGTCACCCCAGTGTTGGGTTGGTGGACCAAACCCTCGGACATCTTCGTGGTCAGCGAGGCCGAGTCGCAGCGGGTCTTCCGCGCCCCCGTCGCGGATCTGGTCAACCCGGACAACCGCGCCATGGCCACCCTGCGCAGGGGCGAGATGATCCACAAGTCGCCCGGCTTCAGGGTCTGCGGAACCCTGATTTGGGGCTTCACCGGGTTCCTCGTGGACCGGTTGCTGAGCGATCTTGGGTGGGCCCAAGAGTGGGACAAGGAACGGAGCATCACCCCGCCGTTGGCCCAATCTAACCCCACGCTCCCGCCACGCTAGCGCGCCGCCGCGGAGGGCGGGCGGAGCGCCTCCCTCCACAACGTTGAGCGTCGCCGGCCTGCTCCCCACCGGGCGCTTGGCCGCCGATTGCCGTCGACGGGATCGCCGAAGCTGACGGCATGAAAGAAGACCACAGTTCATCACCCGCCGGGTTTTGCGCCCACGACGTGGACACCGAGCTACTGGCGCTGATCGGGCCGGTCTGCGCTGCCGCCGGCCTGCAGATTCGGTCCCTGCGCGAGGCCACCGATCCACTGCAGCGGCCCAGAGCCGTCTTCTACTCCTTGGAGCGTTGCCCGCAGGAGCCGCCGAACATCCCCGCCTTCTTAGTGGGCACCGCCGAGCAGCTCACCGAGCTTTACGAGCGGGCCGCCGCGACCGCACTGCAGGTAGTCATCCTGCCGCAGGCGCAGCAGTGGCTGCTCTCGGTGCTCAGTGCCGAAGAAGCGGGGGCGCTGGGCGCGGTGACCGTTGTCGCGGCCAGCGTCGGCGGCGCGGGTGCCAGCACAGTGGCGGCGCTGCTGGCCCTGCGCACTGCCCAAGCGGGAGACCGGGTCCTGCTGCTTGATGGCACAGCGACCCCGACCCCGCACGTCGGGATCGGCGGGGTCTTGCCCCACGACGCGGCGGCCAGCCACGGCTGGGACGAGGTGCTGCAGATGCCGGACCTGCCCGCGGTGAGCGCCCTGAAGCGGTACCTGGCGCGACGAGACTTTGATACCGGCAGTCTGCACTGGATCGAGGCCAGAAAGGCGCGGCAACGGCTCCCGATCTTTCAGCTGAAGGCGTTCGTGCAACGCTACCGGCGTCACTTCGAACACCTCATCGTGGATGCCGGCACCCCGGAGCGGGGCGAAACGCTGGTCGCCGATCGCTACCTGTTGGTCTCCGGCATTGATCCGCAGGCTGATGCAGCCTGCCACTTCGTGAACGCCCACGAGGTTCCGTGGCAGCTGGTACTCAACGGTGCCGCCGCACCCGGCTGGCACCCGGTGCGCTGCGCAGAGCTGTCCGCACACCCGGTGATTGGCCGGGTCCGTCGGCTCCCGCTTGGTCGGACCGACCCGGCCAGGCTCGCCCGCTCGAAGACACTGTCATTCCTCGAAGCGCAGTACAGTGAGCGACCCGCCACTCCCGGTCTCGACGCCCCGGCGGAGCGCGCCAGAACAAGAGCGCTGGCCGCAGGAGAAAAGACTGAGGTGCCAACACGTTCACTGGGAGGCACGCGGCCGCCGGCGAAGGGGCGGGAACGACCGTGGTTGCCCGAGCTGCCGGCCCCAACGCTGCTGGGTGCCTTGTTCGGGAGCAGGGGAGGGACCCCGTGACGGCGTTAGACTCGGCCTCGCTGGACGAACGCCACGACCATCTTCGGTTGGCGTTGGGCCAAGGCAAGGACACCCGGGCAGAAAGCATCGCCAACGCGCTCGCACAACACCGCGGGCTGCAGTCCTTGGGGCAGACCAGAGCGCTGTTTGGCACACTCGACGCGGAGTTCAACGGGCTGGGCCCCTTGGAAGCGTTCGTTGCGGACCCCAGCGTGACGGATGTGCTTGTCGACCCCGACGGATACGTCTGGGTGGACAGCCGGGAGGGGCTCCAGCGGCAGCCGACGGCGCCTATCCCGGAACAGGTGCGCAGGCAGCTGGCCTGCAAGATCATCAACAACGCGGGCAAGCGACTCGACGAATCGGTGCCCTTTGCCGACGTGAACTGCGGTCGCTACCGATTCCACGCCGTCATCCCGCCGATCAGCCCGGCCGGAACCACCATCTCCATTCGGGTTCACCGCACCGATGTCCCGGACCTAGCCACGCTGCAGCAGGGGTGGCCCGATGCCGAGGTCTGGGCTGCGGTGATGAGCAAGCTGGTCCTTGGCCGTCACAACTTCCTGATCACCGGGGCGACCGGCACCGGCAAGACCACCCTGTTGTCCGCCGCGTTGGCCTTGGTGGGGCAACAAGAGCGCATCATCATCGTCGAGGACGCCCACGAACTCAACCCGGACCATCCGCAGGCGCTGACCCTGCAGAGCCGACCGGCAAACATCGAGGGCAGCGGCAGCATCGAGCTGTCTGAACTGATTCGGCAAGCGCTGCGGATGCGACCGGATCGGCTCATCGTCGGCGAATGCCGCGGCAGCGAGATCAGAGACTTCTTGACGGCCATGAACACCGGGCACAGCGGAGCCGGCGGAACGCTGCACGCCAACAGCGTCGCCGGGGTGCCGGCGCGGCTGATCGCGATGGGGGCGTTGGCCGGGATGGCCCCGGAAACCACCGCGCTGCAGGCCGGCTCCGCCTTGGAATACATCGTCCATCTCAGACGGGACGGGCAGCGCCGGTATCCGGCCGAGTTCGCGATGCTGGAAGCCCGCGACCAGCGTCTGGTGGTGCACCCCCTCCTGAGCTACCGCCGCGACGAATCGAAGGGGACAACAGCACTGGTCAGTGGACCTCGATGGACCGAGTTCGCCAGGGGATTGGAGGCCGGAGCGTGAATCACCTGACCGCAGCGATTCTTCTAGCCTGCCTGAGCGTGCTCCTGCTCATCGGGCCGCCGCCTAGCCCGCCCAGATACCGGGGCCAAACACCAGCTGGCTCGGGCGGAAGACCCGGCATTCGGGCACGCTGGCGAAACCTGAAGGACAGCAAACAGTGGCAGAGGACGCCCGAAGAATCGACCAGCCGACAACAGCTGTTGAGGCAGCTCGCCGCCCTGCTACGGGCCGGCCGACAAAGCCATCAGGTCTGGACAGAGCTGGCGCAGCTGCAACAGCAGGACGCCAAGGAACCGCGGGACCGGATAGCACGCGCGGTTAGGCAAGCCGGGTTGGCAGCCCAACGCGGCGACAACGCCGCTGCAGCCTTCCGAACTTGGTGGCCGTGGCTGGCGAGCTGCTTCGACATGTCGGCGCAACACGGCGCACCGTTGGCAGATCTCCTGGAACGCTACGGGAACCACCTCAAGGAAGACCAAGAACTCGACGAGCTGGTGAAGGTGGAGGCGGCCGGTGCCAGAATGACGCAACGGTTGTTGTTGATCCTGCCGTTGGGCGGTGTCGGCTTGGGACTGCTGCTCGGCATCGACCTCACGGCCATCTATTTCGGCCATCCGCTGGGCCTAGCTTGCTTGGTGGCTGGCGGTGTCCTCAGCATGTTGGCCAGCAGGACCAGCGCCCGCATCATCAAGGATGCGGGGAAACGGCAATGATGAACACCTGGGCGGCCCTGTGCGCCGGTGCGGCGGCATACGCCACGCTGGCGGGCCCGCAGCTGCGGAGCAGCTTCACGACGGTGCGCGCACAGCCGCGTTCGGAGACCGGCAAGCGTGCCAGATTGACCTTGTCAGAGGCAGCCCTGTGTCTGGAACTGATGTCCGCGTTGCTGGGAGCCGGGACAAGCCTGCGCCAAGCCATGCGCGTCCTTGGCCAGCAGCAGCCGCGGCTGGCCCCGTTGGCCCACGTGGCCAAGAGCCTGGACTACGGACTGGACTGGCAGCAGGCATGGGCGTCCCACGTGGACGGCCCGGGCTGGGACGCCTTGGCCAGGGAGCTTCGCTTCGTGCACCTGTCGGCAGCCCCCACCGCCGACATGCTCGTGGCCGCTGCCGCACAGCTACGAAACCACGAGAGCTTCCATATCAAGGAACGCAGCCAACAACTTTCCAGCAAGCTTGTCATGCCAACAGGCCTCTTGAGCCTGCCGGCCTTCATCTGCTGGGGAATCCTGCCGGCGGTGATCGCACTGTTCGGCGAAATACAGCTGATGTGAGGAGGCGAAGCCAAGCCAACGTTCCAATCCAAACACGCAGAAGAAACGACACAACATAAACGACGCAACACAAGGAGAAGCGATTCCCATGACGACGTTCCTACACCACCTCCACGAAGAAGAAGACGGCGCCTCGACCGCCGAGTACGGCGTGGTCGTGCTCGCCGCGGTCGGCTTCGCGGGTGTATTGACACTCGTGTTGTCCTCCGATGGGGTGCGCAACATGTTGACCAGCCTCATCCAACGGGCCCTCAACGTCTAAGCGCCAAACCCAAGAGAGGTGAAGGAGAGCAGTCGATGATGACCGGAATCCCAGCGTCGCAATCCGCGCCGGAACCACGCCCAACGAACGTGGAGGCAGAACGAGGCTCGGTGACCGCCGAATACGCGGTTCTGCTACCGGTCATCATCCTCTGCATAGCCCTCGTTCTGGGGGCCAGCGCAGTCGGAATCGAACGCATCAGGGTGGAGGAAGCAGCCCGGGTCGCGGCCCGGATGGTAGCCCGCGGAGACGACGCCGGCGCGGTCTCGAACGCGGTTGCCAAGGTATCGGTTCCGGGCACCGCGTTTTCCAGCAGCCGAGGTGCCGAGTTCGTGGAAGTCACGCTGACGGCCCGTTCGGCGGTACCGGTAGTGGGCTGGGTTCTTCCCGAACACCGGGTCAGCGCATACACCGTGGCGGAGAACCATGACTAATAAGCGCGCGAGCCAGGCACCGGTGCCAGCGGCAGAAGACGGATCGGCGACGGTGTCGATGGCCATGACCGTCGGGGTTTCGCTGCTGCTCATCGGCGTCGTCGTCCTCTGGCTACACGGCGTCATTCGGTTGGCGCAGGCGCAGCGGGCCGCGGACTTGGCCGCGCTCGCCGCGGCGGATGCCCACCGTGGCCTGACTCATTTCGAACCATGCGCTATCGCCGGTGAGGTCGCGCAGCGCAACGGAGCCGAACTGGAAAGCTGCCTGCTGGGTGGCGGCAGCGCACGTGTGACGGTCCGGGTGGCGTGGCTACGTGGCCAAGCGCGAGCCGGCGACCCCGCCTTGCTGCTCAACCATGGCTAGCAACCACGCAACGATCAGCAGGGCCCCGGCCTTGTCCAAGGGGTGATTGCGGTTTCCGCACTTGGGGGACTGCACGCAGGAGGGGCAACCCGTTTCGCAGGCGCAGCTGTTGATCCGATCCCGAGTGGCCCGCAACCATCGCTCCAGCCGATGGAAGCCACGCTCCACGAAGCCGGCACCACCGGTATGTCCGTCGTACACGAAGACGGTGGGCTGGGCCGTGTCCGGGTGCAAGGGGATCGACACGCCGCCGATGTCCCACCGGTCGCAGGAAGCAATTAGCGGCAGCAGTCCGATCATGGCGTGTTCGGCCGCATGCAGCGAGCCGGGCACCGCGGCCGGGTCGATCCGCAGAGCCGCGAGGTCCTTGTCTGGGATGGTGAACCAGAACCCCACGGTTTCCAAGTGGTGCGGCGGCAAGAGCAGGTCCTCCTCACCCAAGTTTTCACCGGTCAGCAGCGCCTTCCGCTGGTACGAAACAACCTGTTGGGTCACCCGTACCGGGCCGAGATGGACCTGGGCGGAGCCGAGGGTGCGTTCGTGCGTGGTGCCCAGAATACTGATCGACGTGGTTTGTCGGGCCTGCGTGTAGTAATCCGTGGCCTTGCGTTGGACGAAGACCATCCGGCTGTCCAGATCCAAGTCGTGCACCAAAAAGTTCTGTCCCTGGTGCACGTAGACCGCGCCGGGGTGCGCCTGGGAATGGGTCTGCCCCGACTCCATGGTGCCCAAGACGGTGCCATCGTCGACATCGATGATTTGGTACTGCCCCGCACCGGCCGAACGCAACGAGATGAAACTGGCCGGCGGCCGTGGATCCACCCAGAACCAGCCGGCGGGCCGCCGCCGCAGCAGACCCTGTTCGCCGAGCTGGGCCACCAGTGCCATGACCTCCGGTGCCCGTTGGGGCTCGTCCGCGAAGAAGGGGCGTAGGTTCTCTTCGGTGAGCGGGAGCTCCCCGGCGGCGGCGCAGAGGTGGGGGGCCAACAGGTGTCGGTTGAACGGGTCGAAGACAGAGTCTTCCACGGGTGCATCGAAGATCGCCTCGGGCGTGTTCACCAAATAGGCGTCCAAGGGATCGTCCCCGGCGACGAAGAGGGCGACCGAACCCTGCCCGGCCCGACCGGCCCGGCCGAGCTGCTGCATGAAGGAGGCACGGGTGCCTGGCCAACCGCTGATCAGCACGGCGTCCATGCCGGCGATGTCGACCCCCAACTCGAGCGCCGAGGTGCTGGCGACGGCCAACAACTCCCCGCTTTTGAGCTGGTCCTCCAGTTCGCGGCGCTCCTCCTTGAGATAGCCGCCCCGGTACGCTCTGACGCGTTGGGCAAGGTCCGGCCGGAATTCCTCCAGGTTGCGTTGGGTGTTGGCGGCGATTGCCTCCACCCCGCGCCGGGAGCGCACGAAGTTCAGTGAGCGCACCTGATTGGCCACCAGATTGGTGAGCAAGTCGGCAGATTCGACCAAGATGGACCGGCGCAGTGGCACCCCACCGTCCCCGCGACGATCGGTGACCGGTGGCTCCCAGAGGCCGACGGTGACCGGCCCCTTGGCCGAGCTGTCTTCGGTGACCGCGGTGACGTTGACCCCGGTTAGTTCGGCGAACATGGACGCCGGGTCCGCGCTCGTGGCGGACGCCCCGACGAAGACCGGTTCGGCCCCGTAGTGGGCGCAAACCCGCCGCAACCGGCGCAGCACAAGGGCGGTGTGCGTGCCGAACACACCTCGGTAGGAGTGGGCCTCGTCGATGACGATGTAGCGCAGCCGCTTGAAGAACCGGGACCAGCCTTGATGGTTGGGGAGCATGCCGTGGTGCAGCATGTCCGGGTTGGTGAGCACCACGTTGGCGTGCTGCCGGATGTGGGCGCGGGTCTGCTGATCGGTGTCCCCGTCATAGCTGGCCGGCGCTAGCTCCGGGGCGTGCCGACGTAACGACAGCAGGTTGCCCAGCTGGTCGGCGGCCAGCGCCTTGGTGGGCGCCAGATACAGGGCGGTGCCGCCCTGCCGGGCGGCCTGCAACAGCGGCGCCTGATAGCACAGTGATTTCCCGGAGGCGGTGCCGGTGGCCACGATGGTATGCCGCCCGGCGAGGATCGCTGCAATGGCCTGTTGCTGGTGGGCCCAGGGCCGGGCGATTTGCAGCGCGTCGCTGAGCGCTTGCACGGTGGCGGACTCCAGCGCCGCCGGCCAGTCAGCGGTGACACCCGGACGGGCCGGCAACTGCCGCACGCCCTTGAGCTCGGCGGGGACCCGATCCAGACTAAAGGCCGCCAGCAGCGGCGCGGCGGCCGCGAGAGTCGGTCTAGCGGGGTTCATCCGAGTGGGTTAGGTGGCTGGCCTCCGAGGTGGCGGTGCCCAGCACGGAAACGTTGCCCAGCGAATTCCACCCTAGGTAGTGGTACAGCTGCAGTCCCTCCGGGGTGGACACCAACAGTCCGGTGTCCGTGTCGTAGGCCAGCGCGGTCGCGGCCAGCGAACGCATCACGAAGGAGCCAAGGCCCTGCCGGCGGTAGTCATCGGCGGTGAAGATGCGGTCGAAAACGGCCACGCCGTCCTCGATCGCCACGCGACCACGCGCCGCCAAGTCACCCGAATCGACATCCGTCACGGTGACGACGGCCAGCTGGTCACGCACGTCGGTGTCCACCGAGAAACCCTCGGGGGTGAGCGGGGACTCCACGTCGTGCTGGGACATGTCGGTAACCATCAGCTTCTCGCCGGAGCCTTTGATCTGCAACGGATCGGGCAGGTTGAATCCGTCCAGCTCCTTGCCTGCGGGGGAGATCACCATGACGGTCCGCGCCGGGTTTTCCTTGACCGTATTCGCGACGGAGGCCAGCTGCTCTTGACTCGGGGCGAGCAGGATGTACTCCCAGTCGCCGGTGGTATCGGCGCGCAGGGCGGCGTACATGCCGCCCTCACTATGGACGTCATAGCCGTGGGAGCGAGCCCATCCATTTACCCACGTGCGGACAAGTTCATTTGAGAGTGTGGTGACCATGATTTGACCCTATCCAGTTCTAGTCGCGCCCGGGTAGTCCGGATCCTAAAATGTCATCGAATTGACACCTTTGCCGTTCCCTAACCTTGATATGTGGGCAAGCTGGAAAACCGCTGAGAGTCAGAGGGGATAAAATGACTGACGTGTCTGTGAATCGAATCCTCCTGTACTACCAGTTCACCCCCATCGCCGACCCGGAGGCGGTGCGGCTGTGGCAGCACACGCTGTGCGAGTCGCTGGGGTTGCGCGGGCGCATCATCATCTCCAAGGACGGCATCAACGGCACCGTCGGCGGTGAGTTGAATGCGATCAAGCAGTACCGCAAACGGACCCGCGAATACGCTCCGTTCAAGTCCATGGAGTTCAAGTGGTCCGAGGGCGGCGCCGATGACTTCCCACGTCTGTCCGTGAAGGTGCGTGAGGAGATCGTCTCCTTCGGGGCGCCGGGGGAGCTCAAGGTCGACGAGAACGGGGTCATCGGTGGCGGCGTGCACCTGAAACCGGAAGAAGTCAACGAGCTGGTGGAACGGGCCGAGGCCGAAGGACGCGAGGTGGCGTTCTTCGATGGTCGCAACGCCTTCGAGGCCCAGATCGGCAGATTCAAGAACGCGATCGTCCCGGATGTGGAGACCACCCGGGATTTCATCCGAGAGATCGACTCCGGCAAGTACGACCACCTGAAGGACCAGCCGGTAATCACGTATTGCACCGGCGGCATCCGCTGCGAGGTGCTGTCCGCGCTGATGAAGAACCGCGGCTTCGAGGAGGTCTACCAGATCGATGGGGGCATCGTCCGGTACGGCGAGAAGTACGGTGACTCCGGGCTCTGGGAGGGCTCGCTGTACGTGTTCGACAAGCGCATGCACATGGAGTTCACCGAGGACGCGGTGACCATCGGGCAGTGCGTGAACTGCTCCGCGCCAACCAACAAGTTTGAGAACTGCGCCAACCCGTCTTGCCGGAACCTGCGGCTGTTCTGCGCCGAGTGTGCCCAAGACGAGCAGGCGCTGCGTTGCCCCGACTGCGTCGACGTGAAGCTGGCGCAGGCCTAGGCGGTGCGGCCGATGGACCCGCAGCTGTTTTCCCCCGACGCTCCGCACAGCGGCGACCAAGCGGGCGTCGACGCGCTCGCGGCGACGCTGCGAAGCATTGATTTTTCCAACGCCGGGATCGAACGGGTCCTCGGCGGCAGCGCCGTGCAGGGGTTGCAGGAAGACGACGCGGAACCGGCGCGAGCGGTGCTCGAGCGTGCCGGAACAGACCCGCTGGCGGTGTTGATCCGGCTGTGGCTGCTGGGCGACACGGTCACCGAGCAACAGCTGCGGCTGGCGCTACCCGGGGTTGGCGCTGCCGGGTTGCGCCGTCTCAACCTGATCCTCGAAACCGACGACGGGGGATACCGGGCTCGGTGGGATCTGCGGCCCTACGACGTCGACGGAGAACTGCTGTGGGTGAGTTCCGACCTGGGTGCGCTGCAGCAGCCGGGACGGCTGCGCGCCGACCACGTGCTCGGGGTCGGACAAGCCTCGCTCACCTTGGCCCACGCCAGCATCCGCCGGCCAGTGTCGACGGCCCTGGATATCGGCACTGGTTGCGGCATTCAGGCTTTGCACCTGTTGGCCCACGCCGACCGGGTCACCGTCACCGACATCTCCGCCCGGGCGCTGAGCTTCGCCCGGTTCAACCTGGCCTTGAACCGGGAGGCTCTCGGCCTCGATGCGGAGCTTTCCCGGGTCACGTTCGTGCGCGGCAGCCTGTTGGAGCCCGTCGCCGGGGAGCGCTTTGACCTGATCGTGTCCAACCCGCCGTTCGTGATTACCCCGCGCACCGAGCGCACCGAGGGGCAGGCCCGCTACGAATACCGAGACGGCGGCGCCGAAGGCGATGCGATCGTGGCCGAGTTGGTTCAGCGGCTGCCTGAGCACCTGAACCCCGGCGGCACCGCCCAGATGCTCTCCAATTGGGAGATCAAACAGGGCCAGCAGCTCTGGTACGGCCGGGTGCGGGAGTGGCTGCCGTCCGGGATCAACTGCTGGGTGATCCAACGCGACGAGCAGGACGGCCCCGACTACGCCCGGCTCTGGTTGCGGGACGCCGCAGAGAGCCGTGACCGCGGCTACTACCGGCGTGCGCTGGGTGAGTACCTGAGCGATTTCACCGCGAGGCGGGTGGCCCGGGTGGGTTTCGGTCTGGTGCTGCTGCACAAGCCGGAGCGTGAGGGCGGGACGTGGCGGCGCTGGGAAGAGTACGGCGCCACCATCAACCCGCCGCTGGGCCCGGCCATCGAACGCACCGTGGCGCGGATGAACGAGCTCGGGGTCACCGGCGACACCATTCACTTTCCGGCGCCGGTGCTCGAGGAGGTTGCCGAGCTGCGGTTGGTCCCGGCAGCCGATGTGACCTACGAACAGCACCGCAGGCTCGGGGCGGCCGATCCGGAAATCATCCTGCTGCGTCAAGGCGGCGGCTTCGCCCGGGCCCAAGCGTTGTCCTCGGCTGCGGCCGGGCTGGTCAGCGCCTTCGACGGGACCTTCACGGTCGCCGAACTGATCGCCGGATACCGTTCCCTGCTGGAGGAACCCGCGCAAGCCAGCTTCGACGAGCAGGCGCTGCTGAGCGAGTTGACCCACCTGTATCTGGACGGCTTCGTCGGAACCGCAACGGCGACAGATTAGAATGAGTGGCCAGATACCTAATTTAATGTGGAAGCAGGTGAAGTGGTGACCCAATCTGATGTGCCACCCCGTGAGCTCGTCCGGATCTCGGACCCGCAGGCCATCCGTGCACTGGCGCACGAGGCACGGCTTGCGGTCTTGGAGGAACTGTTCTCCGCCCAAACAACAAGAACCGCCACCGAGCTGGCTGCGCGTTGCGGGTTGACCCCCTCGGCGATGAGCTATCACCTGCGCGCACTGGAGAAATACGGCTTCGTGGAACGGGCCGCCTCGGAGGGCGACGGGCGCGAACGGCGTTGGAAAGCCGCGGGCGAAGACATAGTCGTCAAATCCTTTGGTGAATCACCGGCCGCCCGATACGCTTTCCTCGACGTGCAGATCAACTCGTTCCGGGAACGCATCCGCAAGGAGATGATGCGCCGGGACCAAGAGGACGCCGACGGGCTTGCCCCCGACGGTGACCGAGTTCCGGTGCTGACCACCGGTCTGCTCTTCGTCGATGAGGAGAGCCGCAAAGAATTCACCGACCGCATGTTCGAGCTGATCGAAGAGTTTGAAAAGCGGGCCCCCTCCGAGGAGCGCTCGGTGGACGGTCAACGCATGTACTATATGGTATCCATGGTGCCTGATCTGGCCGATCAGCCTGAGAAAGCCGACTAACAACACTGGCGAGAGTGCCGCGCCAGCCTCAAAGGAGTCACGTGCCAACCAAGGCCAACATCACCCCCGGGAGCGGGACCAAACTGGTCATCGTTGAGTCCCCAGCCAAGAGTAAATCCCTTGCCAAGTTCCTCGGCGAGGGCTGGGTTGTGGATGCCTCCGTGGGGCACATCAGGGACCTCGCCCAACCCTCCGAGCTGCCCGAAGACATGAAGAAGGGTCCCTACGGCAAGTTTGCAGTGGACACCGAACACGGCTTCGACCCGTACTACGTGGTCTACGCGGACAAGAAGAGCAAGGTCCGCGAGCTCAAGGCCGCGCTGAAGGATGCCGACGAGCTCTATCTGGCCACTGACTCCGACCGCGAAGGCGAAGCGATCGCGTGGCACCTGAACGAGGTGCTCAAACCGAAGGTTCCGGTGCACCGGATGGCCTTCACCGAGATCACCAAGGAAGGCGTCAACCGGGCCCTCGAGGCGATCCGGGAAATCGACCAGGATCTGGTGGACGCCCAGGAGACCCGGCGGGTGCTGGACCGCATTTACGGCTACGAGATCTCCCCGGTGCTGTGGCGCAAGGTCTCCCGTGGCCTGTCCGCCGGACGTGTGCAATCCGTCGCCACCCGTCTGGTGGTGGAGCGCGAACGCGAGCGGATGGCGTTTGTTGCGGCCGAGTACTGGGACCTGACCGCCGACTTCGTCACCAACGACGGCGAGGCGTTCAAGGCGAAGCTGGCCACGGTTGACGGGGCCCGGGTCGCCCAGGGCCGGGACTTCCACGACGATGGCACGCTGAAGACCAAGTCGGCACTGCACCTTGACGCGGCGGCGGCCGCCGAGCTGGCCGCCGCGCTGGAGGGCGCCGACTTCGCGGTGACCGGGGTTGAAGAGAAACCGTACCGCCGGCGCCCGGCCGCACCGTTCACCACCTCCACCCTGCAGCAGGAGGCCAGCCGTAAGCTGCGCTTCTCCTCCCGGGTGACCATGCAGGTGGCGCAGCGCCTGTACGAAAACGGCTACATCACCTATATGCGTACCGACTCGGTCACCTTGTCTCAGGAAGCCCTGACGGCCGCCCGCCGTCAGGCCGCTGAGCTCTACGGCGGGGACTCGGTGCCGGAGAAGCCCCGGTACTACAAGGCCAAGTCGGACGCCGCGCAGGAAGCGCACGAGGCGATCCGTCCGGCCGGGGACCAGTTCCGCACCCCACGCGAGGTGCAGGGCCAGCTCTCCGCGGACGAGTTCCGCCTGTACGAGCTGATCTGGAAGCGCACCGTCGCCTCCCAGATGGCCGACGCCACCGGTTTCACCGCCACCGTGAAGGTCACCGGCGAAGCCAAGGACAACCGGGCAGCCGAATTCTCCGCATCCGGTACCGTCATCACCTTCCCCGGCTTTTTGGCCGCCTACGAGGAAGGTAAGGACGCCAGCGAGACCGGCGACGAGGAGCAGAAGGAGGCCCGGCTGCCGAAGCTGGCCGAAGGGGAAACCCTGGCCGAGGCCCAGCTTGCCACCGTGGAACACCAGACCACCCCGCCGGCACGCTACACCGAGGCGTCGATCGTGGCGGAGCTGGAAAAACGCGAGATCGGCCGGCCCTCCACCTACGCGCCGACGATCTCCACCATCATGGACCGCGGCTACGTGCGTAAGCGCGGCAACGCCCTGATCCCGAGCTGGACCGCGTTCGCCGTGATCCGCCTGCTGGAGGAACACTTCGGCCAGTACGTGGACTACGACTTCACCGCCCGGATGGAGGACGACCTCGACGCCATTGCCGCCGGCGAGCGGGAACGCACCGCGTGGTTGAACAATTTCTACTTCGGCGGGGACGGCAGCGAAGGCCTGCACCAGGTTGTGGCGGACCTGGGTGACATCGATGCGCGCGCCATCAACTCGGTGCCGATCACCGAGGAGATCACCCTGCGGGTCGGCAAGTTTGGCCCCTACCTGGAGAAGAAGCTGCCGGCGGATGCCGCCGAAGGGACCGACCCGGAACGCGCGCCGGTCCCAGAAGACTTGGCGCCGGACGAGCTGACCGAGCAGAAGGCGAACGAGCTGTTCGCCACCGCGGCCACCCCGGAAAAAGAACTGGGCAACGACCCGGAAACCGGCCGGATGATCGTGGCCAAGGACGGCCGCTTCGGACCCTACGTCACCGAAGTCGTGCCGGAAATGACCGAAGAAGAGATCCAGGCGTACATGGACGCGCAGCCGGTCGAGTACTACAAGAACGGCCGGAAGAAGCCGAAGAAGAAGCCGCCGAAGGTCAAGCCGCGCACAGCCTCCCTGTTCAAGACCATGTCCTTGGACACCATCACCTTGGAGGAGGCGCTGAAGCTGCTCTCCCTGCCACGGGTGGTCGGCCAGGACGCCGAGGGCGTGGAGATCACCGCCCAGAACGGCCGCTACGGCCCGTACCTGAAGAAGGGCACCGACTCGCGCTCGCTCACCGATGAAGAGCAGCTGTTCACCATCACCTTGGACGAGGCGCTGGCGATCTACGCGCAGCCGAAGACCCGCGGCCGCAGCGCCGCGAAGCCGCCGCTGGCCGAGTTCGGGGTGGACCCGACCAACGAGAAGCCGGTGGTCGTCAAGGACGGTCGCTTCGGCCCGTACATCACGGACGGGGAGACCAACGTGACGGTGCCCCGCGGCACCTCGATCGAGGAGCTGACGCGGGAGCGGGCGCTGGAGCTGCTGGCCGAGAAACGGGCCAAGGGTCCGGCCAAGAAACGCAC
Source organism: uncultured Micrococcaceae bacterium (assembly GCA_964476735.1). Taxonomy (GTDB): domain Bacteria; phylum Actinomycetota; class Actinomycetes; order Actinomycetales; family Micrococcaceae; genus Micrococcoides. Next base: position 37,771 of record CAYZBX010000004.1, read on the forward strand.
CACGCGCAAGCCGGCGGCGAAGAAGCCAGCAGCACGGAAGACGGCTGCGAAGAAGTCAGGAGACTAGGTCATGCGTCTGGGCGTCTTGGATATCGGTTCGAACACCGTCCACCTGCTCTTGGTGGACGCGCACCCCGGTGCACGCCCGACACCCTACGCCTCCCACAAACGATCGCTGTCACTGGTCCGCTTCCTGGATGCCGCCGGCAACATCAACGAGGAGGGCCAGCGCGAGCTGATCAACTTCATCGAGGAGGCGAAGACCTTCGCCTCGACCCGCAAGGTCGAGGACCTGCTGGCGTTCTGCACCTCCGCCATCCGCGAGTCCGGCAACGGCGACCACGTGATCTCTCTGGTGGAGGAGACCACCGGGATCCAGATCTTCGAGCTCTCCGGGGTCGAGGAATCCGGGGTCACGTTCTTCGCGGTGCGTCGTTGGTTCGGCTGGTCCGCCGGACAGATCCTGAACTTCGACATCGGCGGCGGCTCCTTCGAAATCGCCGTTGGCGTGGACGAGCTGCCCACCGTGGCCGCCTCCATCCCGTTGGGTGCCGGACGGCTCACCCGCGACTGGCTGCCCGGGGACCCGCCCAACCACAAGGACATCAAGGCGCTGCGCAAGTACATCCGCGGCATCCTGAAGGAGGCCTATCAGGAGTTCGCCCCCGAACTGGCACCCACCCTGATCACCGGCAGCTCCAAGACCTTCCGGTCGCTGGCGCGGATCACGGGCGCGGCCCCATACGATGACGGACCCTACGTGCCGCGCTACCTGCAGCTGGAGGACCTGAAGCTGTGGACAAACCGGATCGCGGCCATGACCTACGAGGATCGGGCGACGCTGCCGGGCGTATCGGAGGAGCGGGCCGGGCAGCTGCTGGCCGGCGCGATGGTGGCCGAGCAGGCGATGGAGATTTTCAAGATTGAGCGCCTGCAGATTTGCCCGTGGGCGATGCGCGAGGGGCTGATCATGCGCCGACTGGACTTCTTGGTGTACGACGGTTTCTTCAATATGCAGCCCAAGCTGGTGAGCTCGTCCTCGCCGCTGGAGCACCAGGGCATGGAGCAACTGCGTGAGAGTTCCTCCTTTGACCCGAAGATGTTGGACAACGCAACCCAGCAGATCAGCGCGAAGAACTAGTGGCGATGAAACGAATTCCGGTTACCCTCGCAACCTCCTCCGTGTACCCGCTCGGGGTGCACGACGGCTTCGCCATTGCGGCCGACCTCGGCTATGACGGGGTCGAGGTCATGGTCACCAACTCGGCCACCTCGCAGAACCCAATCGCCCTGAACGAGCTCGCCTCCCGCTATGACCAGCCGATCCACTCCATTCACGCGCCGACGTTGCTGCTGACCCAGCAGGTCTGGGGCGGAGCCTGGAACAAGATCCTGCGCTCGGTCAAACTTGCCGAGGAGGTCAACGCGGAGGTCGTGGTCGTGCACCCGCCGTTTCGCTGGCAAGGCGAATACGCCTCCCAATTCGGCGAGGGCATCAACGAGTTGATGGATCGCTCCGGGATCAAGATCGCCGTGGAGAACATGTACCCGTGGCGGGCCGGCGGCCAAGAGGCCCGGATGTATCTGCCGCACTGGAACCCGATCGACCGGAACTACCGGCATGTCACCTGGGACTTCTCACACGCCGCGATTGCCGGGGTCGACTCCCACGAGGCATTTAAGCGGCTGCGGGAGCGGCTGGCGCACGTGCACCTGACCGATGGTTTCCCCAATGGTCGGGACGAGCACCTGCTGCCCGGCTACGGCTCCCAGCCCTGCGCCGAAGCGTTGAATTGGTTGGGCGAGTACCACCGCGAACACGGCTACGACGGTGTGGTCTGCTTGGAGGTCTCCACGCGCAAGGCGAAGAACCCCGGGGAACGGGAAGAATGGCTGCGCTACGCGCTCGACTTCGCCCACACCCACCTAGGACAGTGACCCCAACCCGAAGGAAACCACTTTCGTGAACATTGCTTTCTTGGGCCTTGGCTCCATGAACGGCGCCATCCTGCACGGCCTGCAACAGGCCGGGATCCCCAACCAGGACCTGAGCGCCACCTGCCACTCGGCAGAAAGCGCGCGCAACGCCGCCGAAAGGTATGGCATCACAGTCTACGCCAGCGCCGATGACCCGAGCGCCAACGCCCGGGCGGTACAAGGCGCTGACGTGGTGGTTGTGGGGGTGAAGCCTGCGCAGGTGTCCGGGGTGTTGGCGGAGATCAGAGCCGAGCTCGCCGCGGGAACCATCGTCGTCTCGGTGGCGGCCGCCGTGACCGTTGCACAGATGGAGGCGGCGTTGAACCCGGGGCAACCGGTGGTGCGGACCATGCCGAATACCCCCACCCAGGTTGGCACCGGTGTCATCGGCCTCTGCCCGGGGACCAGCACGAGCCCCGAACAGTTGGCCGCGGTCAAGGACCTGCTGGATAAGGCCGCCCAGACCGTCGTGGTCGACGAATCCCAGATGGACGCGCTGACCGGGGTCTCGGGCTCCGGGCCGGCCTACGTCTTCCACTTTGCCGAAACGCTGATCCAGGCCGGGGTGAAGGCCGGGCTAGAGGAAGCCACGGCACGCGACCTAGCGATCGGCACGATCGCCGGCGCCGCCAAGATGTTGCAGCAGGAAGACGCGGACCCCGCGGCCCTGCGCGTGGCCGTGACCAGCCCGAACGGCACCACGGAAGCCGCGCTGCGCAAGCTCACGCCGCTGGCCGGATTGGTTGAGGACGCAGTTGTGGCCGCCCGGGACAGGGCGGCGGAGATCAGCGCCGAGCTCGGCTGAGGCCCGACGTGGCCGCGGCTACTGCTGCCACGGGGAGATCTGCAGGGTCGTTCCGGAACCCATGTCGAAGAACGGGTCCTCGCCCCAGTCGTAGGCCTCGCCCTGGGTGAGGCGCGGGTGCCAGCC
>CAYZBX010000005.1:0-36305 GCA_964476735.1 uncultured Micrococcaceae bacterium
CGCTTCGGCGAGCTTGCGTGCCGCGGCCTCGGGATCCTCGGCCTCGGTGATGGCGCGGACGACGACCACGCGATCGGCTCCTGCTGCGATGACCTCGGGCAGGGTCTGCGCGTTCACCCCGCCGATGCCGAAGAACGGCTTGCCGCCGGCCTGCTCTGCAGCGTAGCGAACCAGCTCCGGGCCCACCGCGGCCCGACCCGGCTTGGTCGGGGTCTCCCAGACCGGTCCGGTGCAGAAATAGTCTAGGCCCGGATCCTCGATGGCCTGCTGCGCCAGCTCCGTGGCGTTGGTGGAGCGGCCGATGATCACGTCGTCACCGAGCAGCGCGCGGGCCTGCTCCGTGGTCAGGTCTCCCTGGCCCACGTGGAAGACGTCGGCGTTGACCAAGAGCGCAACATCGGCGCGGTCGTTGACCGAGAAGAGCTTGCCTTCCTCACGGGCCACGCGCGCCAGAATCTCTAGGGCCTTGATCTCCTCCCGTGCTTCGAGCTTCTTATCGCGTAACTGAATGAGGTCCACGCCGCCGCGGTAGGCGGCGCGTAGAAACTCCTCCAAGTCTCCTTGCTCGGTGCGGGCATCGACGCACAGATACAGGCGTACGTCGGCAAACATCTTCTCCCGTTCCGCGCGTGACAGTGCGGGAACAGGTGGAGCATACAGCTTGTTCTCATTCATAGGGCCAATACTAACCGGCTGCCGATACATATACTGGTCTGGTGCAGTGTGGAATGAAAGGACAGCATGAACAACTTTGATGTGGCCATCATTGGTGCCGGCATCATCGGTCAAGCTACAGCCTTCCACCTCGCAAACCACGGAAAAACCGTGGCCCTGATCGACCCAAAACCGGCTTCAGAGGCGTCGCATGCCGCAGCCGGGATGCTTGCACCGATCGCTGAGGTGCAATACCAACAACAGGCGCTCTACCCGTTGATGGTCGCCGCTGGCAAAGACTGGCCGGAACTGATCGAAGCGGTCGCGGCGCGCACCGGGATCGACGCGGAATCACTCGGATACCGGCACACTGAAACCCTCGTGGTCGGCGCGGATGCTGCGGACCGGCAGTATCTGTTGGAACTGGCGCAGATCCAGCGAGCCCATGACATGGAAGTCATGCCAGTGACGGCCTCTGCCGCCAGGGCAGCGGAACCCGCGCTGAACCCCCGCCTCGCGGGGGCCGTGCGCATCCCCAGCGATCACCAAATCGACCCGCGAATCTTCCTCGCGCACCTGCAGGCGTTCTTCGGCCGAGACGATGTGCCGGTCACCGCAATTGAGGAATCCGCGGTGGGCGTCCAGCGCGGTAGCGTTGAGCTTGCGAGCGGCAACAGGATTGCTGCCGACCGGGTGGTCGTCGCCAACGGTTTGGGCGCCACCAAACTCACCGGGCTGCCGGCCGTGACGCTGCCCCTGCGCCCCGTGCACGGCGACATCATCCGCGTGCGGATCCCGGATCGCCTGCAACCGTTGCTAACGGCCACCGTCCGCGCGGTCGTGCGGGGGTACCCCGTCTATTTGGTGCCCCGCAGGGACGGCACCATGGTCATCGGCGCCACCAGCCGCGAGGATCAGCTCACCGGACCGCAGCTGGGGGGCGTCTACGAGCTGCTGCGTGACGCGCAAGAAGTAGTGCCCGGCATCCGGGAGGCGGAACTGCTGGAAGTCATCGCGCGGGCCCGACCCGGCACCCCGGACGACATCCCGCTCACCGGGGCGCTAGACGACACGATCTTTCTTTCCACTGGCTACCACCGCCACGGCATCCTGCTCAGTGCGCTGGCCGCCCGGCTTACTGCCACGGAGCTGCTGGGCTCGCCGGTAGGTACCGCAACCGAGCAGGACCGGCAGCTACTGGCCGCCATGAACCCGTACCGCTTTACCCAAGAGGAACCTTCGCCATGACTATCACCATCACGCTGAACGGCAACGCCAAAGAGATCACCAGCCCCGAACTGCTGCCGCTGATCAGCGAGCTGCTGGGCAAGGAGATCGCCGCTGACGGAACCGCGACGGACGGCAGCGCGCTGGGCATCGCAGTGGCCGTCAACCACACCGTGATTCCGCGGGGCCGCTGGTCCACGCACGCACTGAACGATGCAGACAGCGTTGAGGTCGTCACCGCGGTCCAAGGCGGCTAAGTTTTTTCCTACTCGAGTTGGAGTACCCCACATGAGCAATTCAAATCCTGACTACCCGGTGCTGACCATCGACGGCGTGGAGCTGTCCTCGCGCCTCATCATGGGTACCGGCGGCATCACCTCACTGAGCACCCTCGAGCAAGCGCTCATCGCCTCCGGCACCTCCCTCACCACGGTTGCGCTGCGCCGCTACACCCCGGCCGAAGGCGAGTCCCTGTTCGCCATGCTCAACCGCAACAACATCAAGATCCTGCCGAACACCGCCGGCTGCTACACGGCCCGGGACGCCATCCTGACCTCGCAGATGGCGCGCGAGGCGCTCGGCACGGACTGGATTAAGCTGGAGGTCATCGCCGATGACCAGACCCTGCTGCCGGACGGGGTGGAGCTACTCGCCGCCGCCGAACAACTCGTCATGGACGGCTTCAAGGTCTTCGCCTACACCACGGATGACCCGGCCCTCGCGCTGCGCCTCGAAGACGCCGGTGTCACGGCCGTGATGCCCCTCGGCGCTCCGATCGGCACCGGCCTAGGGATCCTGAACCCGCACAACATCGAGCTCATCGCAGCGCGCGCCTCCGTGCCCGTGGTTCTCGACGCGGGCATCGGCACCGCGTCCGAGGCGGCCCTAGCGATGGAACTGGGCTGCGACGCGGTGCTGCTGGCCTCCGCGGTCACCCGAGCCCAAGACCCGGCTATGATGGCCGCCGCCATGTCCTCCGCGGTCACCGCCGGATACCTCGCCAACCGGGCCGGACGCATCCCCAAGCGCAAGCACGCGCTGGCCTCCTCACCCATGGACGGCCGGGCCACCCCGAGCTACGGCGACGAGCAGCTGACCGCCCGGGAGAAGCTTGGCGGGGGAGACTTCCTGCCAGCGGACCCCAGCCAGATGGGCGGTGACCGGTGAGCCTAGGACTGCGGGAGCAAATGCAAGCCAAGATCGAGGCGTTGGCGCCGTTGGCCCAGCTGGGCCCCGAACTCACCCCGGAGGAGACCGCGCGCTACGCGCGGCACCTGTCCTTGCCCGGTTTCGGGGTGGAGGCGCAACGACGCCTCAAGGGCGCCAAGGTGTTCGTCGTCGGCGCCGGGGGATTGGGTTCGCCCATCCTGCAGTATCTGGCTGCCGCCGGCGTGGGCACGATCGGCCTCATTGACGACGACGTGGTGGAGGTGACCAACCTGCAGCGTCAGGTCATTCACCGCACCCAGAGCGTGGGGCAGCGCAAGGTCGATTCCGCGGCGGCGGAGGTCGTGGCCATCAACCCGCACGTCCGGGTGAATAAGTACGCGGAGCGGCTGGCGCCGGAGAACATCCTCCGCATCATCGAAGACTACGACGTGGTCGTTGACGGCACGGACAACTTCGGCACCCGCTACCTCGTCAACGATGCCTGCGAATTGACCGGCACGCCGCTGGTATGGGGCACGATCTTCCGGTTCGCGGCACAGCTGTCCGTGTTCTATCCGGGTGTTGGACCGACCCTGCGCGACCTGTTCCCGGAAATCCCGGACCCGGAATCGGTCCCGAGTTGCGCCGAAGGCGGCGTGCTGGGCGTGCTGCCCGGGCTCGTCGGCACCGCCATGGCCACCGAGGCCATCAAGCTGCTTGCCGGGGTGGGGGAGCCTGCCATCGGCCGGGTGCTGATCTACGACGCCTGGAAGTTCGACTGGCACACCCTGAACCTCTTGCCCGATCCAGACCGACCATCCGTGCGGGACCTCAGCGAGGCCGCCTTCGTGTGCGCGGCGAATCCAACGGAGGGCGCCGATGACCCGGCAGCGCTGCGAAGCGTTGAGGGCCCCCAGCTGGCGCCGGAGGAGCTGGAGGCGGAGCTGGCCAAGCCGGGGCACCTGCTGATCGACGTGCGTGAAGCGTGGGAGCGTGACGTGGTCGCGATCCCGGCGGCCCTCCACGTGCCGCTTGGGCTCATCCAAGAACGCCGGTGGGATGCCGTCGACGAGGCGATCGAAGCAGCCGGGCTCCCGGCGCCGACGACGATTGTCCTGCATTGCAAGTCGGGTGCGCGGTCGGCCCAAGCCCAGCAGATCCTCACCGAGGCGACGGAACAGCCAAAGACGCAGCTGAAGAACCTTACCGGAGGGGTGCTGGCGTGGGCGGAAAAGTACGCACCTCAGGCCCCGAGCTACTAGCGATCGGAGCGGATCATCGCCGCGCCGAAAGCGGTGCTTGCCCGGCAGCGTCGGCCGATTAGGCGTTCACCGAGGCTATCCGTTATGATGGAATCTGCCTTTGGGGCACGCAAGTGAACTAGAGGTAAAACAAGGAGGATTCGCCTAGCGGCCTATGGCGCACGCCTGGAACGCGTGTTGGGTTCACGCCCTCGGGGGTTCAAATCCCCCATCCTCCGCAGTTAGGCCCCGTCGGTCACGAATGATTGACGGGGCCTTTTCGTTCTTCAGGGTTGTTGTCATTGATCCAGTGCCGCATGATAAACCAAGTGTGCCGGGCGTGGCCCGCTGCTGGGTTGGTCAAAGTGACTGGAGATTCCGCAGGTTTTTGCGCTTGATGTGACTTGGGCTACGGTGTATTGAGGTTACAGACAGTCCACGGCATCGTTAACGGAAAAAACCTCCATGTTCACTAAGGCAGCGCAGACCTCACCCAAGATGCGGCACGCGCAACGGCGGGTGTTTGGGTGGAAACCCTCACTCCAAACATGGTTGGTCGCTCTTTTCTTGCTCGCCGGCACCGCCGTCTTCTTCCACACCACGGTGGCCACGTGGTTTTCCGCGTCGAGCCAAGCGGCCTTCATCAGCCAGTATCTGGACGAGGTCACGCAGCCCGGCTACGACGCCCGAGAACATCTCGCGACCCTGACGGCGAGAACCAAGACGACCGTTCCGGACGTGGCCTTGGCGCCCTACGTCCGCTACCCGACCGGTAGCGAGATCACCGAAGTGTCGGAGTTGACCGGAACCGACCCGGCGGAGGAGACCGACGTCCTTGGCCGACTCCAGATTCAGGGGATCGACCTCGATCTGCCGATCTTCGAGGGTGTGGACGAGAACAGCCTTGGCAAGGGCGTGGCGCATCTGGCGAACAGTTCCTTGCCCGTCGGCGGTGAGACCAGCAACGCGGTGCTGACCGCCTACCGCGGTTATCCGACGGCGGCGATGTTCAACCGGATCGACGAGCTGGAACCGGGCCAAGAGATCCTCTTAAGCAGCTTCGGCGAAGTCCTCGCCTACCGGGTGAAGAGCGTGCGTGAGGTCTCCGCCGGCGAACGCCAAGACCTCACCTCAAAGACGGACAACGATCAGCTCACCCTCGTGACCTCCAGCCCGCTGGTCGACGACTCGCCCCGAATCGTCGTGGTCGCCGAACGGGAAGTGCCCACCAGCGCCGAGGACAAGAAGCGTGCCGCCGCTCAACCGGCCGGACCGGGCTTCCCGCAATGGCTACTGGTGTTGCTCGGCGCCTACGCTGTGATTGGCTTATACCTGTGGCGCGCGGGGTACACGGATGCTCGACAGCGGCGGATCCGCCGGGCCCAGTCCAAGGACCAAAAGCGGCAAGAACGTGAGAAGAGCAGCAAGACGAAGGCATAACACCGGGAGACACACATGTACGAATTGCGCACCTATACCGCCACCGAAGGGAACCGGGACGCCCTTGCCGCCCGATTCCGGGACGAAACCATCGCGTTGTTCACCGAATACCACATCAGCACAGTCGGCTTCTGGTTGGACGCCATGGACGAAAACAAGCTGCACTACCTGGTCAAGCACGAGCAGGGCGAACCGGCAGAGAACTGGCAGCGCTTCGTCGCCGACCCACGTTGGAGTGATCTAAAGGCCCGCACCGAGGCCGACGGCACCCTCACCGCTCGCATGGAGTCGATCTTCCTCGAAGCCACCGACTTTTCTGGTTTGCAGTAAGGCTTAGAATGTGGGCATGAGCGGGTCAGCGGGCGAGGGGTTCAACGGATACCGAAAAACCGACCCGCAAGCCAAGCGCATCAACGTCGCGCTCCTGCTCGCCGGGCTAGCAACCTTCACGGTCCTGTACTCGACGCAGGCGATCCTGCCCTACTTCGCCCGCAGCTACGGCATCACACCATCGCAAGCCTCGCTCTCCATGTCCTTGGCGACCGCAGGGTTGGGCTGCGGGCTGCTGGTCGCGGCCCCGCTGTCGGACCGCTTGGGCCGTACCAACCTGATCTTGTTCAGTCTCTTTGCCTCCGCCAGCATCGGAGTGGTCGTCGCGGTCATCCCGAATTGGGAGCTGTTCTTGGTCGCCCGCTTCGTCCAAGGCGTCACGCTGGCCGGGCTGCCGGCGACCGCTGCGGTGTATCTGCGCGAAGAAATCCATGTCTCCTATGTCGGAGCCGCCACCGGTGTGTACGTGTTCGGTACGACCCTCGGCGGTCTAGCCGGACGAGTCGTCTCCTCCGGGCTGATCGAACTGACCGAGTTTCTGACGCTGCCCGACCTCGGCTGGATCAACTTCCAACACGAACACTTCGCCATGCTAGGTACCGCGTTGCTCGCGCTCGGCTGTGCTTTGGCCTGCCAGCGGCTGCTGCCCGCTTCCCGAAGATTCACGCCCAATCCGCGGAGCTTTCGGCAGCTGCCACGCAACTTCGTCCGGGCCTTCACCGATCCCGTTCTGGTGGGGCTCTACGTGATGGCGGCGCTTACCATGGGCACCTTCGTGGGTATCTTCAATTCCATGGGTTTCCGCCTCGACGCTGCCCCGTACCACTTTTCGATCGGCCTGATCGGTCTGCTGTACTTCGTCTACCCGGTCGGCGGGGTCGCCTCCGCTTGGGCAGGGAAGGCCGCCGACCTGATCGGTATGCGGAAGATCATGCCGCTCGGCGTGATCGTCATGCTGGCGGCGATCTTCGTGCTCGCCGGTGAACATATCGGGCTGGTGGTCTTGGGCCTGGTGCTGCTTTCCGCAGGATTCTTCTCGGTGCACTCGGTGGCGTCCGCGTGGGTGGCGGCGCGGGCCTCTCTGGGCATCAGACTGCCCGCGCAAGCGGCGGCCATGTACATGCTGTTCTACTACGCCGGCTCCTCACTGTCCGGGAACCTGACGCCGTACAGCTTCGAGCTGGCGGGCTGGCCGGGGGTGACGCTGCTGACCTCGGGGCTGGTCGGCAGCGCCCTGTTGATCAGCATTCTGCTGTATTTCAGCCGCCCTGTGGCGTTGCCCAAAGATTAAGGTTTTTGTTACCTGCCGCTACTAGACTTGAAGTGAAGAACAACGTCGTTTTTCATTTTCGGAGAGGGCTCTATGCGCAATCGGAACATGGACAATTTGGATGAAGCCCAACGGCAGAACCTTCGTGAGTTCATCGACCAGCTGGTCGAAGAGGGGTACACCGTCCAAGCCGGGCACGAGAACGATCCCGATCTGATTGCCCCGGATGGCTCCGCCGTGGAGACGTGGCGCGAGAACTATCCGTACGACGAGCGCATGACGCAGAGCGAGTACGAGATCGAGAAGTACAAGCTGCAGGTCGAGCTGCTGAAGTTCCAGTACTGGTCTCAGGACCACAACCTGCGTCACGTGATCATCTTTGAGGGACGGGACGCAGCCGGCAAGGGCGGCACGATCAAACGCTTCACCGAGCACCTAAACCCCCGCGCCGCCCGCGTTGTGGCCCTGAACAAGCCGTCCTCCACCGAACTGGGGCAGTGGTACTTCAAGCGCGATATCCAGCACCTGCCCACCTTCGGCGAGATCGTCATGTTTGACCGCTCCTGGTACAACCGCAGCGGTGTTGAACGCGTCATGGGCTTCTGCACCGACGACGAGTACGAGGTGTTCATGCGCCAGGCGCCGGAGTTCGAACGGATGTTGATCGAATCCGGGATCCACCTGACCCAGTTGTGGTTCTCCGTGACGCAGCAGGAACAGCGCACCCGCTTCGCCATCCGGCAGATCGACCCTGTCCGCCGCTGGAAGCTCTCTCCCATGGACCTCGAGTCACTGGATAAGTGGGAAGAATACACGGAGGCTAAGGAGCAGACGTTCCTGCGCACCGACTCGGACCACGCGCCGTGGATCACCGTCAAGTCGAACGACAAGAAGCGTGCTCGGCTCAACGCAATGCGCTATTTCCTGAACCAGTTCGACTACGAGGACAAGGACGAAACTGTCGTCCACGCACCGGACCCACTGATCGTCCGGCGCGGTCGCGACGCGGTCGGAGACTAAACGTCACTGGGGTCTTAGCCGAGGCATTCGGCTAAGACCCTACCCACTTGTCGCAGATCCAGATAATCTCATAGCACCCTCGCGAGCGTTCAACCGATCGAGAGCCGCTCCTACTCGCACGCGCGGAGACAGCTATGAGACCTACCAATAACCATGGGATCCGCTTCACCGCGGTGGCATTGGGGCTGGTGCTTGCACTGGCCGCGACGCCGGCCGCCGCCTTGCCGAACGAAGCCGCGCCCACGCCAGAAACTGCGGCGGCTGCGGAGACGGAGTCGGAAGTGACCAACCAGCAGCCGGGTGACGGCGAACCGGACGCGGAAGACACGGACGAGCCGGCCGAGGACGGCCCAGTCATAGAATTGCCGGCTTCGCCCGGACAGAAGACTCCGCAAGACGCACAGGAGGGCGACGGTGGGCCGGACGACGACTCCGCGCAGCCGGCGGAGGACGCCGCGGCCGTGGTGCCGACCCTGAGCAACGACATCGAACCCTGGGCTGAGTCCCTGAACTGGGCCGAGTGGAAGCTCTCGCAGCGCAGAAGCTCACCGGGGCAGACACTGACCGGGACACCCGGCAGCAGCATCGAGGTGGCCTACACGGTTCAGGTGCGCAGCACCCCGCGCATGCACACCTCCATTCAGGGAGAGTTCACGGTGGGCAACACGGGAGCGACCGACGCCCGCTACGAGCTGTCGATGAAGAACGTCGCGGACGACCGGGACCCGGTGTCGATGACCTGCAAGTGGGATGTCCTTGGCAGCAGCAGCACCGGTCGCACGAGGACTGTGGACATCGCCGCAGGCTCGGCCACCCTCGTGAGTTTCGTCTGCGAGGAATACGACCGGACCGGCGCCAATCGCCGGCTCGAACTGACCGGGCGCATCGACGGCTCCACCGACGCGAAGGATTCCGCCAGCCTGGAGATGAGCTACTCGGACCAAGACGAACACGTAATCTACACCGGCCGGATCGTCTATGCCGGTGCCGCGGGCGAGGAAGCCAAGATCACCAGCTTTGACGGTTGGAGCGCGGATGTGCCGGTAACGCGAAGCTACACTGTGCCGGGAAGCGGGTGCGACGAGACCCAGGGCAGCTCGGTGATCCTTGAGATCACCGGTGATGAGCCGGAAAAGCTCGCGCACTTCTTGCCGGCCAAGGTCTGTGCGAGCACACCGGTGGCAACGCCGAGCACCAGCGCGTTGATCACCGCGGTCTCCGCGGTCAAGGAGGAGCCCGCCAGCGCCGCAACCCAGCGCTTAGCCCGCACCGGCGGGGAAAGCACACCCCTGTTGCTCATTGGCGGCGCGCTCCTGCTGAGCGGTCTCGGGGTCAGCCTGCTGGCTGCCCGGCTGCGGCGAGCTGCCTAGCGTGCCAGTGGTCAGTACCCGAGCAGCGGGTCCGCCACCCCGACCATCTCGGTGCCGGCGGAAAACGCCGCAACGTTGGCTCGGATGCGGTCCTGCATCGGTTTGCGGATCATCTCACGGGTGTCCGCGCTGTGCGGGGTGATGATCACGTTGTCCATTTCCCACAGCGGGTGACCGTCCGGCAGCGGCTCCGGCGCCGTGACGTCGAGCCCGGCTCCGGCAATCTGCCCCGCGACCACGGCATCCACGAGTGCGTCGGTGTCGATCAGGCCACCGCGCCCGATGTTCACCACCACTGAGCTCGGTTTCATCAGCGCGAATTCGGCTGCGCCGAGCATGTTCTTAGTTTCGTCGGTCAACGCCGACCCCAGCACCAACACGTCGGCGGTGCGCAGGGATTCGCCGAACTCGGCGAAGGTCACGGTGTGATCGGCACCCGGCAGCGGTTCGGGGTGGCGGCGAACGATCGTGGTGGTGACCTCGAACATGCTAAATAGACGCAGGATCTCCTGGGAGACGCCGCCGGCTCCGGTGATGACCACGTGCATGCCGTTCAAGGTCGCCCCGCCCTGCGGCCCCCAGCTGGTGGCCCGAATGCGGGTCGGCAGGTCCCGCAGCAGCGCCAGCGTCAAGGCGAGCGCATGTTCGCCGACCGGTTTGGCGAAGGAGCCTTTGGCCGTGGTCCAGACCTTCTCCGGGTGTGCGGTCATCGCGTCTTGGTAGCTTTCGATCCCGGCGGAGGGCAACTGCACCCACTCGATGCTGGGGAATTCGTCCAATACGCTCTTGACGTCGGCGGGTTTGCTGCCCCAGTAGACCAGCAGGCTGTTTGGCTCGGCAGCCTCGCTTCTTGCCTGCTGCCAGGACAGCACGCTCAGGCTGTCGTGCTCCAGTGCGGGTCCGAAATCGTGGCGGAAGTCTTCGGCGGCCGGGTCCGGCAGCGCCACCATGGTGAGCTGTTTCATGCGGCGAGTGCCTTCTTCAGATCGGTGACGTGGGACTCCCAGTCGCGGTGGTTGCGCTGGACCTGTTCGATTCCGCGGGCGAGTTGGATGAAATCTGTTTCGACGATAGTCAGCTTCGTGTCGCCGCCGGCAGGGCCGGGCTCAACCGTGATCGAGACACGGGTCTCGGCTCCCCAGCCCGGCTGCGCCCAACGGAACCGCAACTGCTTGGCATCGGGGTTGTCCGCGGTGCCGTTTTCGTCGATGCCCAGCACGATTCCGGTCGCAATCCACGCCGGTCGACCCGCCGAGCCGCTGGTCCATTGGTCCTTCAGTGTGGCACCTGAGCGTGGCTCAAATTCCAGTTGTGGCCACCAAGCCGAGCGATCGTGCAAGATGTGCCCCCAGACTTGGTCTATGGGTGCGGCCAGAACCTCTTCGAACGTGATTGTGTCCTCGTCATACATGTCTTCATGCTATCGGTTTCTGCCGAGCAAGAATCAGGTCCCGGCGCCTGAGGGAGCGCGCCGGGACCTGAAGTGTGTTGCTGTTTCGGAGTCGGGCCTAATCTTCGACGAGGTGTGCGTGGTACTTGGCGGTGACCTCCGGGTGGGCTCGTAGCCAGCCCTTGAGCACGTTCGCGCCGTAGTTAGCCAGCAACGGGTTGTCCGGGTCCTGGGTGACACCGCGGGCCTTGACCGCTAGTTGCGGTGGCAGCGGGACCGGCTCAACCTAGTCGGTAAGCCCAGGGGAGTGGAAATACGGTACGGAGTAGCGGTCCACGCCGGCTGGCGGGGCAATCACGCGGTGGACGGTGGCCTGGTAGAAACCGTCGGTGGCGACCTCCAGCATCTCGCCGAGGTTCACCACGAGGGCACCTTCGGTCGGCGGCACGTCGATCCACTCGTCGGCGCCTTCCGGCAGCACCTGTAGGCCGCCGATTTGGTCCTGCAACAGCAGCGTCAGGAACCCGTAGTCCTTGTGTTCGCCAACGCCCTGGTCACCGGCGGACTTGATGCCACCGACGTAGTGGACGAGCTTGCCCATCCAGTTCGCGTCACCGTCGAAGTGCTTAACAAAGTAATCTTCGTCTTGGCCCAGAACCACGGCGAGGGCCGCCAGCAGCTCGTCGCCGACCTTGCGCATGAGCTCCGCCCACGCCATGGCGGCTTCCTTCAGCTGTGGCTGGCCGGCCGGCCACTGGTTTGGTCCCTTCAGCAGCAAGGAGGGTTGGTGCTTGAGTTCGGCTTCGGTCGCCGGCTGCTGTTCCGGGCCGTAGTCGATCTGTTCGCGAGAGTCCGGGCGGCCCTTGGTCAGTTCAGCCCCGATCCGCGTGTAGCCGCGGAAGTGCGGGTTCAGTCGGTTGTCGAGCAGGAGTTTTTCGTCGGTGGGGCGGGCAAAGAATTCTTCAAGCTGAGCAAAGAGCTCATCGATCTGACCGCAACCGGCACCGAAGCCGGTGATTTGGAAAAAACCCACACGGCTTGCAGCATCTTCTAGTTGGGCCAGAAACTCGGGCGCGAAGGAGCCATCGGCGTTCCGCGCGGAGGCAAGGTCGAGTACTGGAATATCCACGGCAAGGGATTTAACTTGTGCTGTCATGTGTAATATTCAACGCCGAACTTGACTGTGTTACGAAGCTCCGTGAAGATACGCTACCTATCGTTACCTCAGGTGACAGAACGCTGTTCTAAACGCGCCCGGCTAGGGAACAATACCCTCACCCGAACATTTCTCCTACACTGACAAGTGTGAATCCAAGCCGTCGAGAGATCCGTAGAGCAGAACGTCGCGCGCGCAAGGCTGACGCCCGCGAATGGCACGGGCATCGCATCGTGTCCGAAGGCGATCTGACCGGCTATTTTGGCGCCCAGGACCCGGCCGTGGCCAAACGGGCAAAGCAGCGCCGGCGTGCCCGCCACGTGGTGGTCATCGTGACCATCCTGGCGCTGATCGTGGGCGTGGTGTTCTTCGCCTACAAGGTCATCAAGGGCGAGGCCAGCATTCCCGGGTGGGAACACCGCGAACCGACGGCGATCCCGGCCTGCCCCACCGACACCCGAAAGGTGCTGCCGACGTCGGAGGTCACGGTCAACGTCTACAACGCGACCACCCGGCCCGGGCTGGCGGGCAAGACCGCTGACACGCTGAAGAAGCGCGGGTTTCAGATCGGCACCGTCGGCAACGCGAGACTGGCCTCACAGAACACCCGGGTGCTGATCGTCACCGGCGCTCAAGGCTTCGACGCCGCGTACACGGCGCAGAAGCACTTCACCGGCGTGGAGGTCATCACCGATGGGCGCGAAACCGCCAACGTGGACGTGGTGGTCGGCCACGATTTCAAGGCACCCCGGTCGGCCAAGAAGGTCAACAAGGCCGCGGGCGTGCTCAACTGCCTCGAAACCGAGGACGATCAAACCGAACAGGAACCGGCGAAGGACTAGATCATCTGCAGCGGGATTGGGCGATCCGGGACTGGGAAGGACCGGTCGATCGTCGCCAGGTCCGCGGAGTTCAGCTCCAGCGCCTCGGCCGCGATGTTCGCTTGGATGTGCTCCGGGTTCCGGCTCATCGGGATCGCCAGCACGTTTCCGGACCGAATCACCCACGCCAGCGCCACGGTGGTCGCCGGGGCGTTGTACTGCTCCCCGAGCAGCTCGAAGACCCCGAATCCGGTTTCTGATATGAGCCGGCCTTCCTCCACGGGGGAGTAGGCCATCGTAGCGATGTCCGCCTCGGCTAGGAACGGCAACAGGTCCAACTCGGGTCCGCGGCGGGTCGGGTTGTACAGAATCTGGTTGGCCGCCACCGCGGTGCCGCCCGGTACGCTCAGCAGCTCTGCCATGTCCTAGTTGTCGAGGTTGGACACGCCCCACGCGCCGATCTTGCCCGCGGACACCAAATCCTCCATGCCGGCGACGGTCTCCTCGAAGGGGTGTCCGCCGCGCCAATGCAGCAGGAACAGCTCGAGGTGATCCACGCCCAACCGTTCAAGGGAGGCCTCCGCGGCCGCGACGGTCCCTCGGCGGGACGCGTTGTAGGGGAGCACCTTGGAGACGAGGAACGCGTTCTGGCGGTTTCCGGTGCTGGCGAGGGCCTCGCCGATGACCTCCTCGGAGGCACCGGAACCGTACATCTCGGCCGTGTCGATCACGCGGGGCCCGGATTCCAGCGCGGCGTGGATGGCCGCGACCTCTTGGCTGCGCAGCTGCGGGTTCTCGCCGTAGCGCCAGGTGCCGAGCCCGATCGCTGGCAAGTCGTGTCCGGGGACGAGTTCTACGGTGCGCATGGGTGCCTATTTCTGTGTCTAGCGCAGACCACCCTGCCAGAGGGCGGTGAACGGTGTTTCACCGGTAACCCGTTGCCGGATTCCGGCGGTCACAAATTCCTTGGCCCGCCGCGCTGCTTCGAGGTTGGTCGCACCTTTAGCCAGCTCGGCGGTCACAGCGGCAGCAAGCGTACACCCGGCACCGGAAACGGCATGCTCGCCGACCTTTTCGGCCCGCAGAACCGTGACATCCCCTCCGTCGTAGAACACATCGATCGCTTCCGGTCCGCTCAACCGCACCCCGCCCTTGGCCAACACCGCAGTGCCGGCCACGTCGTGGATGATCTTGGCGGCCTCGATCAGGCTGGCCTCGTCCGTGATGCTGATCCCGGAGAGCTGCTCGGCCTCAAAGTGGTTGGGGGTGACGAACGTGGCCTTCGGCAGCAGAATCCGCTTCAACGCCTCGTCGGTGTCTTGGGCGGCCCCGGGTTCCTGACCCTTGCAGATCAGCACCGGGTCCAGCACGATGTGCTCCCACTCGTGCTGTTCCAGCGCCTGAGCCACGGTCTGGATGGTCTCCACCGAGCCCATCATGCCCAGCTTGGTGGTGCGCAGGCGCCGCGGGTAGTCCCCGCAAATCGCCTCGATCTGGTCGGCGATCACGGCGGATTCAACCGGGACAAAGCGGTGGCCCCAATCGTTCTTCGGATCGAAGGAGACGATGCAGGTCAAGGCCACGGAGCCGAAGACGCCCAGTTCTTGGAAGGTCTTCAGGTCGGCCTGAGCGCCGGCGCCACCGGTGGCTTCCGAACCGGCGATGGTCATGGCGTGGGCGGGGGCAGCGATGGTGAAGCTCATAGGTGCAGTCCTTACTCGGTGGTTTCTACGGTGGTCGTTTCCAGTGCCGGTTCGGCCTCTTCTGCCAACCCTGTCACCACGGTGAAGGGTCTGGCTAGGATGCGGCCCAGGGCAAGCAGGACACCGGCGGGGAAGCCGATGTAGGGGATCAGCAGCGGCACGGATCCGCCGATCTCAGAGAACAGCACGATGAGTCCGTAGAGCATGCCCACGATGGCGTAGCCGAACACGTGGACCCACTGGTTCAGCTGGTGACGGAACACCCAGTTCACGATCAGGGTGCCGGGCAGGCCCACCGCCACCGAGGAGATGGCGATGATCGGCAGCAGCGAGAGCACGATGGGTGCAATCCGCAAGCCTGGAACCACTGACATGGCGAAGACGATCGCGGCCATCAGCAGCGTGGGCAGCAGCCACGCGATCACGTAACCGACCAGCGTCAGTTTCAGCGTCGGTCGTTGTTCGGCGGGGGTGTCGGTCGAAGTTTTTTTAGCAGTCCTGATCACAGTTTTCTATCTTAGAGCAGGCCGTTGGGTACAGTGTTTTCTTATGACGACCAATCCTCTTCCCCGCACCCACCCGGCCACCTGGTGGGTGGTGCTGGCCGCCGGCATCATCGCCGCCGGGCACGTGTGGAAGGTGCCGGCTGCGCTGGAATTCATTCGGGACGAGCTCGGCATGGATTTGGTGGCCTCCGGAACCTATCTGGGCATCGTCCAAGTCGCCGGCATGCTGGTCGGTTTGCCGATGGCGATGTATGCGGAGGTCATCGGGCTACGTAAGAGCATCATGACCGGCCTGGTCCTGTTGGCCGCGGGATCGTTGGCCGGTGCCGCCGCTCCCAGCGTGGGCATCTTGATGGCCTCCCGCGCCGTGGAGGGCCTCGGATTCGTGATCGTCACCATGATCGCACCCCAGCTGATACGGCGGGTCACCGAAGGCAAGAAAATCAACCTTGCGATGGGCATCTGGGGCGCCTATCAGGGTTTTGCGAATCTGGTCGCCGTACTGGCCACCGCAGCCGTGATGCAGGTGATGGACTGGCGAGCCTGGTGGATCATCTTCGCCGTGATCACCGCCTTCCCCATGCCGTGGCTACTGAAATGGGTGCCCAAGGACCACTTCGACCCCGACTCCTCCCGTGCCCAGGTGGTGGCCGAAGCCGGTAAGCGCACGCTGCGCACCGTGAAGACGGCAGCGCCGTGGATCGCCGGGACCGCGTTCGCCTGCTACACCATGATGTGGGGCGCGTTGATCGGGTTCATGCCAACCGTGTTGCAAGAGGAAGGCTTCAGCCCCGGTGTGGCCGGGGTGTGGGGCGCGCTGATTGGCGGGGTGAACATCATCGGGGCGGTGGCCAGCGGGCCCTTGCTGGAGCGCGGTGTGCCGCTGCGGCTGCTGCTGATTCCCACGTTCGTGGTGATGGGGGCCATGGCGTTCGTGGCCTTCGGGCTGGAGGTGCCGATCGCGGTGCGGATCGGCGCGGTCATGCTCTTCTCCGCGGCAGGTTCGCTCATCCCCGCCTCGCTGCTGCGGTTGGCCGTCGAACTGGCTCCGTCCGGGGGGTCAACCTCGGCAGTGGTGGGGCTGATGCAACAGATCTTCAACGGCGGCACCTTCCTGGGTCCCGTCATCATGGCGGCCTTGGCGCAAATGACCTCGGGCTGGGACGCCACCTGGTGGTTCACCACCGCCGCCTCGGTGCTGGGCATCGCCTTGGCGCTGTGGCTGCGAGAAGAACGGCTGGGTGTTCGGCTGCGTTCGCAGGACTGAGGACACCGCGGCGGCGGCGCCGATGTGGCAGAATGAGTACGCCGGTGACAGGGGCAGTGCTAATAGAGCCAGCAGTCGAGACGACTGCGCGGGCGAACCACTACCGAAGGACTTCTTCTCATGACCGCTTCAGCGCGCTATGCACGCGTGGGCAGCTACCGTTATCCGATCCTGTTGGCCGTGATGGCCGTGGTGCTAATCCTGTCCAACATCGGCGCCTCCAAGGGCGTGATGTTCGGCCCGATCGTCACCGACGGCGGCTTCGTCCTGTTCCCGTTGGCCTACATCGTCGGTGACGTGCTCAGCGAGGTCTACGGTTTCAAGGCATCCCGGATGGCGATCGTCACCTCCTTTGCGCTGAGCGTGTTCACGGCTCTGTGCTTCTGGGTCATCATCGCGCTGCCGGCCGCGGAATGGTACGAGGGCCAGGAAGCGCTCGCGCACACCTTGGGCGCGGTGCCGCTGATCGTGGTCGGCTCGCTGCTGGGCTTCTTGGTGGGCCAGCTGGCCAATGCGCTGGTGATGACCCGGATGAAGAAGCGCCAAGGCGAGCGCGGCCTGTTCTTGCGCATCGTTGGCTCCACCGGGGTCGGAGAGTTCCTCGATACGTTGATCTTCTGCTCGATCGCCGCGACCGTGATCGGGATCGGAGATATCCCGACGTTCATCAACTACGTGATCGTCGGATTCGTGTATAAGACGGCGGTGGAGATCCTGTTCTCCCCGGTCACCATGTGGGTGATCGGCCAGATGAAGAAGCGCGAACCGAGCTACTTCAACGCGATCGGTGCGCAGCCGGAGGCCTAGCGGGCCTGCCGGTAGTGGTTGACGAAGTTCGTCAACACCCGGTGTGAGCCGGAGACGTCCTCGTGCCGGACCCGCCGGATGATCTCGTCCACCTCGTGTGGCTCGAAGTAGCCGTTGTGCTTGTAGACCCGCACCCGGTGGGCTAACCCGTCGAAGTCCATCTCCGGGTGGAACTGGGTGGCGTACAGGTTTTCTTGGATCCGGAACATCTGCACCGGGCAGTCCCGCCCGGTGGCCAGCAGGGCGGCGTGGGCCGGCAGCTCCGTGACGGCCTCCTTGTGCCCCACAAAACCCTTCACCACGTCGGGCAGCCCGGCGGCCAACGGGTCCCTGAGGCCCTCCTCGGTGAAGGTGATGTCGATGGCGTGGACCGCCTCCCCGTAGGTGCTGTCGACCACGGCGCCTTGGTGGATCGCCAGCGAGCCGACCCCGTAGCAGGCGCCGAGGAACGGGTAGTCCTCCGCGACCAGCAGGTCCATCAGCGAGTGCAGGTCCTCCTCCACGCGCTTCTGCACATCCGTTTTCTCCTCCTCCGGGTCGGTGGAGGTGAACGGTGAGCCGCACAGGATGATCCCGGAGTAGCTGCGCAGGTCGATGTCGCCGAGCTGGCGCTGCTCCAGCCGGTGGGACAGCAGCTGATCGGGGCGCAGCCCGGAAATCTGCAGGGTGGAGCGGTATTCGTCGGCCTGGGTGCGGTCGTCTTCGCGGGTCTGCAGCAGCAAGAATGGGCGTATCTGCTTCTGTGTCACTGATCGATCCCTTCCGCGTCGAACGTCATTCTGCCTGGGCCTGATAGTGCAGGCGGCGCACATAGCGCTTGTGTCCGTGAACAAAATGGTAGACCACGGCGGCGGCAGCCATGAGCACGGCCATGCTCAGGTACATGCCGGTGTAGCCCAGCGCGGTGACCAAGAGCCCGCCCAGCAGCGGGCCCAACACGGTCCCGATGTCCAGCATGATGTAGAAGGTGGAGGTGGTGATCGCCACCCGGTGATCCGGTGCCTGGGTCACCGCGACCGTCTGGAAGATGGGCATCATGGCGCCGAAACCCCAGCCGGCCAGCACACCGGCCACCAGCAATTGCCAGTCGCTGGTCGCGGTGGCCAACACGATCAGCGCGATGACGAAGCTGATCATGGTGGGGTAGGACACCACGTTGTCACCGTAGTGGTCCTGGATCCGGCCCAACACCAGCCTGGCCAGCAGCATGGACACGGCATAGACCAAGAAGAACCAGCCCGCCGCCGCGAAGCCCTGCGCCTGGGCGAACGAGTTCACGAACGCCAGCACCGTGGCGTAGGCCGTACCGGCCAGCCCGATGATCACCGAGATCGGCAGCGCGTGCGGATCCAAAATGTCCGACAGCCGCCAGCGGTGCTTCTCCGCCCGGTCCGCGTCCGTGATCTGGCGTTCTGGCAGCCGCAGAAACAGCGCGCCGATGAAGGCGAACAGGCAGGAGGCCACCGCCAGAATGAACACCGCGTTGAAACCGAAACCGGCGATCGCGGTCACCGCCAGCCCCGGGCCGACGGCCGCCGAGAGCGTGGTGGAGATGCCAAAGTAGCCGGTGCCTTCGCCGCGGCGCAGCGGCGGCAGCAGCATCATCACGGAGGCACCCAGCGAGGTGTTGGCCGCGCCGAAGCCTGCGCCGTGGAAGAACCGGACCACCCAGAGCAGCTCCACCGAGGTGGTGACAAAGTAGGCGAAACCGACAACCACGTAGCTGGCTAGAGCCAGCATCAGCAGCCGCTTGCGGCCGATGAAGTCTAGGTATTTGCCGACGATCACCCGGGCGATCAGGGCGCCGAGGATGAACGCGGAGGAGGCAAAGCCGCCGGCGGCATCCGAAGCCTGGAACTGTTCCACCGCGTACTGGGCCATGGTTGTCATCAACAGGTAGAACACCATGGAGATGAAAAAGTTCGCCCCGATGGCCAGCACAAAGTTTCCGGTCCAAAGCCGGTTGGTCGGGGTTGGTGCAGCACTCACGTAGGCAGTCTACGCTTTGTGGCCCGCGCAGCTATACTTTGGGTGCTTTTCCGTAATACCGGCCCAGCACCTCCTCCTTCAGTTCCTGGTAGTCGCCGTCGATCATGGCTTGGCGGGCCCGCTGCACCATCCGCAACACAAAACGCTCATTGTGGATGGACATCAGGGTGTGCGCCACCAGCTCCTTGGCCTTGAACAGGTGCCGGATGTAGGCCCGGGAGTAGTTGGCGCACGCATAGCAATCGCAGTGCTCATCCAGCGGCCCGAAGTCCTCCCGGTAGCGCGCGTTGGGGATGTTGAACCGCCCGTACTCGGTATAGAACGCCCCGGTGCGGGCCACCCGGGTGGGGGAGACGCAGTCGAAGGTGTCCGCGCCGGCCTCCATGGCCACGAACAGATCATCCGGCTCGGAGATCCCCAACAGGTGCCGCGGCTTGTCCTCCGGCAGCTCTTCGGCGCACCAGCCGATGATGGTGCCCAGCTGGGACTTCTCCAACGCGCCGCCCAACCCGTAGCCGTCAAACCCCCAGCCGCTTTCGCTGGCTCCGTCGGGGTTCTGCACCTCCATGGCCGCCAGGTCACGGCAGGCCTTGCGCCGCAGGTCCTCGTAGTTGGCGCCCTGGATCACCCCGAACAGGCCCTGATAGGGGCGGTGGCTGCGCTCGCGGGTCAGCGCCGCGTGCTCGTTCAGGCAACGTTGCGCCCACAAGCGGGTGCGTTCCAGCGCGATCTCTTGGTAGCGCCGGGACTGGCCCAGCGTAGTGAGCTCGTCGAAGGCGAAGATGATGTCGGCGCCGATCTGGTGCTGCACCCGCATGGAGATCTCCGGCGAAAACCGGTGCCGGTCCCCGTTGATGTGGGACTTGAACCAGACCCCGTCATCGTCCACGTGTGCGAGCCGTTCCTTGCCGTCCGCCACGGCGTCATCGGGCAGTTGGGCCTCCGCATCGGCGACCTCCATGGAGATCACCTTCTTGAACCCGGAGCCCAGCGACATCACTTGGAAGCCGCCAGAGTCGGTGAAGGTGGGGCCCGGCCAGTTCATGAACTTGCCCAGCCCGCCGGCGCGGTCGACTAGTTCCGGGCCGGGTTGCAGGTACAGGTGGTAGGCGTTGGCGAGCACGGCCTGGGCGCCGACCTCGGCGATGTTCTCCGGCAGCACGGCCTTGATGGAGGCCTGCGTTGCGACCGGGATGAAGGCCGGGGTCTGGATGTCCCCGTGCGGGGTGTGGATGACGCCGGCCCGGCCGTGGCCGTGGGAACCGGACTCGGCCATCCGGGATTCGATGGTGAAGGACAGGTCGTGATGGGAACTCAGCGACCCCACCCCACATGGGCCAGCGCCTGCTGGATGATGGCGCCGCGGCCGCCGACGAACTCCGACTGCACTTCCTCGGACAGGGCCTCCTCCGGGGTCAACCAGGTGATCTCGAGCGCGTCCTGACGCGGTTCACACTCGCCGACCACCGGCACGATGAACACGAGGGAGACCGCGTGCTGGCGATCGTCGGTGAGCCCGGTTTCCGAGGGGGTGGGGAAGTACTCGGCCACCGTCATGGGGGTGGGGGAGGCCGGCAGCTGCGGCATCGCCAACGGGCCGAGGTCCTTCTCCAAGTGGCGCAGCAGGGCCGCCCGCACGGTTTCCCGGTACATGACCCGGCCGGAGACGATGGAGCGGCAGAGCCGAGCGGTGTTCGGGTCCGCGGTGTAGAGCAGCCCGATCTCGGTGACGTAGCCGAGGGCATCCACCCGGACCGGGACGGCCTCCACGTACAGCATCGGCAGCCGGCGCCGAGCCTCGTAGAGGTCGGCCTCGTTCAACCAGCCCGGATCGGGGTCTGGGGTCCGCACATTGTTCATTATTGTTCCTCCCGGTCGGGGTGTTAGCTCACCGGTTGTGGGTTGCGCGGCCAGATGGCGCGCCAGTAGGGAGCTGCGTAGGGTAGGTCTGGTTTGGCGAACCCCAGTTCCGCGGCGGCCTCCACGGCGAAGTTCGGGTTGCGCAGGGCGGCCCGACCGATGGACAGGGCGTCCAGCTCGGTCTGCTGCAGCGCCTCTTCGGCCTGACGGCCGGAGGTGATGGCACCGACACCGGAGACGAACAGCCCCGGATGATCGGCCTTGATCCGCGCGGCCAAGGGCAGCTGGTAGCCCGGTCCGGGCTTCGGCCCGGCGTAGCTGTCACCGATGCCACCGGAGGAGACATCAACCATGTCGACCCCCGTCAGCTGCGACAGCACCGCGGAGGTGTCGTCGATCGACCATGATCCCTCGATCCAGTCCGAGCCGGAGAACCGGATCATCAGGGGCTTGGTTTCCGGCCACACGGCGCGAACGCCGGCGACCACCTCGCGCAGGTACCGGGTGCGGCCGGTGAAGTCGCCGCCGTATTCGTCGTCGCGCTGGTTCGTGAGCGGGGAGAGGAATTGGTGGATCAGGTAGCCGTGTGCGGCGTGGATCTGCAGCACATCGAAGCCTGCCTGATCGGCGCGCCGCGCGGCGGCCACCCAATCCTGAACGGAGTCACGCACCTGGTCGGCGCTCATGGCCTGTGAGGGGGCTAGGTTGCTGACCGGGTTGATGCCGGAGGGGGAGAAAGTCTGCCAGCCGCCGGCTTCCCGGTCCAGCGAGGCGCCACGGTAGCCGGGCAACCAGGGCTCGGTGCCGGCCTTGGCGCCGGCGTGGGCCAGCTGGATACCCGCGGCGGAACCCTGCGCGTGGATGAAATCCACGATCCGCGCGAGCGGCGCGGTGTGCTGGTCCGACCAGATGCCGACGTCCTCGGCGGAGATCCGGCCCGCGGCGGCAACGGCGCTGGCCTCGGTGATGACGAGCCCGAAGCCACCTGCGGCGCGGGCGCCCAGATGCATCAACTGCCAGTCGGTGGCCACCCCGTCGCGTGCGCCGACCGAATACTGACACATCGGGGCCAAGAACACGCGGTTCCGCAGGGTCAGCCCGCGGATGGTTGCGGGCGCGAAGAGGCGGACATCGGGCGGGGTAGGACTCATATAAAGCATCATAGTCACCAATGCCGAGCACATACACTGGTGCCCATGCCGAGTTTCCGTCTGATCTTCAACGTGCACGAGCTGTTGCCGAACAATTCACCCGAGGCCGTGATGGACACCGCCGTCGCGGTGGCCGGAAGCCACGCTTTCGTGGAAGCCAAGCAGCTGAACGTGCGCTACAAGGGCGGGGTGCCGGTCCCTGAGATCACCCTGCGGTTCACCCTGCCGGACGGCTCCGCCGCGGCGGAAAACGAGGCCGCGCTCGCCGTGCAGGCCGACGTGCGTGAC
This sequence comes from uncultured Micrococcaceae bacterium, assembly GCA_964476735.1. Lineage (GTDB taxonomy): Bacteria > Actinomycetota > Actinomycetes > Actinomycetales > Micrococcaceae > Micrococcoides. The sequence goes on from CAYZBX010000005.1 coordinate 22,640, forward strand.
GCGCTCGGCACCGTGGCCGTCACCAGCGGCTACCGGGTCCGCCGTCGGGTTGGCGGCCGCTGGCTGAGCGTCTAGGGCACCAAGCGGGGCAACGGCTGAGGCGCCCCATGGGGTTACTGCGTTGGGGGCGGGATCTCGAGGCTGGTTTCTCGGCGTCGCCGAGCCACCGTCCACCAGATGCTGATGGCGGCCAGCAGCGCCACGGCGGCTCCTCCCCAGAGCAACCAAAAAAACGGGTCGGGCAGCTGTTCGCCGGCGTTACCGGTCGCGTAGAGACCGGCCGGTGCGAACCAGTAGGCGGCCTTTGTCCAGCTCACGGTGTTCTCGCGGACGCTGGAGGCACCGTTGTGTTCGAGCACGCCCTCGGGGAACGTCACGCTGACCCGAAAGTCTTGGAAACCACTGGCGCCGATCCCGTCTTGGGCGAGGCTCTCCGGCGCCCGCCAGCTGAAGCTGTAGACGTCGTCGTTGCGTCTAACCAGCATCCCGGAGGCGTGTTGCCGTCCTTCACTGAGGGTGAAGGTGTAGCGGCAGCCGCGGTATTCCCCGTCGGTGTAGATCTGGTTCTGCGCGCCGGGAAAATGCGGATCATTGCAGACCGGCTCCTCAGCGTTGGAGTCATCGGCGGTTTGGGCGGCTCCGCTGTGCACGGTCACGGCGATGTCTTGGTCATGAGTGATGACGACGTCCGCGGTCAGCTGGAGGCAACCGGTGCAGGCCAGCAGGACCAACAGCAGCAAGACGGTGAACCGGCGGGAACGTCGCATCGGAGGCGGCCTAGTCGAACTCGGTGGCTAGGCCGCGTTCGGCGCGGTGCTCGGCGTGCTTGATTCGGTACCGCCTGTTCTCGGTCACCAGCAGCAAGACGAACGCGCAACAGCCGGCGAGCAGCGCCACCCAGACGGAGTTGTGTTCGCCGCACAGCCGGGCCACCATGATTCCCACCAAACCGGCGCCGACACCCAAGGCGATGGAGACTCGGCCCCGCTCGGTCATGCACAGGTGCGCCGCGACCCAGGTGATCAGGGCGACCGCCAGTAGCGCCCAGATGACCTCGGAGATCCAGAGGTTCCACTTCCAGCTGGTGAGCAGAACCGCCAGACTTGTGCCGGTGAGTGCGATGAACCAGCCGGTGAACCAGCCGATGGGCGCGTCCGTGCAGAGCCGCTCGGTGTTGTAGCGCGCGGTGCGGCGATTCAGCTCCCGGATCGCTAGATACCCGAACACGGCGCCGGCGAGCGCGCTGACGAGGGCCCAAAACGGGTGCCCGAACTTGGCGCTGAGCAGCCAACCGATCGAGGCCAGATTCAGCCCGGCCACGAGGTAGCTGGTGCGTTGCTGACGTGGGGTGCTGTTTTGGGTGGGCCACCACTGGAAGGTGGCCTGCACCAGCGAACCGACGATGAGCACCAACCACACGGTGTGTGTTTCGGCCAACATGGACAGCGCCGAATAGGTGGAGCTGAAGTAGCCGCCCGCGAAGCGCTCCGGTGCGACCACGCCCTCCGGCCCGAAGACCAGCCCCGCGGTGAAGGCCATGGCCAACGCGGTCACCGAAACCACGATTCTGCGCACGAGGTCGGCGGTCGTGGGCTCGGGGTCAGGGTCGTAGTTCGGGGCCGGGAAAGGCAACACGTAGGGTTCGACAGGCTCAGGCTCCGGTTTCGGCCCCACCCCACGGGCGGAATAGATGGCCTCCTTAGCCAGCGCGATCCGTTCTTCCTGCGAGAGTTCTGGTTCGGACGCCACGGTGAGCCCTCCTGCCAACTGCGATCAACCAAGCTACCAGTAGTCCTAATAGCGTACCGACAACCATCGCTACAGCGGCGGAAGCCCACAGCGGGAAACCCGTCAACTCGTGGGTGAAGTACCCCAGCAGCGGCATGTAGACGCCCCACAGCACGGACCCCACAGCGCCGGTGAGCAGGAACGGGCGCCACGGGATGCCGACCAGGCCTGCGGTGGCCACCACGGCCGTTCGCCCGCCGGAGACGATGCGGAAGACAACCAAGCCGGTGTAGCTGGTGGTCGGGCCGACCTTGTTCATCACCGCGGTGATCTTGTTGTACAGCCAACGGCCCCAGCGTTGACGCACGAGCCAGCCGCGCCAGCGGAAGCGCATCAGTGCGTAGAGCCCGACGTCGCCGGCGAAGCCGCCGAGGGTGGCCACCGCGATGACGCCCCACAGCGAATAGACGCCTTCGCGGCCCAAGATGCCACCGGTGGCTACCAGCACCTCCGAAGGAATGGGCGGGAAGAACGTGTCGGCGGCGACGAGCAGCAGGGTCAGCGGGTAATACAGCCATTCGAGTTGGGCGGCCCACTCGGCGAAGATCGAGTTGACCATGAGCTAGGCGTCCGGGGCGTACTTCAGGCTCAGCTGGGAGGCGAACTCGCGCTCGCGGCCCGTCACCGGATCCCTGAACCCGATCCAGTGCGCCAGCAATTGCAGCGGCGCCGCGTAGTCGTCAGGCGCCTTGGGCAGCAGCTCCGGGTAGAAAGAGTCGTTCAGGATGCCTAGCCCGATCGTGGCCATGTGGATGCGTAGCTGGTGGGTCTTGCCGGTGTAGGGGGTCAACTCGAACAGGCCACGGCCGTCCTTAGCCCGAAGCAGATCAATCCGGCTGATCGCATTCGCAGGGGTGTTCCCGTCCGAGCGGTCGCGCACCACGGAGCGCAGCACACCCTTCTCCTTGGTGATGTGGCTGTGCACCTCCACCGGCCCGGCCCAGGCACGTCCGTTCGGTAGCGCGGCTACCGCTTGATAACGCTTGGCCACCTCTTGGCGTTCGAACAGTTGCTGGTAGGCGCCGCGGGTTTTGGGGTTGGCACTGAACAGCAGCACCCCTGCGGTGGCCCGGTCCAACCGGTGAATCGGGACGAGTTCGGGCAAGTCCAATTCGTTGCGCAAGCGCACCAGAGCCGTCTCCTGAATGAAACGACCGCCGGGGGTGGTCGGCAGAAAGTGGGGTTTGTCGATCACCACGAGGTCCTGGTCTCGGTGCAGGATCCGGTAGTGGACGGGAAGCGGTTCCTCGCGTGGCACCGACCGGTAGTACCAGCAGAAGGGGTGTTCGCCCAGCTTCGTCGCTAGGTTCAGCGGGGTGCCGTCGCCGGCCACGATTTCGCCGCGGCTGAGCCGACCGGTGATCTCTGCCGGATCGAGGTGGCCGAAGCGGTGCAGCAGGTACTCCGCGACCGTGTCAAAGGGGGCGTCTGCGGGCAGCCGCAGCCGCGTCGCGTTGACGCCGTTACGGACCGGGAGCGGAGAAATGTTCATCCCCACCAACATAGCGGATCGGCTCTGTCCCCCGGCAGGGATCAAGGCCTGAAACGGATCCCGCTGGGGGAGGAGTAGAAGCCGGCCGCCAGCAGCGCGTCGGCGACGTCGGTCCCCAGAATGGGCAATTGGTTGAGCTTCTCGCAGTGGATCTTGTCGATCTGGGCCTGCCGCAACCGCGCCACCAAGGACTGGGCCGCATCCTCGAGGAAGCCGGGTTCGCTCAGCTGCTCCTCGGTCGCGAAACTCAGCAGCGACTTGCCGCCACGTTCGACGTAGAGCGCCAGCTCCCCGTCCACCAACACCACCAGCGCCCCGGCCTTGCGTCCGGGCCGCTGGGTGGCGGAGGCCAAGTCCGGCCACGGCAGCGCGGCGCCGTAGGGGTTGGCCGGATCGGTGGCGGCCAGCGTGACGACGCTGCGGCGCTGGGGGCGGGCCTGCGCCACCTCGTCTTGGCGGCTGTGCCCGCGCAACGCGTCGACCGCGCCGAGGTCGGCGAATTGGGCCGCGCCGAGGCGTTCGATGTAGTAGCCCCGGCGGCAATAGCCGGCGTCCTCGAAGAAGGTCAGCACCTTGTAGGCCCAAGCGAACCCGCCGGGCACGTCTTCAGCCTTCACGCTGCCACCGGTGAGCACCCCGTAGCGGCCCAGCAGGAACTCGGCCAAGCCGTGACTGCGCAACGTCTGATCGGTCTCCGGGGCCGGAAGCCGCCCCCACCGTCCGGCCCCGGCGGGCTCGAAGGAATCGGCGGCTGCCGAGCGGTCTAGGCCCGCGCTGTAGCGCGCGCGGATGGATTGGCGGCGGGCAAAGCCGGTGCTGCGCAACTGCGGTTTCGACCGGACCCGGTGGGTGGTCGTGCCGCGACCGAGCCAAGCCCGCAGCGCGGCGAAGCTGTCGTTGCTCACCAACCCGGCGAAGAACAGCTCCCACAAGCTGGCGGTGCTGTCCCGGACGGTGACGCCCTCAGACCGCATCAACTCCCTCAGGTCTTGGCTAAAGTAGGCGCCGGACTGCGGGAAGATCGCCCACAGGGCTGCCGCGTCGGCGCTCAGCTCCGGGGCTTCGTCCGGCACCGGCAGCGTCAGCGGTGCGGTGCGGGAGGGGTGGAAGCTGATCAGGCCGTCCTGGCTGGCCGTCTTGCCGGCGCCGGCGTAGAGCACCTCTCCGGTGGAGAGCAGTTCGTCGAGCATCCACGGTTGGTAGTCACGGACGCGCGCCGGGAAGATCAGGGACTCCCAGGCGCTGGCCGGGGCCGGGTAGCCGGCCAGCTGGTCGATGACCTGACGGACCCCGTCAACCCCGGAATAGCTTTCGCCCACGCCCTGCCAGTCCAGCAGGAAACGCGCGTAGGCCGAGGTCTCGACGGGGGCCAGCTGGCTGCGCAGCGCGGCCAGCGAACGCCGGCGCAGCTGGCGCAACGTGGCGGTGGCACAGTACTCGGTGTCCGTGACACCCTCGCGGAAGGAACCGGACTGTAGTTCGCCGGAGGCAACGAAGCGGGCCAGCAGTGTCTGCGTGACGGCTGGGGCGAAGCCCAACCTGTCTTGGACATCGGCCACCGTGAAGGGGCCGTTGGTGGCTAGGAAGCGCAGTAACAGGTCGACGACGGCGTTCTCGTCCGGTTCGAGGAAGGCCACGGGAATGCCGTGGGGCAGCGGGATGCCGAGCCCGTCGCGCAGCCGTGCCGCGTCTTCGACGACGGCGTACTTCTGTCGGTCGCCCAGCCGGAACGGGAAAATCCGGTTCCGTGCCTGCAGCCAGTCTAGATGCGTCGCTAGTTCCGCGGGGTCGGTGAGCCGCTGGGCCAACTCCTCCTGGCTGAGGGGGCCCAGCAAGCGCAGCAGGTCGGCCACGCCTTCGGCGCCGGTGAGCCGGTAGTCCTCGGCGGTCCGCTGCAGTTGCTGTTGCAGCTGCGTGATGACGGTGGGTTCGAGCAGCTCGGCCAACGGCACCTGTCCCAGCAGCTGCTGCATCAGCTCCGGGTCCAGCGCCAGCGCGGCTGCGCGCCGCTCTGCCAGCGGCGAGTCCCCGGCGTAGAGGTACTGCGCCACGTAACCGAACAACAGGTTCTGCGCCAGCGGGGAGGGCGACGGGGTCTGCACCTCGGCGACCGTGATGGTCCGATTCTGCAGCCGCGTCAAGACATCGATCAGGGCGGGTAGCTGGTAGACGTCCTGTAGGCATTCACGGGCTGTCTCCAAGATCACCGGAAACTGCGGGTACTTCTGGGCGACCTCCAGCAGCTGCGAGGCGCGCTGCCGCTGCTGCCAGAGGGGCGTGCGCTGGGTGGGATTCTGCCGCGGCAGGAGCAGCGCCCGGGCCGCGCATTCGCGAAAGCGGGCGGCGAACAGGGCGGAGGAAGCCAGTTGGTCCGTGACGATCTGTTGGATCTGGTCCGGGTCGAAGAAGAAGACGTCCGCCCCCGGCGGGTCCGCGTCGGTGACAGGCAAGCGCAGGATGATGCCGTCGTCCGCGGCCAAGACTTGGGCGTCGAAGCCGTAACTGTCTTGGATCCGCTCGGCCACGGCCAACGCCCACGGCGCGTGCACGGACCACCCGTAGGGCGAGTGCAAGATCAACTGCCAATCACCCAGCTCGTCCGTGGTGCGTTCGACGATGAATTTCTTGTCCGTGGGGAACGCCCCGGTCGAGCGCAATTGCTCCTTGGTCAAGGCCACGAGGTTCTGTTGCGAATGCTCGTCGAGGAACTCGCCCACGCCCAGCTGGTCCAGCTGGGCCGGGCCGATCCCCTCGCCCGCCTCGGTCAGCGCGGCCTGAAACCTGCCGATCGCCACGCCCAGTTCGGGGTGTCGGCCGGGGCCCTCACCCCGCCAAAAGGGCAGCTTTCCGGGCTGCCCCGGAGCCGGCGTGACTAGGACGCGGTCGTGGGTGATCTGCTCTATGCGCCAGCTCGAGGCGCCAAGGGAGAAGACCTCGCCGGTGCGCGATTCGTAAACCATCTCCTCATCGAGCTCGCCCACCCGCCTGCCGGTACCGTCGCTTTCCTCCCCGGAGGCCAGATACACGCCGAAGAGGCCACGGTCGGGAATGGTGCCGCCGGAGGTGATGGCCAACAGCTGGGCGCCCGGTCGGGCCTGCAGCACGTCGTTGGTTCGGTCCCACACCAGCCGGGGTCGCAGCTGGGCAAACTCGGTGGAGGGATACTTGCCGGCCAGCAGATCCAACACCGCGTCAAAGGCGCTGCGCGGCAACGCCGTGTACGGGGCGGCGCGGCGCACCACGTCGAACCAGCGCTCCGGGTCCCAGTCGTCCATGGCGACGGCGGCGATGGTCTGCTGCGCCAGCACGTCCAGCGGATTGGCGGGGACCTGCAACCGTTCGATTCGACCGGCCAGCATCTGCTGGATCAACACCGTGGAGTGCAGCAGATCCGTGCGTTGCTTAGGGAAGAAGCGGCCGATTGAGGAGGCGCCAACTTGGTGACCGGCGCGCCCCACCCGCTGCAGGCCGGAGGCAACCGAGGGCGGGGTCTCCAGCTGGATGACGATGTCCACCAGTCCCATGTCGATACCGAGCTCCAGCGAGCTGGTCGCGACGACGCAACGCAGGCTCCCTGACTTCAGCGCCTCCTCGATCTGGCTGCGCTGCTCCTTGGCCACCGAACCGTGGTGCGCGCGCGCCAGCACGGCGCCCGGTTCCCCGGTGCGCTCCGCCCAGATCTCGTTGAGCCGCCCGGTGACCTTCTCGGCCAACCGGCGCGAGTTGGCGAACACGATGGAGGCGTGGTGTGCGCTGACCAGATCAACGACCTGATGCTCGATGTGCGGCCAGATGCCGGCCGGGATATTGACCGGCTCGGGCTCCGCCCACGGGTCGACCTCGGTGACGTCCGGCGCCGCCGGCTGCTCGAGCTGCGGCGGGGCGCTCATATCCGGGACCGGGGTGCACACCCGCAGGTCCCACTCCTTGGCCGCCGGTGGACGAATCGTGGTGACCGGCCGCTGGCCACCCAGGAAGCGGGCCACCTCGTCGGCCGGTTCAACCGTGGCGGACAGGCCGATGCGTTGGAACGGCGCGCCCCGCAGCGCCTCCAGCCGCTCCAGACTCAACGCCAGGTGGCTGCCCCGCTTGGTGCCGGCGAGCGCGTGGATCTCGTCCACGATCACCGTGTGCACGTCGGCCAGCATGCTCCGCGCCCGCGAGGTCAGGATCAGGTACAGGGACTCGGGCGTGGTGATCAGGATGTCCGGCGGGGTGCGCTGCAGGGCACGGCGCTCGCGGGCCGAGGTGTCCCCGGTGCGGACGCCAACCCGCAGCTCGGGCAGTTGCTGACCCTGCTGCAGGGCGGTCTGCCTGATGCCGATCAACGGGGCGCGCAGGTTCCGCTCCACGTCCACGCCCAGCGCCTTGAGCGGGGAAATGTAGAGCACCTTGGTGCCGCTGGCGGCGCCGTCTGTGGGGCTCTGCTGGTAGAGCTGGTCGAGCGCGGCGAGGAACGCCGCCAGGGTCTTGCCCGAGCCCGTCGGCGCGATGACAAGGGCGTTCTCTCCGCGGGTGATGGCGTCCCAGGCGCCGAGCTGGGCCGGTGTCGCGGCCGCAAAGGCGCCGGTGAACCACGCGCTGGTCGCCGGACCGAAACGCGCCAGAACCTCTTGCGGATGCGCCTCACTCATTAGGAATGATGGTAACTGCCGCCACCGACAATGTCTTGGGCCCGGTAGATCTGCTCGGTCAGCAGCAACCGCACCAGTTGGTGCGGGAAGACCAGCTCGGACAGCGACCATTGCAGGTTGGCCCGTTGCCGGAGCTCCTCGGTGACGCCGTAGGCGCCGCCGATGACGAACACGACCGAGTGGGACTGGTTGAAGCACCGCTGTAATCGCTGGGCCAGCCCGGGTGAGGACAGCATCGTGCCCCGCTCGTCCAACAGGATCACGTAGTCCCGCGCCGCGAGCTTGGCCTGCAGCCGTTCGGACTCTTCCACCCGTGCCGCTTGTCCCTGACGCGAGGAGTGCGGAAGCAACTGCCACTTCAGGTCGAAGGGCTTCTTGAGGCGCTTGGCGTAGCGGTCGATGCCGTCCACGACCCAGTCCTCGTGCTTCTTTCCGATGCTGAGAATCCTGATGCTCATGAGTTCATCTTCCCTTAACGGAAAACATCTGCACGATCGTGCATACGTTCAGTAGGGTGGAAACGAGACAACCATGAAAGCGCTCGTGTACCACGGACCGAACTCCAAGGCTTGGGAAGAGGTCCCCGACCCGGTGATCCAGGATCCCACGGATGCGATTGTGCGCATCGACACCGCCACCATCTGCGGCACGGATCTGCACATCCTGGCCGGCGACGTGCCCGCGGTGAAACCCGGCACCATCCTGGGCCACGAAGGCGTCGGCACCGTCACCGCGGTTGGCGATGCCGTCACCAACGTGGCGGTGGGCGACCGGGTGATCCTCTCCGCGATCACCAAATGCGGCAAATGCGACTACTGCATCGCCCAGATGCCCTCGCACTGCCAGACCGTGGGCGGCATCGGCTGGATTTTCGGCCACCTGATCGACGGCCCCATCGCCGAGCAGGTGCGCGTCCCGTTCGTCGACACCTCGGTGGTCAAGCTGCCGCAGGGCGTTTCCGATGAGGCTGCGATCTTCCTGTCCGACTCCCTGCCCACCGGGTACGAGATGGGCGTGCTCTACGGCGGCGTGAAACCGGGAGACACCGTCCTGGTGGTGGGCGCGGGCGCCGTCGGGTTGGCGGCCATCATGACGGTTGGCCTGTGGGGCGCCTCCAACGTCATCGCCGTGGACACCAATGATTTCCGGCTCGAGAAGGCGCGCGAATTCGGCGCCACCCACACGTTGAATGCCAACGCGGAGGATCTGGTGGAGCAGATCAAGCAGATCAGCGAGGACGGCCTCGGCGTGGACGTGGCTATCGAGGCAGTTGGCTACCCTGAGACTCTGGAAACGGCCCTGCACTCGATTCGCCCGGGCGGCACGATCGCCAACGTGGGCGTGCACGGACAGCCGTTCGAATTCCCGATCAACGATCTGTGGATCGCCAACATCAAGTTCACCACCGGTCTGGTGGACGCCACCAGCATGAAGACGCTGCTGAAGATGGTCCAATCCGGCAAGCTCCCGGCGGAGAAGATGGGCACCCACACCTTCTCCCTGCAGGACATCGAGCAGGCTTGGGACGTGTTCGCCAACGCCGGCGAGCACGAGGTTCTGAAGGTCATCCTGAAGAACAGCTAAGCCAGCTTAGGCAGCCGGGGTGAGCCGCCGATAGGCTAACCCCATGACTCAGGATGCCAAGAAGCGGATCGGCACGGTGGTCGTGGAGAAGATCCACGACCATTGGCCGGACCGCATCCCCCGCAAATTCGCGCCCTATTCGCTGATGGTGCTCACCCTGCTCCTCGGCGGCGGGCTGGTGACAGCCCTCGTCGCCGGGGCGGCGGAGGTCTACGAGTGGGTCCGCGAGTCCTCTGGCGCCACCCAGCTTGATCAAGCGATCCTCGACCAGATGTTGCTGCTGCGCACTCCCGGGGCCGAGCACACCGTCACCTGGTTCACCAATCTGGGTGGCACGATCGGCATGACGATACTGGCGATCGTCGCGGTGATCCTGCTGTCGTGGTCCTCACGGTCGTGGCGCGCCCTCATCATCGTGGCTTCCGCCGCGGCGGGTTCGCTCACCATGACGATCGTGGGCAAACGCCTGATCGGACGGGCGAGGCCCAGCCTAGAAGACGCGGTGCCGCCGTACGAACACTCCGCGTCCTTTCCGTCGGGCCACACGCTGAATGCCACGGCCATTCTCACGGTCATCGCCTATCTGGTGTTCATCGAGTTCACCAAGGCTTGGCAGCGGATCTTGGCGATTGCGTTGTGCGGGGCCTTTGTGATCGCCATGGGGCTGAGCCGCATCTATCTGGCGCACCACTGGTTCTCCGACGTGTTGGCGGCGTTCCTGCTGGGGCTGGCCTGGGCTGCGGTGGTCATCTTGGCGCACCGCATCTGGTGGGCCGTCAAGGACCGTAGGAACAATCGGGCACGGCGTACGTCCGTGCGGGACGCAGGCTGAGCTCGGACGGCCGGAACACTTAAACGAAAAGGTCCTGATCGGGTTCTTGGAAACCCGGTCAGGACCTTCGCCTTGGCGGTGACGGTGGGATTTGAACCCACGGTGCAGGGTCACTGCACACAACATTTCGAGTGTTGCACCTTCGGCCGCTCGGACACGTCACCAAACTGTTGTAGTGTATCGCATCTGGAAACCGGGCACGAAACCGGGGCGGCTCTCACGGCTGGATGCGGCGCTGCTGGGCAAAGAAGTCTTGCAGCAGGCGCTGCCCGCGCGCCAGCTCGAGACCGCCGTAGACCTCGACCTGATGGTTCAACACCCCGTCACGCAACGGGTCGTACAGGCTGCCAACGGCTCCCGTCTTCGGCTCCCAGGCGGAGAACACCAGCCGCGGGATCCGCGCCAGCCAGATGGCGCCGGCGCACATCACGCACGGCTCCAGTGTCACCACGAGCGTGCAGTCCTCCAGCCGCCAGCTGTTCCGGGCGGCGGCCGCCTCCTGGAGGGCGAGGACCTCAGCGTGGGCGCAGGGATCTTGTCTGGCCTCGCGCTGATTGTGGCCGCGGCCGATGACCTCGCCGCGCGCATCGAGGACGACGGCGCCCACCGGGACGTCGCCGCTGGCAGCGCAACGTTCGGCCTGCTCGAACGCAAGCTCCAGCCACGGGCCAAAACGGGCCTGCAAGAATTCCTCCCTCACACCAACCAACACTAGAACACCGCTGCTAGATTTGGGGCATGCGCATTCACCAGGTTGACCACCCGCTCATCGCTCACAAGCTCACCCAGCTACGGGACCAGAACACCACGGCCACCGGATTCCGTCAGCTGACCAACGAGCTTGTTCAGCTGCTGGCCTTCCCTGCCACGGCCAAGCTGCCTACCGCGCCGACTAATATCACCACGCCGGTCTGTGACACCGTTGGCGTGGAGCTCAGCGGCGAAACCCCGCTGATCGTGCCCATCCTGCGGGCCGGGCTCGGCATGCTCGAAGGCATGAGTAAGTTTCTGCCGGAGGCCGAGGTGGGCTTCCTCGGCATGGTGCGCAACGAGGAGACCCTCGAGATCGAAACCTATGCCGAGCGCCTGCCCAAGGATCTCACCGGCCGGCACGTGTTCATCCTGGATCCGATGCTCGCCACCGGCAACACCATGGTGGCGGCGCTGCACTATCTCCGCGAGGCTGGAGCGGCATCGCTGAGCTGCATCTGCATCGTGGCGGCACCGGAAGGAATCGCCCAGTTACAGGAGAAGGCCAGCGACCTTGACGTGGACCTGTACATCGCTTCGCTCGATGAAGGACTGACCGAAACTGCATACATCCGTCCCGGATTGGGCGACGCCGGGGACCGTCTCTTCGGATCTTCCGAATAGAACGGAACGCACCCCTTGACAATATTTTTAGTCTTGGAGTATATGAAAATCGTGTCGCATGTGAGGCGCGCCTTCGGCGAGGTTCTTGATTTTAGGGTGACGTTGTGCATTTGCGTGACGTGTCGGTTTCTTGCTCGCGCGAATGCCTACCCGTGAGTAATACTTGCCTAAAAAACTGCGTATTTCTCGGCTCTCTGACGTTAATAGCGCGTTAATGCGTTCGTCAGCCGAGCTTACTGTGAAACACTTGTTTCAGGTGGCCTGGAGAAATGTTGAGCAAATGTTTCACGCTCGAATTTATGTGAGCTTCATCACAAAATTGTTATAAATTCTCACATAGTGAGATTCGGTGAAGAATGTTACTTGCCAATTCTGTTTGTTACACCGCACACTCAAACTTGTGAGTCTCTCTTATGGATTCTCCAAGGTTCAGCGATTCGTTGGAATCAGCCAAGGTTTCGACGCATTGCTGGAGGGGGCGCAGAAGTTCTGGTCGCAACAGCGCGAAACTTCGGTCAGCAAGTAACCTAAAGTCGCAGTGAAGCAGGAAGACATCGCATGTCCGTATCGCCTGGGTACAACCACATCTCCGTCCGTAACGCCCAAAAGCGCGCCGCGCAGGCCAAGCAGCTTCGCCCAGAATATGCGCGCCGCATCGAGCGCGGCGGAGCGATGTACTCCAGCCGCACGGACGAGGAGCCAGCAACCATGATCGCGCCAACCGGTGTCCCCGGGCCGCAGGCCGTTACCCAAGACACCGTCGCTCGAGGCTTCGTCATCTATGTGGGGCTCGACGAGGAATCCGCCGCGGGGCACCAACTGACGCTGTCCCGCTTGGCCGCTCAGGTTCGCCGGGAGATCCAGGCCCTCGCGCCGACCGCCAAGACCCATGCGGCCGTGGCGCTGGCGCCCTCCACCGCCAAGGGCGACGACCTTGAGGTCGTCCGGCTCGTGCTCGGCGACCCAACGGTGGGTCGCGGTGCCCGCGCCGAACAGCCACAGATGCAGCAATCCGCGCAGCCCTCCGGCGTGCTCATCGACCTGTCCCGGCGAGAGGTCCAGCTCGATGGCGAGGTGCTGAACCTGACTTTCAAGGAATTCGAGCTGCTGAACTACCTCGTGGAGAACGCGGACAAGACCGTCAGCCGTGATGAACTGCTGGACACGCTCTGGCGGAACTCCGACGAGGTCCCGAATGAGCGCACCATCGACGTGCACATCCGTCGCCTGCGCGCCAAGCTTGGCCGGCTCTCCAATACCGTGCGCACCGTCCGCGGCCAGGGGTACCGCTTCTACGAGCACCCCGAAGTCGTGGTCTGGGCCGCGCCGGAATACACGATCTAGATGAGCAAACGACTGATTCTCCTGCGCCACGCTAAGGCGGATTACGCGCCGGCGCTGGACGTGGAGGATCTCATCGGCGATCAGGCACGGCTTTTTCAGACCTCGCCGCATGACCCAGAGCTGACCCCGACCGCGCTGGCCCACGAGGCTGGCGACAGGCTGCGCCCGCTCGCGACTTCCGGTGCTGCGGACGCGCCGCATGCCGGTCGCTGGCTGCGGGAGCACGGCTGGGTGCCGGATGCCATCGTTTGCTCCGACGCCTTGCGTACGCGGCAAACCTGTCTATGGGTCTGCGAGCAATTGGGCGAACAAGCGCCCACACCGTACCTCGACTCGCGGATCTACGGCGCCGCCGCGGCGCAGCTCATCAGCATCATCAACGAGACCCCGGAGACGGTGCACACGTTGCTGATCGTCGGGCACATGCCAACCGTCCAAGACGTGGCCATGCGGTTGTCCGCGGCCGACTCGGACGAAGACGCCGTGCTGGCCATGGCCTCCAACTATCCGCCGCTGGGACTATGTGCCTTCAGCTTCGACGGCGCCTGGGCTGAACTCGACGGCCGGGACGCCCGGCTCGAGCACTTCGAGGTACCGCGCGCCTAGCGTGACCGGCTA
>CAYZBX010000006.1:0-26901 GCA_964476735.1 uncultured Micrococcaceae bacterium
AGGATCCGGGGATGGTCAGGCGCTGGCCGATGCGGATCAGGGCGTTGGAGCCCAGGTTGTTGGCCGAGATGATCGCCGAGGTGCTGGTGCCGTACCGCAGGGCGAGGTGGCCCACGGTGTCCCCGGCGCGCACGGTGTGGGTGGTGGCCGACCCGGAGTTGCTGGAACTACTGGACCCGCTCGAACTGGACCCGCCGGAACTGGATCCGCTGCTGCTGGATCCGCCGGAACTGGAGGATCCGGGGATGGTCAGGCGCTGGCCGATGCGGATCAGGGCGTTGGAGCCCAGATCGTTGGCGGAGATGATCGCGCCGACCGTGGTGTTGTACTGCCGCGCCAACGCCCACACGGTGTCCCCGGCGCGCACGGTGTGGGTGGTGGCCGATCGAGAACTGCTCGAGGACGTGGACGCGCTACCTGAACTCGCGCTGGAGGAGTCCTGTCCGCCGATGCGAAGGACCTGACCCACGCGGATGCGGGCCGAGGAGTCGAGGTTGTTCTGGGACACGATGCGAGACACGGTGGTCCCGTAGCGCAGCGCGAGGTGGCTGACGGTGTCCCCGGCGCGCACGGTGTACAGCGTCTCGGAGTTGCGCAGCGGTGTGATTCCCGCGGCTCGGGCGCTCGAGGCGGTCAGCGAGGTGCCGGCCAGCAACTGACTGCTGATCTGTCCGGGCGCCCGGAGGGAAGCGAGAGCGTCGCCGGAGCCGGTCTGCACTGGTTCGGCTGCCCCGGCCGCTGGCGCGCCGGCCAGACCGACCGCTGTGGCAGCGCCCAGTGCTCCGAAGGTGGTGAGCCGCCTGCGCTTGGGACGGGCACGACGCGCGTTACTCCTAGAGCTCATTCCTCGACTTCTCCCCGTGATAGATGAGCCACAAGTTCATCAAGTGATGGATGTGACAGGTGTTAAGGCTGTGACAGTACCGTGACCTGGTAGTGGGCCACAAGGTCAGAGGAAAATGCAGCCCGAGCGCCCCGGGAATATGCCGCGGACGCGGCCGCTCCCGTTCCGGCCCCCGGCCAGGCGGGAGAGGTCGAGGCGATCGGCACCACGCGCTACCGGCGCCACGGGAGTACGGGGGAGCGGCCGATGCCGTAGCCGCCCGGTCGCGGGTGTCCGGCGGGCCGGCGTCCGCTGAGCCTCAGGTGGTGCGTTCGATGGCGGCCCTGGCCAGGTACCGAGCCAGATCCTGGACAGCGGCCGGCCACCCGGAGGACTCGATCGCCGCCATCGCTTCCTCGGCACGTGCGCTGATCAGTGCCTCTACCTGCGCGACGGCGCCGGAGTCGGTAAGGATCCGGCGGACCTCGCGCAGATCCTCGTCGGTCACGGGCCCGCCCAGCACGCCGCGGATGCGGTCCGCGTCCGGGCCGGGGGAGTTGGCCAGCGCCGTGGTGATCAACAGGGTGCGCTTGCCCTCGCGAAGATCGTCCCCGCTCGGCTTACCGGTGACCTCGGGATCGCCGAAGATGCCCAGAACGTCGTCGCGCATCTGGAAGGCTTCCCCGATCGGTAGACCGACCGCACTGGTGGCGGCCAGTTCGGCGTCGTCAGCGCCCGCCATCGCAGCACCGATCAGCATCGGGTGCTCCACGCTGTAGCGCGCGGACTTGGACCGCACCACCCGGTGCGCACGATCGACGTCGTCCTCGGCCCGGGAGGACCAGGGTGCCGACTGGGCGTAGATGTCCAGGTACTGCCCTAGCGTGACCTCACTCATCATGTCGGTGATGAGCCGGTGCGCACGCTCCCCGGCCGGACCGGGCACCGAGGCCGTTGCCGCTCCCAGTTCGTGGTTGGCGAGCACCACGAGCAAATCGCCCAACAGGATCGCCGCAGCCTGCCCGAACCCCTGCGCGTCGTGCAGCATCCGCTCGTCCCGGTACCGCTGCGCGAACTGATGGTGGGCGGCGGGAATCCCGCGCCGGGTCTCAGAGGCGTCGATGAGGTCGTCATGCACCAGCGCGGCCAGCTGGAAGAATTCCAACCCCACGCCGGCGCGCAGCGCCACATCGGGTTCGGCCGTTCGGCCGTGGCCGGCCCAGCCCAGAAAGGCGAAGGCGGCTCGTAATCGCTTGCCTCCGGCGAGTAAGCGCTTGGCGACCGTGTACGCCGCGGACACCTCCGGCCCGACGTGCGCGGTGCGTCGCTCGGACTCCTCGATCGCCCGTGTCAGCTCGGTGGAGACGGTCTCGCGCAACCACGTCAACGTCGCGGCAGGCTCGGTGGTGGCGGGAAGGTGTCTCACCCCCACGAGCCTACCCAGCCAGGGCCGATCCTCCGCCATCGACCCCGCCTACCGGCCCGGCGGGAACCCGATCCACAGGGGATGAGCATCTGTGGTGGCTGTCCACACCGGAAGCGCGCCGGGGTACCGGGTCCGGTGCGCGTGCACTGGACTGCCGCCATGCCTACCTCGAAAAAGCCGACCGTGGTCCTCCGTCTCGACGATCCGAAGGAGTTGATGGCCTACCTGCCCTACCGGCTGGGTTTCTGGCCGGAGGAGTCAGCGGTGTTCTTCTCGGTGCGAGCCTCCGGTGGGCCCGACGCGGCTTCGTCCCGATGGACCCCGGGCTTGGTGGCGCGCGTAGATCTGGCCGACCTGGCCCATCCGGACCGGGACTACCGGGAGGCAGTCCGCGCCGACATGCTCGCCCACCTGCGCAGCGACGGCGCCGGGGCCGTGTTCCTGGCGCTCTATACCGCCGAACCCCTGGAACCTGGTACGTCCCCGCCCGGTCCGGCCGCGACCACGGTGCGGTGGTGGCTGGCCGGCGGCATCGCTGCGGACCCGAGCCGCATCTGGGTCGTCTCCGGTGACACCTACCGATGCCTGGAGTGCCGCGACGAGCCATGCTGTCCGGCCGGAGGACACCCGTTGGCCCGGATCGAACAGAGCCAGATCGGGGCGGAGATGGTCTATCACGGCATGAGTTACGCCCCGAGCCGGGCAGCGGTGGTGCGATCGGTCCCCATCGAGAACCGCACGCGACAGGCGATGATCCGTGCCGCCGCACGGTGCCGCCGCCGGAACGTGGCCTCCGGTGCGGCCAGGTCCGCATGGCTCGCGGACCTGGCCACCCGGTGGGAAGAGGCACTAGCCGGCCCCGAAGCACCCATGCACATGCCCGCTGCCCGCCTAGGGCCGTTACAGGTGGGTCTGGAAGAACGTCACGTGCGCGACGCCGTGCTGCTCTCGGTCGCAACCGGGGTGCCTACCACCCGGGCCCTCGGTGCGGAGGCCGACCTGCTCGCCGCGCAGGTGTTCAGTCCCGGGGGCACCCCACCTGAACCTGCACGCATCGCCCGTGCCTGCGACGTGGTGCACGTACTGGCTGCCGGCGCCGCCCGCGGCAGGTCGGCCGCCGCCTGGGCGGTGCTGGCGTGGCTGGCCTGGTACGAGGGCAACGGTGCCCGGGCGGACCTGTGCCTGCAGCGGGCGCTGCGCCAGGATCCGACGCACCGGTTGGCCCAACTGATCCGCCGGGCCGTCGATCATGGCATCCCACCGGGGTGGGCCCGGGACCTGGCCGACGCCGGGTAGATGTTCCGGCCGGGCGCCCATCGTGGTGCCCAGCACTCGCCGACCGCGATACTCTCGAATCACGTCGAGGTCGATGAAGGAGCGAACAACATGGCAGTCGTCGTCGGGTTCATCGCAACCGCCGAAGGCCGAGCAGCACTGGAAGCCGCGATCGAGGAAGCGAAGTTGCGGTCCCGCCGCCTCCTCGTCCTTGTGCACGGGGCGCGGGAGGAGGACTCCGACGCGATCGAGGAGGCGATGGAGGAAGCTCGCAGCACGATCGAACCGAGCGGCGTGGACCACGAGGTGCGGCACCTGAAGCGGGGCAACGACGTGGCCGAGGCGCTGGTGCACACCGCGATCGACACCGACGCCGAACTCATCGTGATCGGCATCCGCCGCCGTTCCCCGCTGGGTAAGTTGATCCTCGGATCGAACGCCCAGCGGATCCTGCTGGAGTCCCCGTGCCACGTGCTCGCCGCCAAGCCAGTCGAGTAAGCGCCCGGGGGCAGTCATGACGCAGGCCGCGTTGAACTCGAGCCCGCTGCAGCCGGTCCATCTCGAGGCGGGTGCGCGGATGACCGACTTCGCCGGCTGGTCCATGCCGCTGCGGTATACCAGCGACAAGGCAGAGCACCACGCGGTGCGTCGGCACGCGGGAATGTTCGACCTGTCGCATATGGGTCAGATCGAGGTCAGCGGACCTCAAGCCGCGGACGCCCTGGACGTGTCGTTGGTCTCCGCTGTCTCCCGGCTGAAGATCGGCCGTGCCCGCTACACCATGCTGGTGGCGCCGGACGGCGGGATCCTGGACGACCTCATCGTCTATCGCCTCGCGGACCAGGAGTTTCTCGTCGTTGCCAACGCCGTCAACCGCCTCACCGTGCTGGATGAGATCACTCGCCGCGGTGAAGGATTCCAGGCCGCCGTGGTGGACCGCACCCCCCACCGGGCGCTGATCGCCGTCCAAGGACCGGAGGCGGCCCGGATCCTGGGCCCCCTCCTCCCGATCCAGTTGGACCAGGTGCGGTACTACTCGGCAACGCTGACCGAGATCGACCGCGTGCCGGTGCTGCTCGCGCGTACCGGCTACACCGGTGAGGACGGGTTCGAACTGAGCCTGCCGGCAGACTCGGCCATCGGCGTGTGGCACACGATCCAGGCGGCCGGCGGAGCCGATCTGCACCTGTGCGGCCTCGCAGCCCGGGACAGCCTACGGCTGGAGGCCGGCATGCCCTTGTACGGCCAGGAACTGGGCCCCGGGATCACCCCGTACGAGGCGGGAATGGGCCGACTGGTGCACGGGGATCGGCGCTTCGTCGGCGCCGCGGCCCTGGCCGAGCGGGCCGCCGAAGGCCCCCGCAGCCATCTCGTCGGCCTGACCGGCACCGGCCGCCGCGCCGCGCGCCAGGGATACCGGGTGCTCCGGGACGGTGACCCGGTCGGCACGATCACCTCCGGGGCGCTGTCGCCGACCCTCGACCACCCGATCGCCCTGGCCCGGCTGGATCGCCGTTACCCACCCGGACAGATGCTGCAGGTGGACGTGCGCGGTAACCTGCAGCCCATGGAGGTCGTCGACCTCCCCTTCTACCGACGGCCCGACTAGTCACGACGACGTTACGGGCACCACCGAGATAGTGCGGGCACCACCGACGATGGTCGCTCGCCCGGCAATCGAGGAGCAGAGCCGATGAGTATCCCCGCGGACCGGCACTACACCAAGGAACACGAATGGGTGATCCTGCAGGAGGACGTGGCCACTGTGGGCGTCACCGCCTACGCAGCCGAGGAACTGGGGGACGTGGTCTACGTCGACCTGCCGGAAGTGGGCGCGCAACTGACCGCCGGGGAGCCCTGTGGGGAGATCGAGTCCACCAAGTCGGTCTCGGATCTGTACGCGCCGGTCAGCGGCGAGGTGCAGAGCGTGAACGAGGCCGTCACCGACAACCCGGAGATGGTGAACGAGGACCCCTACGACGCCGGCTGGTTGTTCACCGTCAAGGTCTCCGGCACCGGCGACTTCCTCGACGCCGAGGCGTACGGAGAGTTGACCACCAACTAGGGCCCGGCCCGGCAGATCCGCGCCCGACACCACCGCTGAAGTGAAGTTTCACCTTTTCGACGAGGAGGCGGGAACCCGGTCGAACAGCGGCACCGAGCACGGTGTAAACCATCGATGGGCGATCGGCGAGCCGATTACTCTCCCCGCGGGCGCGTCCGTGGTCCTGCCGATCCAGATGCCGCTGCCCTTCGACGCCGAGGCCATCGAACAGGCCGCCGAGGCGACCCGCCACGGCGAGAGGTTTGTGGACAGGCTGGCTGGACGCCTCACGCTCGGGGCGCTGCACCCGCCGACGCACCTGCCGTGGTTCCGGCTGAGCGCGGCGGTCAAGGCGGAGGGCGCGTTGCTGCCCTCGCGGGCCTCCGGAAAGATCCGCTGCCGGAACGCGGGGCCAGACTATTCCATTCGCCCCACCTTTGGTTGACGGCGCCGCTCGATTCGTCACTGCTGCCCGCCGGAGTCATTTCAGAAAACTCACAGGGCCGTGGCTAGCCTAGGCAGCAGCTGGGTGGAGGGGGCGTATCCGGCCAGTGATCACAAGGAGTTTAGGTATGTATCCAGCAAAGGTAATTCGGGCCGGCGGCGCGGCGTTTGTTCTGGCGCTCGCGCTCGCGGTGTCAGGCTGCGGGTCCGACAACAGCGCAGACAGCGCCCCGCCGGAGAATGCGCCGGCGGACCAGCAGGGCGGTGACGCGGCCAAGATCATCATCGAAGGCGCCAAGGGTCCGGACGGAAAGGAAGAACGGGTCTTCGGCATCGACGAGGATCAGGTTGTGGAGACCGTGGAGAAGACCCTCCAATCGCAGAACGCGAAGGCGAGCTGGGACGGCACGACGATGCGCGTCGAACTGGACGGTTCGACCGAGGACATCACCGCGGGGATACCCTGTTCCGCAGTGGAGGCCCTCCTGAAGGATGGCGAAGAGGCGGTGCTCGTCTACGGTGACGGAGAGGTCCGCTGCGCCGATCGTTAGCGGCCAGCACATCTAGATAGTGTCTCTATCTATTAGGCTGCGTTCCTCGTAGACTCGTGTCATGGAGCACACGAACAACGCAGGCGCGCAGCCGGACGCCATCGCCGCGTGGGTCGCGGCCGACCGCCGATTGGACCTCGCCGCCATGCAGGCACAACTGGCCGAGGACGTGGTGCTGGTGTCCCCGCTGACCGACGGGTTCACCTTCCACGGGCCGCACGACGTCGCTCAGGTCTTCGCCTCCGCGTTCGACCTGCTCACCGATATCAGGATCCACAAGGTCACCGGGGCCGGTGCGGATTGGGTGCTCTACGGCAAGAACACCTTGGGCCGGGACAACCTCGAGGAGATCCAGTGGCTGCACCTGAATGCGGCCGGGCAGATCGATCACATCACGCTCTTCATCCGGCCGGTCGCCGCGGCGGTCACGCTCTTCACCCAGATCGGCGGCCGCATGCACGCCCGGGGCCTCATGCCTCGGAAGTCCGCGCTCGGTTCCGGGGGGCCTGACGCCGATCGCTGTGCTGATGCGGCAGCTGGAGCGCCGGGTTCTGCCCGGCATGGGTCCGTTCCACAAGGGCTGATGCGGGAGACGTATTCGGCCCGCGCAGAGCTTAGCGCCGGACCTTGAAAATGCCGTGGGCGCCCCGCTCGGCGTCCACCATAAAGTGGGAGACGAACGGATAGTGCCCGGCCTCCGGGAAGCTGAGTTCGACGAACCCACCCTGAGCCGGCAGTAGCCCGAGCGCCTGAGAGCCGGTGTTGCGTGAACGCTTCAGCAGGTAGGCGCCTTCCGCCCACGCGGTGTCGAATTGGCCGCCCACCACGTGGAAGCTAGACGAACGTTCGATGCCCGCGTTCAGCACCCATACCCGCACTCGCTCACCGACCCGAGCCGGCAGCGGGGCGTGATCGTATTGATTCGCGTAGCCGTTGAAGACGACCAGGTCCGGGTTGCGCGCGGCGATCTTGTCCGCGTCCACCTCGCCACCGTCGTGGTCGCCTAGGTAGTACTCACCCTGGACCAGCACGTAGCTGCGATCCACCGGCGGCAGCTTCTCTTCCTCGATCACCACGGCGCCGTACATGCCGTTGGCGATGTGCGCGCTCATCGGCATGGTCGAGCAGTGGTACATCCAGATCCCGGCCCGGGTGGCCGTGAACCGGTAGGTCAGCCGCTGCCCGGGCTGGATGGTCCGCATCGGCCTATCCGGGGCGAGGCTGCCGGCGTGGAAGTCGATCGAGTGCCCCATGGTGCCGGAATTGATCAGCGTGACCTCGAAGGTGTCCCCGACCCGCCCGTGCAGGGTGGGTCCCGGCGCGGTCTTGTTGTAGGTCCACAGCGTTTGGGTAACACCGGGAGCCACTGGCAGCTCGGTGTCCGTCACGTCGAGTGTCACCTTGTGCGTTGTCGGTCCGGAGTTCTTCGGCAGGGCAGGCAGGGTCGCGTCGAAGGCGGTGAAGTCGGCAGGGGGTTCGCCGTGCGGCATGGGCGCCGGGGCCGCCTCGGTGGTCCGGGGCGAGTCCACTGCTCCGTGCTGGTGCCCGGCCTGAGCGCCGGTCGCCTTCACGGTGAGGGTCATGCCCATCTGGCGGTGACCCACGATCGAGCACCAGCCTTCGAGGTCCTCGGTGATCACCCCGACATCGACGGTCTCGGTCTCACCGGGGGACAGCCGCTTGCTGCCCGTGCCGTTGGCGAAGACCAGATCGTGGGTCTGCGTGGCGTCCGTGTTCGTCAGTTCCACCACGAGTCGGTTGCCTGCGGGCACCTCGATCACCTCGGGGGTGAAGCGCATGTCCGCGGCCTCGACCTTCACCGTGGTGACCGGGGCGCTCGCGTCCCCGGCCGGGGCTGACCGCCACCCCATGCCCATCGGGTCCGCGGCCGCAGTGACGCCCACCGCCAGCAGCACCGCCAGCAGGCCCGCGACGGCCTGACCGGCCCGCCGACCTGCCACCGGGGCGGGGGCCTGGCCGGGCTGGTCCGAGCGGGAGCCCTCGGCCTTGGCGAGCCGTTGGGCGCGCATCCCGGCGAACATGATGGGCAGGAACGAAGCCAACGCGATCAGGTACAGGATGGAGGCGACCGTGCGCATCAGGCTGGACACCGGCAGCGCGCAGACCACCAGCGCCGCGTTCGCGACCGTGACCCGGGCCGGCCCCAACCGATCGAAGGCAGCAGTGCCGGCCTTCACCGGGCGTGGCCCGCCGCCCAAGACCACCGGCACCAGATAGCTAAGCGCCCCGGCGAGGATCTGCGCGGCGAAACCCGCGGCCAGAAACGGCACCGCGCCGTGGAACGCCTCGATCACCGCGGACAACCCGGAACCCCGAACAAGGGCGTGGGCTGCGGCGTACGTGAGCAAGCTTAGGCAGCCGAACCACCACAGCAGCGCCATCCCCACGGACAGCGCGGCGAAGCTGTGCGGGGCGGCTGCCCGAGCCTCCCGAGCCAGCGGAATGCCGATGATCACCAGTCCCACCAAGTAGCCGACCAGCCCGGCGGCCAACAACCACAACCAGGACAACCCGGCACCCAGCGCGGCGATCAGCACGCCAGCCACCAGCACCAC
This sequence comes from uncultured Micrococcaceae bacterium, assembly GCA_964476735.1. Classification (GTDB taxonomy): domain Bacteria; phylum Actinomycetota; class Actinomycetes; order Actinomycetales; family Micrococcaceae; genus Micrococcoides. The sequence continues at coordinate 9,140 of CAYZBX010000006.1, forward strand.
CAGCGCGCGATTGGCCCCGAGGGCCGCGTTCTCGTCGGCACGGGTCCGCAGGATGGTGGGCCACAGGGTGACCACGGTGCCGGCGACCGTGAGACCGATCCAGCCCAAGACGTTGACCAGCCCGTGTGCCACGACCAGATTGTCGGTGCCGCCCCGGGCGATCACGGTGCCCAGCACCGCGCCCACCACCAACAGCGCCGCCGCCGCGATGTAGTAGCGGGTGATGCCGCCGAAGCGCCCGGCAAGGCTTGAGCGCAGGCGCCGGTGAAGCGTGTAGCCGTGCCAGCCGACCGCCGCGATGAGTCCGGCTGCGCCGGCGACCGTGATCGGCCACAGCTGAAGCGGCACCCCGGTCAGGACCAGCGCGGTACCGGCGTTGGCGAGGATCAGTTGCACGTTCTGCGCGCGCCGATCGGCCACGCTCGCCCGGCTGCGCAGCAGGGCGAAGGAGAAGTAGTTGCTCCACACCAAGATCGCGTGCGTGATGGCCCCGAGCAGCAGCAGGTGGATCATCAACCAGCGCGGCTCCGGGATGTTGCGATGCACCAGCGTCGCCATCACGGTCAACACCAGCCACAGTGCGGTGGGGATGTCCCGCATGGGCCAGAAGCCGCGTCCTGGCGCGGGCGTCTCGCTCGGCGCAGCGATCGTCAGGTTCATGTCGCGACCGCCTTCGTGGGTGGCCCGAGCACCGAGCTGGTCACGGCGGTGCCGGCGAAGACCAGCAGGGCGGCCACACCCAACACCCCGCCGACCTGCCAGCCCCAGTGCATCCCGAGCCCGTCGCCCAACCAGAGACGCGTTAACATGGCCAGCTGCAGCAGCCCCGCGGGCACCCAAAGTGCGGGCCGATAGGGCAGCGACACCTTCAGCACGGCCGGCAGGATAGTGGTGGCGTGGCCCATGATCATCGAGAAGGTGAAGCCGAGAAACACCGCGTGAATGACCGCGTCATATCCGGCGCCGCCGACCGGGTTGCCGAAGAGCAACACGACCGCCCCGACCGTCAACCAGCCGTAACCGGCCAAGATGCAGGCGGCAATGTAGCGGGTGGCGCCGACCGCCCGGATGGTCTTGCGGGCCACGTCGTGCACGATCAGCCACGCCAGCAGCGCGACGATCGCCAGACCGAGCAGGATGGACCCTGGTTGCGGCGCAACGAGGCCCACGACGAGCGCGGCGGTGATCACCCAGGCGTGGCCCAGCAGCCGCGCCCCTGAGCTAGGCCCCATGGTGATCCGGGCCAGCTCCACCCGCTCGGCGCAGATCGTCAAGACGAGGAACCCGATCAGCCAGGGGACCACCCGGTGCAGGGTGTCCTGCCCCAGCCAGAGGATCGCGCCGATCAGCGCCAGCCCGGCGCCCAGCAGCTGGGTCAGCACGGCCGCATCGTATTGCCGCCGCCACAGCGGCACGTACAGCAGGGTGAACGCGGTCATCCCGACCACCAGCGCCAGCTTAGCCGCGATCAGCGGGACGACGGGCAGCACCAGCAGCACGCCGCCGAGGCCCAAGACGGCCGGCGCAAGGAATCCGGGCCAGCCTCCCCACGCGGTGGCCCGCTCCAGCGCGATCAGGGTGCCGACGAACCCCAGCGCGAGCAGCATGCCGTGCACCTCGGGAAAACGATTGTGGTTGACCGGTGCCGGGACACCGAGTAGCAGCAGCCCCGCGTTCAGGCCAAACAGCAGGGCTATCGCCGCGGGGAGCAACCAGAGAAGCCGCAGCGAAGAGCCCTGCCGAGTCGTCATGCCTCGCCCCGGAGCCGCAGCAGGCAGTGGCCGTCGGCGGCGAACGGCGTCAGGCGCGCGCGCAGCCCCGGCGTGTGGGAGCGGGCGATGGCCTCCAGCATGCCCTCGTGCATGGTGCAGACAACCTCGGGCCGCTCGGCTGCCACGGCGAGCAGCGGGCAGCGTCGCAGTTGGATCTCGTCGCCGGTGCTCTGCGGGTCGAAGCCCTGCTCGCGCATCACCGCGGAGACCAAATCCGTGGCTGAGCCCGCGTCGGTGTGCTCCACGGCCAGCCGCTCGCCCCAGCGTCGGCCGGCCTCCCGGGCCACCTCGGTGGCGGCCGGGCCGGAGCCCGCGAGCGAGTCGACCAACGTCGCGGCCAGCCCGGCGTAGGGGTTGCCGATCTTCGGGTCGACCGTCCGCCAGCGCAGAGCGGGACGGCCGCGGCCGCTCGGGCGCTCTTGCTCGCGGCTCAGGTGGCCGTCCTCCTGCAGGCTCTCCAAGTGGCCGCGGATGGTGTTCATGTGCAGCCCGGTGGCTGTCGCCAGCTCGGCGATCGTGGCGGAACCGCGCAGCTCGACCTCCCGCAGCACGCGCTCGCGGGCATGGGTGTGCAGCCGCCCGCGGGACGTGCGACGGGGGCGAGCAGCTGCGTCCGGCCGTTCAATATTTTCCACGGTACTTATTGTAATATATTCCTAAAGATCTCATCGAGACCGAGTCAGCGCGGCCTAAGGAGTAGCCATGGCACACATCGACATCCACCGCTCACGCGAGGAAGCGGTCGACCAGCGGGTCGCCGGCGGTTGCGCCTGTGGCTGCTCCGACGATGATCAGCTCCCGGAGCTGGACGTGCAGACCATCCCGCACGCCATCCGCCACGCGGCCATCTTCGGCGCGATCGAAAGCTTGGGCCCGGGCGCTGGGCTGATCATCTCGGCCACGCACGACCCGGTTCCGTTGCTCAACCAGTTGCGCGAGCGGCACAGCGGCCGCTACCAGAGCCGCTACCTCGACCGCGGACCGGAGCGCTGGCGGATCCTGATCCGGGCCGCGGCTCGGGAGAACCGCTAGGGCAGAAGCCCTTTTTCATTTTCCTCTCATCGGCGCGGATACCGTATTGAGCGCTAGAACCCCGGGCGCCCTCATCGTGACCTGACGACCGCACGGCGCCCGGCCGGATTATCCGAGAGGACCTTGATGATTACAGATCCGAGCGTGCGCTTACGAGCACACCGCCGGCAGCTTCCGCGCGCCACCCTGCTGGGCCTGTCTGGCGCCGCCGCGATGGTCGCCGGCCTGCTGGCCGCACCGCCCGCGCCGGCCGCCGACTTCACCGTGAGCACCGGCGCCGAGTTGGTCGCCGCGATCAACGATGCCAACGCGGCCCCGGGCCCAGACACCATCACCATCGACGGAACCGTGGAGCTGACGGCCGATCTGCCGGCCATCACCGACGAGCTGACCCTGCAGGGGGTCAACGACGCCGTCATCGACGGGGCAGGGGCCAGCCACACCGGGCTGAAGGCTGAGGATATCGCGGCGCTGACCATCGAGGATCTCAGCCTGAAGGACATCAAGTACAATGCGGTACACGTCTACGGCGTCGACGCATTCACCGCTACCAACCTCAGCGTGGCGAACGCCTCCGGCTACGGGGTCTACGTGTACGGCTTCGGCGCCGGCAGCACCGCGACGCTCAATAACGTCACGGCCGCCAACGCGCGCTACGACGGGGTGCGGCTGCGGCTGTTCTCCGGGACCACGGCCCAGCTAGAGGACGTGCACGTCACGGACTCCGGGCGGGTTGAGGCCGCCCAGCCGCTCCGTGAACGGGGCGGGTTCAGCGTGAACACCAGCCACAACGCCGCGGCCACGCTCAGCAACGTCAGCATCACCGAGACCGGTTCAACCAGAGAAATCGGGGACGACAGCAGCCTGCTGGCCGGCCTGGCGATCAACAGCTCGGGGACCTCCAGCGTCACCGTCACGGGCGTTACGGCCACCGGCCCGCTGGAGACGGCGTTGCAGCTCACTGCGGCGGACACCGCCGCCATCGACGTCAAGGCTGCCCAGATCACGGGGGACAACAAGACTGAGTACGCCTTCGACGTCGAGGCTGGGGACAGCGCCACGGTGGACCTTGCCGACTTCCGCGCCGAGGAGAGTGGCGCGTTTCTGGGCGAGCTGGCCGATGCGGCGAGTCTGAACCTCTCCCGCGGACTGTTCGAGCGCTCCGGGATCGAGGCAGCGTTCGCGGTCACGGGGCCCGAAGATCAGCGAGCCGGCAGCTTCACGGCACACGAGCTGACCCTGCGGAACGCGCCCGCCCGGGGGATGGTGATATCGGGGCTTGCCGAGGCGAACTTGAGCTCCGTCAGCGTGGTCAACAATGGACTGGTGCTCACGCAACACGCATCGCTGTCGGCGGTTGACGTCCCGGCGCTGACGCTGGTCAATAATGTCTCGGCGCAGCTGACCAACGCCACGATCAGTGACAATCACACCGCCGGGGTGGGAATCGGTGTGGCGGAGCCGAGCGACACCGCGCGGATCGGCTCCACCACCATCGCGGACAACGCCCACAAGGAACTGCTCCTGTTCCAACTCGACGACCAGCAGCCGTCCACGGTGCACGTGCGCAACAGCATCGTCTCCGGTGAGCCCGAACTGCAGGTCGAAGGAACTCTGGATTATGGCGGCAACACCAACTTCAGCGGACTCGTCAGCCAGCATAGCCTCTGGAACGGCGTCTCCGACGACCTCGCGGAGCTGATCGAGCAGTCCGGTGCCGGGAACCTCACCAACGTTGACCCGCTGCTGGAAGCGGTGGCGGACAACGGCGGCTTCACTCCGACGAGGCTGCCGGCCGCAGACAGCCCGGTGATCGACGCCGGGGACCCTGACCCGACCGGTACCCCGGCACTTGACCAACGCGGTCACGACCGCATCAATGGGGTCGTCGATATGGGCTCTGTCGAGGCCGGCACGCGAGCCACTGAGCCCGGTGACGAAGAACCGGACGAGCCGGGCGATGAACAGCCGGATGTCGACGAGACTGATGGGGAGCAGGCCGCTCCGGTTCCGGGTGTTCCGGACGCCGGTGCACCAAAGGATCCGGCACCAGCCCCAAGCGGGGATGACCCGGTCGGCGATCAGGACACCGACGCGGATGCGGCAGCCGTGGTCGCGGACCAAGATGCTGCTGATCACGAGGCCGCTGAGCTCGATGGCCTGGCGAGCACCGGCGCCGCCGGGATCTGGTGGCTCGTCTCCGCCGGTGGCGTCGCGCTGCTGGCCGGGCTGGCACTGGTACTGCGGGCGCGGCGGGCACGCGGCGTGAACTAGGCAAACGCGAGTACCGCAGGTGAAAGGGGAAGGACCGAACTGGTCCCTCCCCTTTCACGTTCTCAACTGGTGGTCAGTAGGCATGCGGTGGCACGCTGTGCGCTTGAGCCACGTACCCCACGATCGGGGAGACCACCAGCTGCACGTGCCGACCCGGCAGCAGCTCCCTGCGGACGCGGGCGTTGCGCACCGTCCACTGCTGCGTGCCGCTTGGCGTGTCGAGGACAACCTCGGTGCGCGGCTGACGCCTATCGGTGCCGTGGTTGTTACGCGCGAAGATGGCCTGCTGGGCCAGCACCGGCAAGAAATCGCCAGTCTTGCGCTCCTGTAGGCTCACGACAGTGCCGGTCACCGTCCGTCGTGGCACAAGGTCAACGGCACCGACCACCAGCTGGGCGGCACCGCGGACAAAGGCTAGGGCGAAGACGATCATGAGCAAGACGGCCCCGCCCCGCAAGCTTGCGGTCATTTCGGCAGGCATGCCGGGTATCGTCTTGTTGAGGCTGTAAGGCATCAGCAGGCTGAGGACAAAACCGAAAAGCGCGACCTGAATGACCCCGCGCAGCAGCAATGAAGAGGGCGCGAATCCCGACCAAGGCCGCAGCGAAATCCCCAGAAACCTCGACCAGGCGCTCACGCCCGGTCCCGTGCCGTCGCTCGGTGACACCATTTGCATCGGAATACCCCGTCCACTCGTCAACTCTGCCGTTAACCCCGAGGATAGGGCGGGTCATGTCACTTTTCTGAAACGGCCGACTCAGTCCAAGTCCGCGCGCAGCCGCTTGGCGTGTTCGCGCACCCGCACCGCCCAGTCGGAATAGACGTCGGCGGAGAACGCCTCTCCGCGGTACAGCCGCCTCGCCGCGGACCGACTCGGCTCGTCGCGGCGCCCGGCCAAGGCGAAGAAGCGTTCCAGATCGATGTCGAGGTGCTCGGTGTGCAGCCGGACCGAATCCCCCTCGGTGACCAGGAAGTGTTGGGTCGGCAGCGACCGTTTGGGGTCAAGCGCGCGGCGGATGACATTCACGGCCACGGAGAAGCGGTTGCCCAATTGTTCGGGGGCCTCGCCGGGCCAGAGGACATCCATGAACACCTCCCGGGAGGTTGCCACGCCGCGGGCTGCGATCAACATCTTCAGCAACTCGCGGGCCTTCTGCGACGTCCACTCGGCGCGCACACCGCACAGGGAGGTTACCTCGAAGGTGCCAAGCACCCGGATGCGCGGCCGGTACATGGCCCGCTGGGTGAGCACGGGGAAACCGCGGGCGGTGCTGGTGGCCTTGGCTTCCTCCAGCAACCCGTAGGCGTCCACATCCACCAAGTCGTGCCGGATTGCGAACTCGGCCAGTTCGATCTGCGCCTCGGCGTGCCACGCCATGGCACCGACGCGGCCGGTCAGGGAAACGGCCAGTTCCAAGTGGGCTCGGGCGTCCTCCAGCAGCCCCAGCCGTTCCTCGAGCAGCCCCAGCGTGCGCGCGCAGGTGCCCCAAAACGCGACCCCGATGCCCACCGGAACCAGATGGTCGACGAACGGCAGCAACAGATCCCGGAGCCGTTCCGCGCGCTCCCGGGAACCCGTGGTCCGAGCGATTTCCGCCAACACGACCATCGAGGAGAGCCAATAGCGGTCACGGGGGATGTCTTCGGGCTCAGGCAGCGAGGCCAAGAGCCGTTCACCGGCGGAGCGGCGCCCCTGCATGAGCCAGAGCCAAGCGAGGGAGGCAATCCAGATGGTCTGCTCCGGGTACTCCCTACGGGCGGCGAGGAAGCCCGGCTCCAGGTCCTCGTAGCGTCCCTGCATCCACCGGATCATGCCCATTTGCGCGGTGTAGAGGCCCAAGGCGTCGGTCTGCTCGCACTGGGCCTGCTCGTAGATCTCCGTAGCCTGGCGTTCCGCCGCGCCCACATCGCCGTCCAGAATCGAGCGCAGGCAGTGAAACCACGCGGCGACGGTGCCCGCAGGGTGTCGATCGCCCCGACCCTTGCTGGCCGCCGACCGTTGTTCGAGCAGCTCCACATCCAGTGCGCGAATCTCGCCCTGTTCCAACAGACCGGTCAGCAGCAGGATGTAGGCGGCAGGGATCAGCGCGGTTTCGCGGCGCCGGGACGCCGTCTCCAAGATGGCGCCCGCCACCCGGACCCGTTCGACGGTGTGCTCCGGGCCGGAATGGGCGTAGCCCCAAGCCAAGTCGGCGTAGGCCCTAGCCACCTCGTCATGGAGGCGCTCCGCCTGAGCCCGCAGCTCGGCGGCCTTCCTGACCGCGGCGTCCACCCCGGCCGGGGTGGAGGACAGCTGTGCGGCCGCAACGATCTGAGCGGCGCCGAGTTTCACGGTCAGCGGCGAATCGTCAGCGCCCAGCACCGTCAAGGCCAGCTGGCACTGCTCGAGGTAGTCCCGCACGGCGTGCGCGGTGAGGCTGACTGGGATACCACCGGCCAGCAGATGCTCTGCGTGCTCCCGCGCGGACCGGTTTCCGAGCACCGAATTGCTGAATTCGCCTTCCACGATTCAATACTATCCAGCAGTGGGCAGCCGAGACTCAGATGAAGCAGTTTAACGCGTGCGTGCTTGCCTTTCCCGTTGCCGTGGGATAAACGCAGGATTTTCATGATCATGACAAGACCGTTCGTAGGGTCGGAACATGAAATAACTGCGTATTCCCAACAAACGAAACCTCCTTCACCTCGCCGCGCTCGCGCTCCTCTCGCCGCTACTGCTCAGCGGATGCGCTGGTCCTGGCGAGGAGTCACCGACCGCGGCAGAGCCCAACAGCACCGGCCAACACCATGCGGCGAAGTCCACCGGCAAGGTTGCGACCGTCGAGGTGGACGGCAAGAGCTACAAATTCGAGCTGACACAGTGCCTCATCAGTGCGGAGGATCTCCTCGTCTATGGGCCGGGCAGCGAGTCCGGGAGTGAGGAGGACGCCTTCCTCTCGATCGACTTCGCCACTGCGGAGGGCAGATACACCGGCGGCGTCACAGTGAGTCTCGGCGTGACGGAGAGCTTTGCCTCCTCCGATGACGAATACTCGATGGAGACCACCATGAATTCGGAGGGCTTCCAGCTGCAGACCGAGGGAAAATCCTTCAGCGTCCAAGGCAAGTTCTATCCCCTAGGCTCCCTAGCGGAGGATGGTACCGAGCCGATGCAGGGCAGCGTGCGGGGCGAGTGCTGACGCTTGGTCCGGGGCAGATCTTCCGCACCCCACAGACCGCCGTGCTCTCACCGTCACGGTGACAGAGGAAACCAAGGAGGCGGCCAATCAGACCGTCGGCAAGCTGCAATCGCAGCGGTTCCACGCCGCGGCCAAGCTTTCCAGCGCGGAGCGGGAACTCATCATCCGGTTCCTCGACGACATGACGGAGCAACTCGCACTGCCGGAGGGCGGCTGGAACCAAGAACTCGAGTGAGCCCAAGCCGACGGATCATTCCGCCCTCGGTGTTACTCGACGCCTAGCGCCGCGCGCATGTCCGGTAGTTGTTGCACCAACCAGGGGCTGAACGCGAAGGGCGTCAAACGCACGGATTCGACCAAGTCCGCCGGTTTCACCCAGCGCCACTCGGCGATCTCCTCAGGGTTCGGGTCTAGATCGGCGCTGATCCGGGCAACGTGAACCGGGCAGATCTCGTTCTCGACGACACCGCTGGCGTCGGTGGCCCGGTACTGGAAGTCCGGCAGAACCACCTCGATCTGCTCGACCTTCGTGCCCAGCTCCTCCTCGGCGCGCCGCCGGATAGCGTCGGCGGGTGCCTCACCCGGGGCGGGGTGTCCGCAGAAGCTGTTGGTCCACACCCCCGGCCAAGTCTTCTTCGACAGCGCCCGCCGGGTCACCAAGAGCTCACCGGCGTCGTTGAGCAGATAGCAGCTGAAGGCCAGGTGCAGCGGGGTGTCCGCGGTGTGCACCGTGGCCTTGTCCGCGGAGCCGATCGGGTTGCCGGAGTCATCGAGCAGTACAACACGTTCCATGTCTTCAGCTTAGCCCCGAGCGTCCGGCGCCCGAGCGGCGGCTAGGCGTTGGGGGCCTCGGCGGTGCCGGCGCCGCGCTGGCGGGGGACCGGCTTGCTGGCGGCCGCCACTAGGGCCTCCTCGGAACCCTCGATGACAAAGCCGCTGTCCCGGATCATCTCCAGATCATCGTGGGCCGCTTGGCCCTCTGAGGTCAGGTAGTCGTCGAGGAAGATTGAGTTGGCGAGCTGCAGGGCGGTGGGCTGCAGCGAGCGCAGATGCATCTCGCGGCCCCCGGCCAACCGGATTTCCTTGTCCGGGCAGACGAAGCGGGCGGCGGCCACGATCTTCAGGCAGCGGGTCGGGGATAGCTCCCAGGTGCCCTCCAGTGGGGTGCCGTCAAAGGGGATCAGGAAGTTGATCGGGATCGAGTCCGAATCCAGCTCGCGCAGCGCGAAGAGCGCCTCGATGATCTGCTCGTCGCTTTCACCCATGCCCACGATCAGCCCGCTGCAGGGGGACAGGTCCGCGCCCTTGGCCCTCGCGATGGTGTCGGTGCGGTCTTGGTAGGTGTGGGTCTGCACGATCTGCTCGTGGTGCGACTCAGCGGTATTGATGTTGTGGTTGTAGGCATCCATGCCGGCCTCGTGGAGCTTCTCGGCCTGACCGTCCTTCAGCAGCCCTAGGCAGGCGCACACCTCCACATCCGGGTGCTCCTCCTTCAATGTGGAGACGATGTCACCGACCCGGTCGATGTCCCGATTGGCCGGGCCACGGCCGGAGGCCACAAAGCAGACGCGGCTGGCGCCGCCGTTGATGCCGTGGGTGGCCTGTTCCAGCGCCTTCTCCGGGCTGAGCTAAGAGTACTTCAGGATGGGCGCGGTGGAACCGAGCGCCTGGGAGCAGTAGTTGCAGTTCTCCGGGCAGAGGCCGGACTTCAGGCTCACGAGGTAGTTCAGCTTGATCCGGTTGCTGAAGTAGTGTCGGCGGATTTGTGATCCGGCGGCCACCACGTCCATGAGTTGTTCGTCCGGCACCTGCAGGATTTGCAGAGCTTGGACCTCGTCAACGCTGACGCCGCGCAAAACATCTGCCGCCAAGTCATGGAAGTTCGGAAGGGCGGTCACAGGCATGGGTCCTTTGTTCGTCGCCGTGAGGTGCTCAACAGGTAATCGTTGCTGATGTGCAGACTACAAGCATCCAATGCCGTGGCGCTACAGCGACTCAGCGGCGATCGGATTTTTGGAGGTTTCCGACCACGGTTGGGGATGCTGGGAAAAGCATGCCCCGATGGTCGGCCGGCAGCAAGAGTTGATACGATCTGGCCCAAGGCGCTCAAAACAACACCGTTGCGATTAGCGCAACGGTGGCGCCTCGGTTTTGGCGGCCCGAAGGACTGGAGGTTGAGCATGGATAACCTGTTCGACCCGCAGAATTTCGCGTTTTCCTTCGACGACCCCCGGATCTTAATCCCGCTCGGGGCGGTCGTGTTGTTCCTGATCGCCATGGTGTTGATGATCCGCCGCGACGACGACTGACGGCAGGCCTAGCGCGCCCGCGCCTCCAGCGCTGTGTTGAGCGCGTGCTCGAGGGCGCTCAGCAACTGGTCGACTTCCTCGCGTGTGATCACCAGCGGCGGGCGGATCTTCAGGATGTTGTCTTCCGGCCCGATCTTGCTGATCAGCACCCGCTGCCGGACCATGCCCTCGACCACTGCCGCCGCCAGCTCTGCGTCTGCGCGGCCGTCTTCGTCGAGCAGTGCCAGCCCGAAGAACAACCCGGTGCCCTTGGCGATGGCAACCTTCGGGTGCTTCGTGGCGATCGCGTGCAGGGCCGCGTTGATGTGTTCCCCGAGCTCCGCGGAGTGAGCCAGCAGCTTGCGTTCCTTGATCTGGGCGAGCACGGCCCGGCCCGCGGCGGAGGCGGCGGGGCTGCCGCCGAAGGTGTTGAAGTACATGTTCTCGCTGCTGAAGCTCTTCATCAGCTCCGCGCGGGTGACGACCCCGCCCAGCGGGAACCCGTTTCCCAGCGGCTTGCCGAGGGTCGCGATGTCCGGCACGATGCCCATGGTCTGGTGCCCCCACCAAGCGTTGCCGAGCCGACCCAGACCTGCCTGGACCTCGTCCGCGATCACCACGCCGCCGGCGGCCCGAACCCGTGCCAGCAGGCCATCGATGTAGCCGTCTGGCAGGCGTGGCAGCCCCTCGGTGGAGAACACCGGGTCGAACAGCAGCGCGCTGACCCCGTGGCCGTCATCTTCCAGCCGGCGGATCACCCGGTCCACCTGCTCGAGCGCGGCCGCGAGCATTGCCTGCTCGGAGCGCCCGTCCGCGAAGTCGAGGTCCGGAACCGTGTTGGTGCCGACGTGGGCGCCGCGTGGTTCCGAGACCATCAACCCGGTGGTGAGCACGGCCAACGCCGCGGTGTTGCCGTGGTAGCTGAAATCGGTGACGATCACCCCGCGGTTGCCGGTGTACTTGCCCGCGATCCGCAGCGCCAGGTCGTTGGCCTCGGAACCGCTATTGGTGAAGTACACCCGGTCCAACGCGGCGTCGAAGGTCGCCAGCAGCTCCTCGGCGTAGTCCACAGAGACCTCGTTCAGGTACCGCGAATGCACGTTGTAGGTGCCCAGCTGCTCGGCCACCGCCGCCACGATTGCAGGGTTGCAATGCCCCACCTGCGGGACGTTGTTGTACCCGTCCAGGTAGCGCTGACCGTCGGGGGTGGTCAACCACACCCCGGCGCCGGAGGTGAAGTGCAGCGGCTGGCGATAGAACAGCGGGGAGTACTCCCCGAGGGTCGCGTAGCGGCGCTGCAGCAGCTCGTCGTCTGGTGTCGTGGACATATCAATGGACCTTCCGGATTCGTCCCGTGGTGACCAAGGAGGCGGCCATCTGCACGACGGCGGGCAGCACCTCGGCCTTCAGGAATTGGCTTGTTTCGTCTGTCGGCCGGTCCGCGGCCCAGCCAAGGTAGGTCATCCCGCGGGCCACGATAAACGCGTCCAGCGCGCACAGCGCCGGCTGCGGCATCCGGAAGTGCTCCTGATAGCCGGTCAGCAACGCCAGCTTGAACTCCCCGTACCGTGGATGCTGAGAGTACCAGAACAGGGTGGTCGCCAGATCGAAGGCCCACCACCCGGTACCGAAGTCGTCGAAGTCAATCAGCGTCAAACCGGCGGGGGAGCGCAGCACATTCTCCGGGGTGAAGTCCGCGTGGATCACGCCGAAGAACTCCGGCCCGGTGCCCAGCTCCGTCAGGCGCTCGCCGATCACCGCCTTGGCCTCGTTCAGCGTCCGGACCTGGGCCGGGTCCTCGGCCAGCCGCTCGGGGGCGCCCCACAGCGGGGCCGCCCCGATGAGCCCGTCCAGATCCCAGGCATCACGCTGGTAGCCGTCGATCCGCGGCATGTTGGCGCTGACCCGGTGGAACTGACCGCAGAGCCGACCAAACTCGGCGAAGTCCTCCGGCGTCGTGGCGCCGAGGCCCTGCCACGTCTGGGTGGAGTCGTCGAAGTGCGCCGAATCCGGCACCCAGCGCTGCAGGTCCACCTGTACTTGCCGGCCCTGCCGGTCCGGGACGGTGGCGAACGGGTCGCCGGTCACGGTCCGGATGACCTCTGAGACCGGCAGCGCAGCGGCCCAGAGCGCCTCCATGAAGAGGATCTCGGAGCGGACCTCCGCGTCCTGCCGGTGACCGTGCCGGTGGATCCGCATGGCGTACTCGCCAGTGGCGTCGGTGACCTTGAAGACGGTGTTCTCGCGCTGCTTCACGAACTCGATGCTGGCCTCCGGGGCCAAACCAAACCGGCTCAGCGCCGCCGCGGCGACGCTCTGGTCGGGGGCATCCGTGGACATGGGGCTCCTTTCGTGGGCGTGTGGGTTCAGGCCGGGAAGGACGAGCGGCCGGAGTAGCCGAAATCGCTCAGCAGGCTGGTCCCGTTGACGGCCCTGGCCTGGGCGCTGCTCAGGTAGGCCACCGACCAGGCCACGTCCGCACCGGTCTGCAGCGGGAACGGTGGCGCGTCCAGCAGCTCGTCCCCCAGATCCCGGCGGGCCATCGGGGTGTCCACGATGGAGGGGGCGACGCTGTTCACCCGGATCTCGTGCCGCTCCCAGAGCTCGGTGGCCAGCGCGCGGGTCAGCTGCACGATGGCACCCTTGGAGGCGTTGTAGGCGATCATGCCCGGCACCGCCACGAAGCCGGAGTCCGAGCCGATGATCGTCACGCTGCCGCCCCCGCCGGCGACGAGGTGCGGCAGCGCGCAGTGCACCGCAACGAAGGCGCCGAGCACGTTGGTCTCCAGCACCTGCCGGAACCCGGCCACGGTGGCCTCGCCGAGCAGCGCGCCGGTTTCCCCGGCGATGCCCGCCGAGATCACCAGCGCGTCCACGCCGCCGAGCTGCTCGGCCAGCCGGTCGATGGCGGCCTGCATGGCCTGCTCGTCGCTCACGTCGGCGGACGCGCAGAACACCTCGGCCGCGGTGTCCTCGGCCGCAGGGTTCTCGCGCAGCTGTTGCGCGGCGGCCTCGAGCCGCTGGGCCGAGCGGCCGATCAACCCGACGCTCGAGCCCGACTCGGCGAACAGCTTCGCGCAGGCTAGGCTGATGCCCGAGGCGCCCCCGGTGATGACGACCCGCCGCGGCAGGGTCAGCGCTGGCTGAGACACGGCTAGACCTCGGTGGTCGCGGTGTCTTCGCGCTGCGCCTCGGCCAGCTCCTTGTCGAACTGCTCTAGGTCGTCGGCTAGGCCGTCGTAGATGTCCGGGCGGTTCGACTTCAGGTACATCCCGTGGATGACGCCGCCGATGATCGCCACCAGCAGCAGCCACGGCAGCACCAAGACGTACGGTTCGTCAGAGCCGGCCACGGTGGAGAAGTTCACCAGCGCCATGATGCTGAACAGCAGCAGGGCGAGGAAGCCCAGACCCGGCGCGATGAAGGTGCTCCACCAGCGCGGGTCGTTCTTCTTCCGGAAGTAGGCCACAACCGAGATGGCCGCGATGGCTTGGACGATCATGATGGACAGGGTCGCGAAGCCCAAGCCGACCGGGACCAGGGTCAGGATGGAGGGCTGGTCGGGGAAGACGAAGCGGAAGATCGCCGCCACCAGGATGGCGAACAGCAGGTTTAGCAGCAGCGCACGCTCCGGGGCGCCGTGGGCGTTGGTCTTGGCCAGCCAGCTCGGCAGCACCCGGGCCCGGCCCAGCGCGAAGATGTAGCGTCCGGCCGAGTTGTGGAACGCCAGCTGGGCGGCAAACAGGCTTACCACCACGAGCACCAGCGCGGTGATCACGCCGATTGGGCCGAGGTAGTCGCCGATGACCATCAGGGTCAGATCGCCGTCTTCCAGGTGCTCCAGCGCGACGCCCTGGGCCTCCTTCAGGCCCACGGCGCTGACGATGGCCCACGCGGCGAACGCGTGCATCAGGCCGATGATGATGATCGCGGCGTAGGTCGCCCGCGGGATGGTCTTGCGCGGTTCCTTGGCCTCTTCGCCGAACAGCGCGGTGGCCTCGAAGCCAATGAACGCGGTGGCCGCCAGCAGCAGACCGATCCACAGCGAACCGCCGGTGACGATCTCCGGGGTGAAGATGGCCGGGTCCAGGCCGGTCTGGACCGCCACCGCGATGGCGAAGCCGAACACCAGCAGGATCTCCAGCACCAGGGCGATGGCCAGCACGACGGCGCTGACGGCGATCCCGGAGCGGGCCAGGAAGAACACGATGACGAACAGGACCACGCCGCTGAGGAACCAGTCCAGTTCGAACCCAAACAGCTCCGGCAGCACGACCATGCCGGAGAAGAAGCCGATGGTGCCCAGCGCACCGGCCACGAACGCGTTGTAGCCGATGGTGGCGATCAGCCCGGTGATCAGGCCGGCGATGCGGCCGAGGCCGCGGACCGCGATCGCGTAGAAGCCACCGGCGTTGGTGAGCTCCTTGGTGATCTGCGCGTAACCGACGGCGAAGAGCAGCAGGGCCAGTGCCACCAGCAGGATGGCGATCGGGACGCCGCCGCCGTTGCCCAGTGCGGTGGCCAGCGGGATGACGACGACCCGCACGGTGACCGGGGCGACCGCCGCGAGGACGCGAAATACGATTCCCCCGACGCCGAGTTTGTCCCGGGCCAGGGTATTTTGTTGATCAGACATTGCCTTACCTTCTATTTTTCAGCTGAGGATGACCGAATGTGACGAAAGTCAATCACAGTGTTCCCCGCGGATTCGAGGGCTCAGCGGGCAATGTGCGCTGAAACGGTTAAGGCGTGCGCTGTGAGTCAAGTCACCGCCCCGCGGGCGGCAAAAGGCCGATCCCGGGCAGGCGGACTAGTCGGTAGCTTCCTTGCTGGCGCAGCGCAGAAAATGCTGGTTCTCCGGCTCTCCGATGTCCTCGGGCATGATCGTGGTGAGCGCCCACAGATACTCGCGCAGAAACTGGCTGCCGTAGACCTGAAAGTTCCCGATCCCCAGCGTTTCGGTGGCCGATTCCTCGAACACGACCGTGACGCGGCGGCCGGCGGCGTGCTCCTGGCGGACCCGCTCGGCGTACGCGCCGCGGCGTTCGGTCAGCCCAAAGCGCCGCTTGGTGGGCCCGAGGCTGTTGCTGCCGGCAACGCTGAACTGGCGCTCCACGCGCTCGCGAACCTCGGCGGGCAGGACCGCCGGCAGGGCGTCCGGGTCGATCAGCGACAGCACCCGGGTGACCCGCTTGGCCCGCACGTGTGGGTCCGCCTGAAAAAGGGGCAGCGGGGCCTGCTGCAGCGGCAGCTCACTGAAACCAAACTCCGCCTGCATGTGGTTAGAGACGACCTGCACGGTGTGCAGAGAGTCGTCGATCCCAAAATCCCGCTGAGCAGCGCGCAGCTCGGTGGCACATTCCCGGAAATTCATTGCTTCATCATAGGGCAGATAACAAATTGGCAACAGCCAACGTGCCACCCCGCGAACCATGGCCTATTGCCGTGCGCGCGGGTAATCTGTAGGGCAACACTGCTCGTGATTCTGGACCATCACGAACGGTCAGCCCGGTCTCAAGGGGAATCACGGCCATAGCCCCGGAAGGACACCTGATCCGATGAAGCGCACCACGGCAGTCACGATGGGAGCGCTGTGCTGTGCGCTCGCCTTGAGCATCACCGGATGCACCCCGACCGAAGCTGAGGATCCGCCGCAGCAGACCCAAATGGCCGAACAACCTCAGCAGCAAGCCCCGAGCCCGGAGGCCCCGGACGAGACGGAGGACTCGCCGGAGGCGGAAGAGCAGAGCCCGGCGACCTAGGACGGCGACCGGGACAACGCCGCCACGCTGCAGGACGACGGCACGGCCAGACTCAGCACCGTCAGCCTGAAAGCCCCGCAGGGCTGGCAGGCCCGGGAGAAGATCCCCGGCGACAGCTTTGAGGAGAACAGAAGAGAAGAGACGACGGTGCAGGGCGCCGGGAAGGCCCACGTCACCGATTTCAGCTTCGACTGGCCCGGCGGCGGTGAGGGCGTCGGCCGCTGGTGGTACCTAGAGAACCCGGGCGCGAACAACATCACCTTCGTGGAAGTGGTCGGCGTCAAGGGCGTGCTCACCGATGAGCTGCTCAAGCAGTTCGAAGACTCGCTGGAGTACGTCGGCCAGTAGGCTTCGTGACCGAAGTCCGGATTGGCCCTACGCTTAGAGGTGATGGGGGCACATCACTCGCTGCAAAGGACCCTCCGGCCATGACTTACACCCCGACCCCGCCGTACCGACCACTGCACAAGGTGCTCGCCGGCCTCGTGCTCGCCGTCGCCGCCGCGCTCGCCCTAGGCGCCTTCCTGTACGCCGCGATCGTCTTCGGCGACAAGGGCGTGTTCAACCCCAACGCCGGAACCGAGATGCACATCAACCTGCTCGAGGGCCGGACCATCAACGGCGCCGAGGCGCAGCCGCTGACCATCCCGGGGGACCCGGGCGGCTTCGCCGAGCCGTACACCACCTACATGGTGCGCGGGGAGCAGCCGCTGCAGCTGACCACCGCGTACCGGGCGATCGCCGAGGCCGGCCAGCTCGCGCTGCTGGGCGCCATCATCGTGCTGTTGGCGGTGGGTTCCCTCCGCGTCCTGCTGAACAAGCCGAACGCCGCCTTCGCCCGCGTCGGGCTGCTGGTGCTGGGTGTTCTGACGATGGTGGTCTCCGTGCTGGTGCCGTTCTTCCAGAAGCAGACCGGTCAGGCCACGCTGCAGGAGCTGGGCATCACCGCCGAGACCGCGGACACCGTCATCGTCGCCGAGTTCTTCGACCTCGCCGATATCAACTTCCTGCTGCTCGGGTTGGGACTGGTGCTCGTCTGCGTAGGCTTCCTGTTCCCGCGCCGTGCCGTCCCGGCCGATCGCGCCGAAGCGGATGCACTAGGGTGATAGGCGAACGAGACCTCCTCATCCGCGACCACGCAAAGGGTGCTTTTTCGTGCTGAATCAGTCCGCCGAAGACTTCAACAATGGTTTGGCCGAGTTCGTGATGGACTCGCCCACCAGCTACCACGCAGCCCACAACGCCGGGGCGCTGCTGGCCGAGGCCGGCTTCACCCAGCTGAGCGAAGCCGCCGACTTCCCGTCCGAGCCCGGCGGCTACTTCGTCATCCGCGACGGCGCCATCATCGCCTGGCACCTGCCGGCCACCCCGGATCCGGCCGCCGGCTTCCAGATCGTCGGCGCGCACACCGCCTCCCCGTCTCTCAAGCTCAAACCGAACCCGTCGACCGCGGCC
>CAYZBX010000006.1:26911-32893 GCA_964476735.1 uncultured Micrococcaceae bacterium
TGGAGATCTACGGCGGCCCGCTGCTGAACTCCTGGCTGGACCGGGAGCTGCGCTTCGCCGGCCGCGTGCACACCGTCGACGGCGCCACCCATCTGGTGACCACCGCGGCGATCGCCCGCATCCCACAGCTGGCCATCCACCTCGACCGGGAGATCGGCAGCAACGGCCTGAAGCTGGACCGACAGAAGCACACCAACCCCATCTGGGCGCTGACCCACCCGGACGGTGAGCGCATGTTCGAGCAGGACCTGCTGCAGGTCATCGCCGAGGCCGTCGACGGCGCGGAGCTTAACCACGAGGACATTACCGGCTACGACATCCTGCTCGCCGACTCCCAGCCACCCGCGCACTTCGGCGCCAACCGCGAGTTCTTCGCCGCCGGCCGGCTGGACAACCTGTCCTCCACCTACACCGGCCTGGCCGCACTGCTGAACTACGCCGCCGCCCCGCGCAGCGGCGGGCAGATCCCGGTGCTGGCCAGCTTCGATCACGAAGAGATCGGCTCGGCCACCCGCACCGGCGCCGCCGGCCCGATGCTGGAAGAGATCCTCAACCGCATCCTGCTCGCCCTCGGGGCCGAGGGACAGACCAGCTACCAGGCGCTCGCCGCCTCCTGGCACCTCTCCGCCGACGCCGGGCACGTGGTGCACCCCAACTACGCCGAGCGGCACGACCCCGCCAACCACCCACGGCTGAACTCCGGCCCGCTGATCAAGATCAACGCCAACCAGCGCTACGCGACCGACGGCGCCGGTGTGGCCTTGGTCAAGTCCCTCGCCGCCCAGGCCGGGGTCCCGGTCCAAGAGTTCGTCTCCAACAACGCCATGCCGTGCGGCTCCACCATCGGCCCGATCACCGCCACCCGGCTGGGCATCCGCACCGTGGACCTGGGCATCGGCCTGCTGTCCATGCACTCGGCCCGGGAAATGTGCGGCACCGAGGACCCGCTCTACCTCGCCAAATTGCTCGCCGCCTTCTTTGGTTCCGCCAGCCACTAGCTGATAAGCTTCTGAAGGCTTTTTATTCACTTGAACAAGCCTTCTACGCAAGAACCTCCTGTTGTGGAAAGACCACGACCGTAAAGTCCGAAGGAGGTGGGTTCACATGCGTGCCTACGAACTCATGGTGTTGATCAACCCAGAGATTGATGAACGTACCGTTGAGGGGACCCTCAACAAGTACCTCGAAGTCATCCGCAAGGATGGCGGCAACATCGAGAACCTGGATATCTGGGGCCGCCGTACGCTGGCCTACGAGATCCAGAAGAAGACCGAGGCAATCTACGCCGTCGTCAACTTCGAGTCCACCCCGGCTGCTGCAGCTGAACTGGACCGCCAGCTTGGCCTCAGCGAAGACATCATGCGCACCAAGATCATCCGCCCGGAAGATCAGCGCATCGCCTAACTAGCCCTTCACCCGAAGAGCACAACCCGGTAGGAAGGACCAATCATGGCCGGAGAGACAGTCATCACGGTAGTGGGTAACCTCACTGCTGACCCAGAACTACGTTTCACCCCATCCGGACACGCGGTCGCGAACTTCACCATCGCGTCCACGCCACGGACTTTCGACCGGGCCTCCGGTGAGTGGAAAGACGGGCAACCGCTCTTTCTGCGCGCCTCGCTGTGGCGGGAAGCGGCCGAAAACGCCGCCGAAACGCTGACCAAGGGCATGCGCGTCATCGCCCAGGGCCGGCTGAGCGTGCGCAACTACGAGACCAAGGACGGCCGCACCGGCACCTCCGTGGAACTCGACGTCGATGAGATCGGCCCGTCCCTGCGCTTCGCCTCCGCACAGGTCACCCGCAACGCCTCCCGAGGCGGCGGTGGCAACTTCGGTGGCGGCGGCCAGCAGGCATCCGGCTTTGGCGGCGGTGGCGGCTTCGGCGGCCAACAGCAGCAGCAAAGCCAGTCCGGCGGCTGGGACAACTCCGATCCGTGGGGCGGCGGTGGCGGCCAAGCCTCCTCCAACCCGAACGCCTGGAACACCCCGGGCGTGGACGAAGAACCACCGTTCTAACCCTCACCAAAACCATATTCACCATCCCGCAGACCAACCCCTGCGGGCTCCAACCATAAAAGGAGCACCACGATGGCTAAGGCTGAAATCCGTAAGCCCAAACCAAAGTCCAACCCGCTCAAGGCAGCCGACGTCAAGGTCATTGACTACAAGGACGTTGCCTTGCTGCGCAAATTCATCTCCGATCGCGGCAAGATCCGCGCCCGCCGAGTCACCGGCGTGAGCGTTCAGGAACAGCGCAAGATCGCCCAGGCTATCAAGAACGCCCGCGAAGTTGCCCTGCTGCCTTACTCCGGCTCCGGCCGCTAAGGGGGATACCTAACCATGGCTAAACTCATTCTCAACCAAGAAGTATCCGGTCTGGGTGCCGCTGGCGACGTCGTCGAGGTCAAGAACGGCTACGCCCGCAACTACCTGCTGCCACGCGGTATCGCTACCCTGTGGACCGCCGGTGGCGAGAAGCAGATCGAATCCATCAAGTCCGCACGCGCCGCCCGCGCTGTGGCCAACCGCGAGGAAGCCGAGGCGCTGGCCGCCAAGCTCTCCGAGCAGGCCATCGACATCCAGGTGACCGCCGGTGAAACCGGCCGCCTGTTCGGTACCGTCAAGGGCGCCGACGTCGCAGCAGCCGTCGAGGCCGCTGGCCTGGGCAAGATCGACAAGCGCAGCGTTGGATTCGCTGCCCCGATCAAGCAGGTCGGCAACCACAAGGCCTCCGTGCGCGTGCACGAGGACGTCGTGGCCGACATCGAGCTCAACGTCATCCCAGCCGGCAAGTAAGGTCAGCGACCCTATCCTTGCGGCGCTGCGCGAGCAGTTAGCTTAACGCAAAGCGGGGACCCTCCCACCGTGGAGGGGCCCCGCTTTCGCTTTAACCAGCATCCGGGCACAGGAGAGTGCGAGCGGGCAGCCGCGAGCCACGCCTCGGCCCCAAACCACCGGTGAGCAGCGCGGCGAACCCTAGGCGCCGCCTTCGCCCTCCCAGGCGTTCAGCTTCATGTAGCGGTCCCGCGGCAGCTTCCGGCGAACCCCGTAGCCGGCCTTGTCATCCTCGGGGATGAACAGCGCGCCGTACTGCTCGAGCGCGGCCTTCAGGCTGGCCCGCTCCGCGGGGGTGAGGTCGATTCTGCCGTGCTCAAAGTATTGGACCTGCTGCTCCGTCAGGCCCGCCGCCTTGCCGATGATCTCCCGAGAAACCTTGGTGAAGGCGCGGGCCGCACGGGCCAAATCTGACGTGAGAATAAAATTCTTTTCCATGTTCTAATTCTTCCATCAACCCACAGGATGTCTAGGGTTGCGAATTCTTCTTTGGACAGTCCCGGCTCTAAAGGTTTCTGCTCAGTTGCGGGCTGATCGTTTTCGGCGGGACGAGCATTCGCTTGACGAGGCGAATCCCTCAGCAGTTGAACGTCAAGGCCACCAGTTCCCCGCCGTGTTCATCCAAGCACGCCTGTACACCTGCTGTGTGGAGCCGCCGACCGCGTTCGGAGAGCATCTCTGGCGAGTGAAAGTCGCAAATTCCCCGTGCTGCGAGCATTTCACGCAGCCAAAACGGATTGAACCCGTAGGCGATCGCGGGCCTTGTCGTGCTGCCCAACGACGAGTTCTACCTCGTGGACGCCGGCACCGGCGTCGGCCGCCGCCTAGAGCAAGCCGGCCTGCCGCTGCACAAGCTGCGCGGCATCTTCATCACCCACCTGCACTCGGACCACACGGTGGACCTCGCCTCGCTGGGCATCTTCGGCCTGTACGAGATCGAGGGCAAGATCGACAAGCCCATCCCCATCCTCGGCCCGGGCAACCGCGGCATGCTGCCGCCGCTGTCCAAGTTCGCCACCGAGATGCCCGAGGTCGTCTGCCCGGAGAACCCAACCCCCGGCACCGCGGAGATGTTCGTCAAGCTCATGGAGGCCTACGCCACGGACTTGAACGACCGCATCATCGACAGCCGCCGCGCCAACCCGCTGGACCTGTTCGCACCGCAGGACATCGAGATCCCCGCAGAGACCGGCTACCACCCGAACGACAACATGACCCCGGAGTGCGAGCCGTTCCTGATTTTCGAGGACGAACAGGTCAAGGTCTACGCGACCTTGGTGGAGCACCCGCCGATCGCCCCGGCCTTCGGCTTCCGCTTCGAGACCGCCGAGGGCTCGGTCGCCTTCTCCGGGGACACCACCTACACGCCCAACATGATCACCCTGTCCAAGAACGTGGACCTGCTGATGCACGAGGCCATCGACTTCGACTTCATCGAGTCCCTCTACGGCGACAAGGACGACGAGTTGTCCCGCGCCTCCAAGGAACACCACTACAAGTCGCACACCTCGGTCCAGGACGCCGTCAAGGTCGCCCAGCAGGCCGGCGCCCGCCGACTGGCCCTGCACCACCTCGTGCCCGGCCTAGACCGCACCGAAGCGTGGGAGCACGGCCGGGACAACTTCGACGGCGAGTTCTTCATCCCTGAGGACCTCGACGCGATCTCCTTCGCCAAACCTTAACACCCCTCACTGACCCCTCCAACGGGCCCGATCCGCGTCCTGACCCGGCGCAGATCGGGCCCGTGCGCGTGCGGCGAAAAAAGTTCCCGCCGGCCCATTGACAAAGCTGTGCATGAGCTGTGGATAATTCCGGCGGCGCGAGGCAAGAATTGTCCCTTTAGCAGACTTTTTGCCGGACCGCGAACCGGAATTCGGTCCGAAAAAAATTCCCAAAAAACTTTCTGTCCACAGGTCGACCACCGCAAGAACCGCGAAAACATGCGGGAGTAGAGCCGCGTTTCACATCCGTCGCAGAACTCTCCACAAGTTATCCACATCATCCACAGCGTGTTCCACAACAAATCAACAGGAAGCCCACAAGCCCTGTGGATACTCGGCTGGAACTGGGGATAACTCGGGGCTAAGGTTGGGGCAGAACTCCCGTCCGCGACCACCAAATCCAGCTATCCTGTCGGTGCCGCAGCGGATACTGAAACGGGAACAGACCTCATCGGTGCAACCCACAGGACGTGAACGTTGACCATCTCGCAGTATGACACCGGCGCCGCCGCTGACACCCAAAGCCGCAAGCCGCCGCAGTACATCGTGGCCGAGCAGTCGGTGCTCGGCGGCATGCTGCTCTCAACCGACGCCATCTCCGCTGTTGTCGAGGTCATTCGCGGCGACGACTTCTACAAGCCGGCCCACGAGATGATCTACGAGGCCATCGTGGACCTGTACGGCCGCGGCGAGCCGGCCGACGCCATCACGGTCTCCGACGCCCTCACCAAGCGCGGCGAGCTGCAGCGCGTCGGCGGGGCCGCCTACCTGCACGAGCTCATCGAGTCCGTGCCCACCGCCGCCAACGCCCAGTTCTACGCGGAGATCGTGGCCGAACGCTCGGTGCTGCGCCGGATGGTCAACGCCGGCACCAAGATCGTCCAGCTCGGCTACGCCCAAGACGGCGAGGTGGAAGACCTCGTCAACAAGGCCCAATCGGAGATCTTCTCCATCGCCGAGCGCAACCAGGCCGAGGACTACGCAGCGCTCTCGGAAATCATGGAGGCCACCGTCGACGAGATCGAGGCCGCCGGCAGCCGCGGCTCCGGGGTCACCGGTGTACCCACCGGGTTCTACGAGCTCGACGATCTCACCCAAGGCTTCCACGGCGGCCAGATGATCGTCGTCGCCGCCCGCCCCGCCATGGGTAAGTCCACCTTCGCGCTCGACGTCGCCCGCTCCGCCGCCATCAAGCACAACATGGCCACCGTCATCTTCTCCCTCGAAATGGGCAAGTCGGAGATCGCCATGCGCCTGATCTCCGCCGAGGGCACCATGTACATCCAAGACCTGCGCAAGGGCGCCGTCAAGGACGAGCAATGGGGCAAGATCGCCGCCACCGTCGGCAAGCTCAACGACGCCCCGCTGTTCATCGACGACTCGCCGAACATGTCGCTGATGGAGATCCGCGCCAAGTGCCGGC
>CAYZBX010000007.1:0-23530 GCA_964476735.1 uncultured Micrococcaceae bacterium
GAAGGTCTCCTGCTGACCGGCGAAGGAGGCATCCGGCAGGTCTTCCGCGGTCGCGGACGAGCGCACCGCCACCGGGACCGGCTCCGGGAACCGGGCCATCAGCTCGGCGTGCGCCTGCCGGGTCAGCTCGGAGGCGGCAGCCGGCACCGGTGCGGAGAGGATCTTCTCCCGGACCTTCTTGGAGATAGCCTCCACCTCGTCGACGTCGTCCGGGTTCAGCCCCTGCAGGGCCTCCTGGACCTTCTCGTGCAGGTTGTGCGCGGCCATGAACTCGTCGAACAGGGCGCAGGTGACGACGAAGCCCGGTGGGACCGGCATGCCGGCCTCGGTCATCGACACCAGCGAGGCGCCCTTGCCGCCCAGCTGTTCCAATTCGGGGGCGACGCCGCCGTCGAAGAACTGAATCAATTCGTTGGATTTCACTGTCTTATTGCTCCTGAAAGGTTAGTGTTCCCAGCGCACCGGCACGGCTTCGGGGACGCGGAAGGAAATGTTCTCGCGGAAGGTGATCTGCTCCGGGGCCACCAGTTGCAGGTGCGGGGCGATCTTCACGATCTCCTCGAGCGCGATCTTGGTCTGCAGCCGGGCCAGCATCTGGCCCAGGCAGTAGTGGATGCCGTAGCCGAAGGAGAGGTGCTCGGAGGCGTTGGGCCGGGAGATGTCGAACTCCTCGCCGTTCTCGAACTGCTCCTCGTCGCGGTTGGCCGAGCCCATAACCAGCAGCAGCTCGGCGCCCGCCGGGATCGGCACGCCGCCGACCTCGGTGTCCTTCAGCGCCTTGCGCCGCCAGGCGACGATGGAGCCGGAGTAGCGCAGCACCTCGTTGATGGCCGCGGAGATTTTCTTCGGGTCATCGATCAGCGCCTGCCACTGCTCGGGATGGTCCAGCAGCACCCGCATGGCGTTGGAGATCAGCGTGGTGGTGGTCTCGTGCCCGGCGAACAGCAGCGAGTACAGCACGGAGGCGATCTCGTGATCAGTGATCTCCGCGCCCTCCTCCTGGGCCTTGACTAGGTCCGCGGTCAGGTTGTCCCCGCCGTGCTCGTGGGCCTCGGCCACCAGCCGCTGGCATTCCTGCCAGTACTCCACCAGGTTGTGGGCGTGCGGGATCTGCTCCTCGTCGCTCAGGTCGCCCCAAGTCATGGCGGCCCGGGAGTCCGACCAACGCTTGAAATCGTCAATCTTTTTCACGTCCGCGCCGATCAGCGTCAGGATGGTGATGGTCGGCAGGTCGTAGGCCAGGTCCCGCAGGATGTCGCCCTGCTGCTCCGGCTTGGCCAGCATCGCGGAGAGCAGCTCCACCACGTTCTGCCGGATGAATGGCTCCATCACCTTGTAGCGGCGCGGGGTGAAGGCCTTCTGCACGATCGAGCGGATGCGGGTGTGCTCCGGCGGGCGGCGGGCGGACAGGCCGGAGTAGGCGGTGAAGCCGCCCTCGTCCATGATCTTGGTGGCCTGCGGACCGCGCTTGCGGACCGGGGCCTGGGCGTTCTCGGAGGAGAACGTCTCCCAGTCGTCAAAGACGGCTTTGACGTCGTCGTAGCGGGTCACCACGTAGTAGCCCACGCGGTCGTCGTACATGACCGGGGCTTCGGCGCGCAGCTGCGCGTAGGCGCCGAAGGGGTTCTTCATCTGGAACGGCTGGTAGCCGTGGTAGTCCTGTTCGGCGCCGGAAGCGGCAGCGGCGTACGGGCAACCGGTGGTGGTCGTGGTTTCAGTCAAGACGACTCCTCAAAAACCGATGGATGGGAAACTGTTTCCACTAAGTGTGGTGCAGCTCACGCCATCCCGGCGAGGATTAACTTCCATTCAGTGGAAGTGACCTGTCGGTCGGTCGAGACCGGGTGTTCAGCCGAGCATGTCGTCGGGGCCGCGCGGCAGATCCTTGTGCGCGTCGTGCAGGGATTCCAGCGGAATGAACTCGGTGGCCTTCTCGATGCGCGCGGAGAGGGCGCGCATGGCCGGCAGGTGCTTGGTTATCTCTTGGGCCGGGGAGGAGTAGACCACTAGGCCGATGGCCCCGCCGAGCCGGCCGGTGTGGAAGATCGGCACCGCAATTGAGCTGGAGCCGATGGACACCTCCTCGTGCGCGATGGCGAAGCCCTGCTGCCGGATCTTGGCCAGCTGGCGCTCCAGCGCGACCGGGTTCACCTCGGTGTAGGGGGTGAAGCGCTCCAGCGGCAGCTCCAGATAGGCGTTGCGCACCCACTCCTCCTCGAAGGCGAGGATGCATTTGCCCACCGCGGTGGCGTGCAGCGGCAGCGAGCCGCCCACCTTCGCCGCCCGGGCCACCCGCTTGGTGGAGTAGATGCGCTGGATGTAGAGCGCCTCGTTGCCGTCGCGGATCGCCAGGTGAGTGGTTTCCCCGGTGAGGGAGAACAGGTCCTGCAGGATGGGGCTGGCGGCGTCGCGCAATTGGCGGCCGGTGTTCTGCGCCAGCGCCCACAGCCGGATGCCCAGCTGATAGCGGCCGGTCTCGTTCTTGGCCAGGAAGCGCCACTGCACCAGCTCGCCCACCAGCCGGTGCACGGTGGACAGCGGCAGCATGGTCTGCTCGGCGATGTCCGTCAGGGAAATGGAGCGCTGCCCGGACTCGAACACGGTCAGGATGCTCAGGATCCGCCCGGTGACCGACTTGGGCGCGGATTCTTCGTGGCTCATCGGACCACCGGCTACTTGATCAGCTTGGCGGCCACGTCGATGACCACCCAGTGCCCCAACTCCTCGTCGAAGCGCAGCGCCATCTTGGCGTTGTAGGTGTGCTCGGGCTCCACCACCCGGGCCACACCGTCTTCCACGAGGGTGATCTCCGGTTCAAGGAAGTCGTACATGACGACCTTGACCTTGGGGTTGGTCTGAGAGGTGCCGACACGGACCTCCTCGACGCTCACGCCGTCGCCGACGTACCAGCTGCCCTTGCTGTAGGTCAGGAAGTTCGCGCTGGCCGCGTACTGCATGCACGCCCTGCACTCGTCGGTGACGATCTTGGACAGCGGCTTGCCGTTGCCGGTCTGCTTCACGAAGTCCTGGGACTCCACGTAGTACTTCACGGTGGCCAGCACGCCGGCGTCGTCCTCCTTCTGCGCGGCCTCGTCCAGCACCGGGATCGGCACGTTCTTGGCCGGGTGCTCCGCGGTGGCCTCCTCGTAGTCGCCGGCCGGCGGCGTCGGCTCGGACAGATCCGGGGCGAAGGCGCTGCCGGGGCTCTCCGACTCGCTACTGGACGGCGTCGGCGACGGCGTGGTGGGCGAGGCCGGTGGGGCGGGCTGCGGCTGCGCGGGCGAGGACTGGGGCGGGGCCGGTTGCGGCGAGCGCTGCTGCGGCATCTCGAAGCAACCGGTCAGGGTCACGCTGAGGGCGAGCATGGACAGGGCGGCGAGTGGGCGGCGCATACGGACCTTTCGTTGACCGGCAGGCCATCGGCGGGCCTGCCTGCACCTATTCCACCACATCCAGGCCCGCCGATCGGCGCTGCTAGGCCGAAAACTTGCGGCTATTCGTCGATCCTGCGGAGCAGCTCCTCAGGCACGTGTTCGGCCCCGTGTACGCCGTGCAGCAGGTGCGGGTCGATCGGTTCGCCGCGTTTGAGCACGGAGATTTTGCCGCCCGGCTCTAAGATGACGAGGGCGACCTGATCGTAGGAGGAGACCCCGGCTTGGCGGAGCACCGAGTGCAGCTCACCGATGGTCACCCGGGCGATGCGCATGCGCCGTTCTAGGGGCTGGTCCCCGGCCATCAGGACTTGGGCCGGCACGTTCAGCAGCCGGTCGCCGCGGGTGAAGGAGCGCATGGCCCCGAAGATGCCCTCGAGGATCAGCAGGCTCAGCAGCCCGATCACCCCGGACATCAGGGTGGGCGCGGTGCCGAGGATGACGCGGCCGGCGATGGCGCCGATCATGATGGTCACCAGCGCGTCGAAGGTGGACAACCCGGCGAGGGTGCGTTGGCCGAAGATCCGGATGTAGAACAGGAAGACCGCGTAAATCACGCAGGCGGAAATGACGACCGCCACCGAATGTTCCGGTGTCAGCAGCAGCTGGTCCGCGACCAGCGCCCAGTCGAAATCCTGCACGGTACCTCCTCGCCAGTTCCACCGTACCGGAGTGAACGCCCCGCCGGTCGGTATTGTGGAGCTGTGACGGGCAACCACGCGCACAATTCAGGAGGCAACACGATGCAGATCTCGCGACGCGGCCAGGTGCCGAGCTTCAAGGTCATGGAAATCATGACCCGGGTGGCGCAGCTGCGTGCCGAACAACGCCCGGTGATCTCCTTGAGCGCCGGTGAACCGGCTGCCGGCGCCCCCGCCGACGTGCGGCAGGCCGCCATCGACGTGCAAACCTCCGGGGTGCACCTGGGCTACACTGCGATCGCCGGGCGCATCGAGCTACGCGAGGAGCTCGTCAAGCACTACCGGCGCTGGTACGACGTGGCGGTTAGCGCCGAGGACATCTTCCTGACCACCGGGGCCTCGGGCGCGTTCGTGTTAGCCTTCCTCGCCGCGTTCGACGCCGGGGACCGGGTGGCGCTGGCCCGCCCCGGCTACCCGGCCTACCGGAACATCCTGCAATCCGTGGACTGCGTGCCGGTCAACCTGCCGACCGGGGCCGAGTCCCGCTTTCAGCCCACCGTCGCCTCGCTCGAGGCCGAGGTGGCGGCCAACGGACCGCTCAAGGGCCTGATCATCGCCTCCCCGGCCAACCCGACCGGAACCATGATCACCCCGGAGGAGTTCGCCCAGATCAGCGACTGGTGCCGGGCCAACGAGGTGCTGCTGATCTCCGATGAGATCTACCACGGCATTACCTACCCGTCGGCGCCCAAGACCGTGACGGCTTGGGAGCTGGACCGCAACCACCTGGTGATCTCGTCCTTCTCAAAGTACTGGGGAATGCCCGGCTCGAGGCTGGGTTGGATGCTGGTGCCGGAGTTCCTGCGGGAGGCGGTCAGCGCGCTGGCGGGCAATATCGCGTTGTGCGCCCCGCACGCCGCCCAGCTGGCGGCGGTGGCGGGCTTCACCGAGGCCTCCTACGCGGCGGCCGAGGACCACGTGGCAACCTACGCGGCCAATCGGCAACGCTTCTTGGCCGCGCTGCCGGAGTTGGGCTTCGGGGAGCCGGCCCCCGCCGACGGGGCCTTCTACGTGTACCTGCCGCTGGGCCGAATGGCCGAACGCTACGAGAACTCGATCGACTACTGCTCGGCCCTGCTCGAGGAACAGTACGTGGCCATTGTGCCGGGCCTCGACTTTGACCCGGTGGACGGCGGCGACTACGTGCGGGTGAACTTCGCGGTCTCGGAGGCAGAGATGGCCGAGGCGATCGCGCGGATGATCGCCTTCAACACCAAGTAGGGCGCAACCTGCGTCAGCGCCGGCCCTGCTCGGCGACGAGATGGGCAAACACCGTTGGCCAGAGCTTCGCCAACTCGGGCCGGAAGATGCCCATGTGATCGATCTTGGCCACGCCGAGCTGGGTCGGCCGGTAGCGTCGGGCGTGCACTAGGTGCCGCGGGTACCAGCTTTCCAGCGCCCGCGTCGCCCGTCCCGGCATCGTCCGGTCACCGCTGAAGGAGACGCTGCGTACCGGAACCCGCACCGCGGCAAATCGATCGATCAGCTCGGGGACCTCGCTGAACATGTAGTTTCGGCGCTTGCACCAGCTGCTCCACTGGCGCATCACCTTCGGCGGCACATCGCCGAGGATTTTTAGCCTCCGACCGGGAAAATAGCCCGTCCGCGCGGTGGTGTACGGGGCAATCACGTACCACAGCAGTGGGGCGAGGAACAGGTTCTTGTTGTCGGCGTGACCCCAGTAGCCGCTGCCCGAGGCGACGATGGTCGCCGCCGCCAGCCGGGAGGTGTCCACGAAGGGCAGCAACTGCCCGCCTAGGCTGTGGGCTAGGTAGTGCAGCTGGCACCCGGGCCCCTCCTGCGCGGCCACGTGCTCGACCATCAGGCGCAGGTCCTCGCCCCAGGTCAGCATGTCAGCCTCGGTGTCGGCGAGTGTCTTTCCCGGCAACAGCGAGGCCCCGTGCCCCTGGTAGTCGAAGGTGTAGACCGTCCAACCCTGCCGGTTCAGCCAGCCCACGATCGGCGTGTAGAAGGTGGCCGGCGTCGCCATGGCGGGCGCGATCAGCAGCGCCTTCTCACCGGTCCGCGTTGAGTCGGGACTCCAGCGCGTGCCGTGCAGCGGCTGGTCGTTGGCGCCTGCCGTGACGAACTTTTCCGAAGTGGTGGTGGGCATGAACGCAGCCTACCTACTGGTGGGTAATTAAGGAAGGGTGTCGGCCCGTTTTCTTCGCCGGGCGGCGGGCTAGGCGGGCGTCGGCACCGGCTTGATGGGGCAGTAGACCTGGCCGCGCAGCCGGTAGAGCAGCGCGATCGCCGTCAGCAGCAACGCGCCCACCGCGAAGAACGGCTGGATGGGGGCAAAATAGGTCATCGCGCCGGTGTAGCCCAGGGCGATTAGGGCCAGCTTGTTGCAGACTGGGCAGCCGACGGCAAAGAACGCCAGCACCCCGCCGACGGTGCCCAGCTTCGCCGAGCGGGTCTCCGCGGTGCTGTCGTTCTCGATCTCTGCGGCGTTCGCCTCGGCCTTCGGCCGGACGTAGCTGGCGGTGAGCATGCCGGCGAAGATCGAGGTCAGGATCCACACGGGGTAGTTCCACCACAGGGTGTCGATGTCGCGGGCGAAGATGTTATTGGGGATCAGCACGGTCGGCAGGCCCAACAGCAGGGCGTAGCCCACGGTCGAGGCGGCGGCGATGAGCCATTGGCGGCGGGTCCACAGTTGTAGGCCGATGCGGGCGTTGCGGAAAAGGTCAGCTGTCTTGGTCAACACGTTATATATCGAATTCATTGGTCGTGGTCGGTCAAAAAAGAAACCGCGGCGCTTGGGGAAGATTCTTGGCCAAGCGCCGCGGTAACTGTTACCTCATCAATTGCAAGAAGCTTACTTCCGTGTAACTTTACCGGAAAGTCGCGCCAAAGGGGCAATGATTGCGGCCCGTGCCACCAAAACGCCGCCGGCGGTGACCGCCACCGCGGCGATCGTCAGCCACACACCCAGCCAGGTTTCCTCGCTGGTGCCGGCGAACATGTAGGCCAGCTGCGTCTTGGCGTCGGGGATGAGCACGAGGATCACGTGCACCACGATGAAGGCCACGAAGAAGAGCATGGTCGGCCAGTGCACGGCGCGCGCCAGCTGCATCGGGAAGAGCCTGTTCAGGCCCTCGGCGTCCTTCGGCCAGAACTCGCTGGTGCGCAGGCCAGTCAGGATGGCGACCGGGGAGGCGACGAAGACGATCAGGAAGTAGCTCAGCAGCTGCAGCGAGTTGTAGTTGAACCAAGCATCAACCTCGGGCCAGCTGAAGCTCAGGTACTGCATGGCCGCGCTGAGCGCGTTGGGGAAGACCTCCCAGCTGGTCGGCACGATCCGCTTCCAGTGCCCGGTGGCAAAGAGCAAAACCACGAAGATGACGCCGTTAAGCACCCACAGCACATCCAGCAGCTGGTGGAACCAGAGGTCGATGCTGATCTTCTTGCCCGGTTTGGTCCCGCGGCCGCCGCGCTTCTTGCGCGCCTTGGGCGTCCAATAGGCCTCCGGGCGTTGCACTGTGCGCACCCTGATGCCGGTGCGGATGATCAGCACCATCAGGAAGATGTTGAAGAAGTGCTGCCAGCCCAGCCAAGCGGGAAAGCCCTCCGGGGTGCCGGCCGGCAGCTCCGTGTATCCCGGGTAGCTGCTCAGGAAGTCTTGGCCGGCCGCGCCGTTGAGGAACAGCATGGAGCCAACAACCGCCAGCGCCAAGACGGCCAACCCGATCAGGGACAGGCCCAACACCCGCTTGTTTTTGGGCATGAAGAAACTCACCCTTCTTCGCAACAGTGATCCAAGGTGAACTTTAGCAGCAACCTCTGTGTCAAGTGTGCTTGACAGTCACGTCGCTCAGGCGTCAAGCTTGTTTTACATGTAAAGGAAAGTTGACACAGGCAAAAGCAAGGTGGAGTCCCGTGAAGACGTGGAACAAGACGGCGCGTGTTCTCTTTGCTGGCCCCGTGATGGTGGTAGTCGGGGTGCTTCTGGGCTGGTTGGGTCATGTGGCCGAGCCAACGCGTCCGCTGTGGCTGAGCGTCCTGATCGTGGTTGGCATGCAGGCGCTGGTGGCCGGCCCCGTCCTCTACGCGGTGCTGTGGCGGAGCAGGAAGCTGGAGCGCGAACAAGAGCGGGCCGAGCACTCGATCGAGCGGACCTGGGTCACCGAGGCTAGCTCCAGCGCGTTCTTCTGGCCGGTCGCCGGGCTGATCGTGTGCATCGGCTTCGGCGAGTGGTTCCGCATCGCCTGGTTGGGCAACATCACCATCCTGCACGTGATCGTGCTGGCGGCTCTGGCGTTCTGGGTCAACTACGTCTTGGTCCGCAGGGAGGCGGCGGCATGAAGAACAGCGTCGCTGAACTGCGTGCCGAGCGGGGGCTCTCGCAGCAGGCGCTCGCCGAGCTGTTGGGGGTCTCCCGGCAAACGGTCATCTCCATCGAGAAGGGCCGCTTCGACCCGTCGCTGCCGCTGGCCTTCCGCATCGCCAGAGTCTTTCGACGCCCGATCGAGCAGATCTTCACGCCTGAGCCGGAAGACGACTAGCCTAGTCCCGCCAGAGCTCGGTCGGGATCCGGTCCCGGTCGTAGGTGATGCAGTCGTAGCCGTGCGGGGTCGGCTTGCCGTCTTCATCGAGGGAGACGAACACGATCCGCTCGATCGCCAAGATTCGCTGGCGGGTGATCATGTTGCGCACCTCGGCCCGCATCGTCATCGAGGTCCGGCCAAAGTGCGTGGCCTTCAGGCCCATCTCGATCAGGTCGCCCTGCTCTGCGGAGGAGACGAACTCGATCTCGGACATGTACTTGGTGACCGCCCGATTGTTCCCCAGCTGCACGATGGCGTAGATCGCCGCTTCTTCGTCGATCCACTTCAGCAGCGAGCCGCCAAACAGGGTGCCGTTCGCGTTCAGGTCCTCCGGCCGCACCCACTTGCGGGTGCGGAAATTAATGTTTCCGTCGCGGGAGATTTCTTCAGCCATGGCACAACAGTAGTGCGTCGCGGCGCCAAAAAGGAGATCTTGAACGATCGTTAAGTAAATATTTCGTGACGAGTCATCTATGACGCAGGCCACTAGCTTTTTCCGCCGACTGTGGTTCAATAGAGGCAGAACACAATCGTGCTCCGGGGTCGGTGTAAGTCCGAACCGGCGGTGATAGTCCGCGACCTTCCCTCGCTTCGGCGAGCGAAGTTGAACCGGTGAAATTCCGGTACCGACAGTTAAAGTCTGGATGGGAGAAGCACGAAGGATTGTCACATCTTCACGGTTGTTCAGCGGCACCGCCGGGTTCGCCCCGCACCGCCAACCGATGATGAGGTCACAACCTACACGCACCCCGGGGCGAAGAGCAGTCTTCCGGGAAGGATGAGCGTGTAAATGGACCAACCACTACCCTCCGGCGTCGTCGACAACGCCCTGAACTATGCCGTCGCGCTGGCCAAACAGGGCATGCGCGGCGCCAACCCGCTGGTCGGTGCGGTCATTCTCGACGCCGACGCGGCCACCGTCGCCACCGGCTATCACCGCGGCGCCGGGGCCCCGCACGCCGAGGTCGACGCGCTCAACGCGCTGTTCACCAAGCTGCCCGAAGATGTCCGGCCGGACCCGGCCACGCTGACCATGGTGGTCACCCTCGAACCCTGCAACCACACCGGACGCACCGGCCCCTGCGACCAGGCCATCATCGATGCTGGTATCGGCACCGTGATCTACGCCGTCGCGGACCCGGGTGCGGAGTCCGCCGGGGGCGCCGAGACGCTGCGTGCGGCCGGCGTCGCCGTCCACCAGCACGCAGGCCACGTCGGCGCCGAACAGCTCAACCACCGCTGGCTGGCCGCCAAGACCGCCGGCCGGCCCTTCGTCTCGCTGAAGATCGCCCAATCCCTCGACGGGAAGATCGCCGCCGCCGACGGCTCCAGCCAGTGGATCACCGGGGAGAAGTCCCGCGCGCACGCCCACCACGTGCGCAGCCAGGTGGACGCCATCCTCGTTGGCACCGGCACCGTGCTAGCGGACGACCCCGCGCTGAACGCCCGCGTCCAAACCCGCGGCCACCACGGCCAGGGTCCGCAAGAGGTGCTCGCCGAGTCCCAGCCGCTGCGCATCATCATGGGCGAACGGCGCATCGGCCAAGACGCCAAGATCTTCCGCACCGAGGGCGGGGACACCCTGCAACTGGCCACCCGGGACCCGGGTGCCGCGCTGCAGGAGCTGGCCCGCCGCGGTGTCGAGCACCTGCTGGTCGAGGGCGGCGCGCAGATCGCCACCGCCTTCCTCGCCGCGGACCTGATCGACGAGCTCTACCTCTACCAGGCGCCCGTGCTGATCGGCTCGGGGGAACCCGGCAGCGCCGCCTACAACCCGCATGCCGCGGTGCGCGATCTCGGCCACGCCACGCTGAGCCAAGCATGGGACGAGCACGCCTTCCGCATCGAAGACGCCCAACCGCTAGGCCAAGACATCCTCATCCGACTCGTTCCCGCCGCACAGGAGAAGTAAACATGTTCACCGGCATTGTCACCGGCACCGGCACCGTCACCGCGCTCAGCCCGCTGGTGCGCAACGGTGCGGAGGTCCCCGCCGACCAGGGCCGCACCGTCACGCTGCACGCCCCCGGCCACGTCGAGGCCATGGACCTAGGCGCCTCGCTGGCCGTCAACGGCGTCTGCCTGACCGCGACGCAGATCGACGAGGCGGCGGAGACGCTCTCCGTGGAGGTGATGGGGGAGACCCTGCGCCTGACCAACATCGGGGCGCTGAGCGCCGGATCCACCGTCAACCTAGAGCGCTGCGTGCGCGCCGCCGACCGGCTGGACGGCCACGTCGTCCAAGGCCACGTGGACGGGCTCGCCACGCTGGTAGAGCGGGAAAACCTCGACGGCTGGGAGCGCTTCCGCTTCCAGCTGCCCGCCGCGCTCGCCAAATATGTCGCCACCAAGGGCTCCATCGCCGTCAACGGCGTCTCCCTCACCGTCACCGCCGTCTCCGAACCCACCGCGGACACCCACTTCTTCGAGGTCGGGCTGATCCCCACCACGCTGGACGAAACCACGCTCGGTGCGCTGTCGATCGGCGACGCCGTCAACATCGAGGTCGATGTGCTGGCCAAATACGCCGAGCGCCTCGCCGCCTTTCTCACCCCGCACGCCGAAACGAAAAAACCATGACCATGACTGAACACGCCCCACGCACCCCCTTCCGCCTGACCCCGCTGACCGGATCGGACGACTTCCGCAGCCACGACCGCGACGTCGCGGCCGGTGCCGAGCTGGGACTGGACCCGATCCCGGAGGCGCTGGCCGCGCTGGCCGCCGGCAAACCCGTGGTGGTGGTCGACGACGAGTCCCGCGAAAATGAGGGGGACATCATCTTCGCCGCGGAGAAGGCCACCCCGGAGCTACTCGGCTTCACCATCCGCTACACCTCAGGGGTCATCTGCGCGCCCATCACCGCCGCGCGCGCCGACCAGCTGGGCCTGCCGCCGATGGTGCGCAACAACCAGGACGCCAAGGGCACCGCCTACACGCTCTCCTGCGACGCCGCCGCCGGGATCACCACCGGCATCTCCGGCGCGGACCGGGCCGTCACCGTCAAGTTGCTGGCGGACGAGCAGACCAGCGCCGCGGACCTGGTCCGCCCCGGCCACGTCTTCCCGCTGCGCGCCGTCGACGGCGGGGTGTTGGCCCGCCGCGGCCACACCGAGGCCGCCGTGGACCTGTGCCGACTGGCCGGGCTCACCCCGGCCGGCGTGATCGCCGAGCTGAACCACGACGACGGCTCGATGATGCGGCTGCCGGCGCTGCGCGCCTTCGCCGACGCCTTCGAGCTGCCGCTGGTCTCCATCGAGGACCTCGTGCGCTACATCGAGGAGCACGAGCAAGCCACCCGGCTGGTCGACGCCGGGGATGACGACTACACCGAGGCCACCTCGCCGCTGGCCGGCCCGGCCCCGGCCATCCCGCCGGCCATCCAGCTGGTGCCCTCGCCGGTTGTGCCCATCCCCACGCCGTTCGGCACCATGTCCGGTCAGGCCTTCGCCGAATCCGGCACCGGCATCGAGCACTTCGTGCTCTCCGCGCCCACCCCGGAGGGGGCGACCCCGCTGGTGCGGCTGCACAGCGAATGCCTCACCGGGGACATCTTCGGTTCGCAGCGCTGCGATTGCGGCGAACAGCTCGCCGCAGCCTTGGAGCAACTCTCCCGCCACGGCGGCCTGCTCATCTACCTGCGCGGCCACGAGGGCCGCGGCATCGGGCTGGCGCAGAAGATGCACGCCTACGCGCTGCAGGACCAGGGCGTGGACACGGTGGACGCCAACGTGCACCTCGGCCTGCCGGTGGATGCCCGCGACTACACCGCGGCCGCCCAGATCCTGCGCCAGTACGGGCTGTCGGAGGTCAACCTAATCACCAACAACCCGGCCAAGGTCGCGGCCCTGGCCCAGGCCGGCATCCGGGTGGCCGAGCAGGTGCCCACCGCCGTCCCCGCCCGGGAGACCAACGCCGCCTACCTGCGTACTAAAGTGGCTCGCATGGGCCACACCATTTCCGAGGACCTGCTCAAACACAGCAACTAGCCCCTTCTGCCCGCAACCCCATCAAGGAGAACCCATGGCCGGACACGGCGCCCCAGAAGTAGACAACACCCAGCTCAAACAGGCCGGCGAGGCCGGCATGCGCGCCGTCATCGTCGCCGCCAGCTGGCACAAGCAGGTCATGGACGGCCTCGTCGCCGGCGCCGAGCGCGCCGCCAAGGACGCCGGCGTCGAGCACACCGTGGTCCGGGTGCCCGGTACCTTCGAGCTGCCGGTGGCCTGCGCCCGCTTGGCCGCGGACTATGACGTCGTCGTCGCCCTCGGCGTGGTCATCCGCGGCGGCACCCCGCACTTCGACTACGTCTGCCAGGGCGCCACCGCCGGGCTCATGGACGTCTCCCTGCTCACCGGCAAGCCCGTCGGCTTCGGCGTGCTCACCTGCGACACCGAGGAGCAGGCGCTGGACCGGGCCGGGCTGGACGGCTCCTCCGAGGACAAGGGCTACGAGGCCATGTCCGCCGCGCTGGAAACCGCGGTCACGCTCGCCAAGAACCAGCCGCTGGACGGGCTGCTCTAGCCGCCCCGAAGCGCACGTGAGACACGGCCGGTTCGCCCTCAGCGCAGGGGGCGCGCCGGCCGTTCTTCGTCCCTTGTTTAACCGCGCGGGTACGGCCTAATATGAGGCATGTTGTGAGGCTCGTCACAGCGCAGCAGCGACGAAGGGGTCAGCTGTACCCTGTTGTTCCCAACGCCGAGAACCAGCAGGGGTCCAAACACGAACGGGAGTCACCGTGTCCACACGCATCGCCATCCTCGGGGCGGGTCCATCCGGACTCGCGCAACTACGCGCCTTCGATTCAGCCCGCCGTAACGGCGCGGACATGCCGGACATCGTCTGCTATGAGAAGCAGAGCGACTGGGGCGGCCAATGGAACTACACCTGGCGGACCGGGCTGGATGAGAACGGCGAGCCGGTCGCCTCCTCCATGTACCGCTACCTGTGGTCCAACGGTCCCAAGGAGTGCTTGGAGTTCGCGGACTATTCCTTCCTCGAGCACTTCGGCCGGCCCATCCCGTCCTACCCGCCGCGGGCCGTGCTGCTGGACTACATCTTGGCCCGCATGGAGCAGTCCGATGTGCGCCAGTACATCCGCTTCAATCAGGCGGTGCGCTGGGTGGAGTACGACGAGGCGA
The DNA here is from genome assembly GCA_964476735.1 of uncultured Micrococcaceae bacterium. Taxonomy (GTDB): domain Bacteria; phylum Actinomycetota; class Actinomycetes; order Actinomycetales; family Micrococcaceae; genus Micrococcoides. Next base: position 13,824 of record CAYZBX010000007.1, read on the forward strand.
CGGAGAAGTTCTCCGTCTCGGCGATGAACTACACCGAGAACCGGATGGAGACCGAGGAGTTCGACTACGTGGTCTGCGCCACCGGCCACTTCTCCATCCCCAACATGCCCGAGTTCCCCGGTCTGGACCACTACACCGGCCGGGTGCTGCACGCCCACGACTTCAAGGACGCCTGCGAATTCGAGGGCAAGGACGTGCTGATGATCGGCGCCTCCTACTCGGCGGAGGACATCGGCTCGCAGTGCTACAAGTACGGCGCCAAGTCGGTCACCTTCACCTACCGGACCGCGCCGATGGGCTTCGACTGGCCGGACGGGCTGGAAGAAAAGCCGCTGATGACGCACGCGCACGGCCGCACCGTCACCTTCTCCGACGGCACCACCAAGAACATCGACGCCATCGTGATGTGCACCGGCTACCTGCACCACCACCCGTTCCTGCACGACGACCTGCGGCTGATCAGCCCCAACATCCTCTACCCGGCCAACCTGTACAAGGGCATTTTCTGGCTGGACAACCCCAAGATGATGTACCTGGGCATGCAGGACCAGTACTACACCTTCAACATGTTCGACGCCCAGGCCTGGTACGCCCGGGACGTCATCACCGGAACCATCGAGCTGCCGGACCGTGCCACCATGCAGGCGGACATCGACCAGTGGTTGGCCAAGCAGGATGAGATCGAGACGCACGACGACGACGTCGATTTTCAGGCCGCCTACGTCAAGGACTTGGTCGCCGCCACCGACTACCCGAGCTTCGACGTGCTCGGCCAAGGTGCGCTGTTCAAGCAGTGGTTGCAGCACAAGAAGGACGACATCATGGGCTTCCGCAACCAGTGCTACCGATCCACCAACACCGGCACCATGGCCCCGCCGCTGCCGCAACCGTGGCTGGAGATCAAGGACGACTCGCTGGAGACGTTCATGAAGATCACCGACCCGGAATACCAAGCAGCCGAAGGCTGACGCCGCCTTCACCCAACCACAGTTCATAGGAGCTGAAGTTCAATGACAACACCGCTGGACCTCTCCCGTCCTCGCCTCATCCAACCGGGGCTGTTGCCGTTGGCACCCGGACACGAACGCTACTGGGTGCGCCCCGGTGGCGTGACCGGCCTGCAACTTGAAGCGGGCGACAAAATGACGATCGTGGATCGCCAAGGCGCGCAGAGCGCGGAGGTCACGGTGTTGGGCCAGGGCGGCATGGACTTCGCCGCGCTCGGCCTGCACGGGGACGGCCCGGCCACCGTGCTGACGCGGATGGACGCTTCCTCCTCCCGGGAGAACCCGCAGCACGCGGACGTCATCGCCGCGCTCGCGGACCGCGGGCTGCGTCCGGACAAGGCCACCGCCGTCCGGCTGTTCGGCGAGACCTCCCGGGCCGGTGCCCAGGAGTCATTCGTCGCCCAGCGTGACATCACGGTGGTGGTCGCCGCGCCGACCTGGGTGATGGACCTAGACGAGGCGAACCCGCCCTCGGACCTGGTGGTGGAGATCATCCGCGCCAACCCGCCGGTCTCCGTCCACCGGGACCTGCCGCCGCCGCTGGCCGAACCCATCCTGGACGTGCGCATCAACCGGGCCACCGCGTTCAGCTATGAAGTCAAGAAGGGCGACTACATCCAGGTGATCGACGTGGAGGGCCGCCAGTGCTCGGACTTCCTCGCCTTCGACTTGCGCAAGCTGGAACAGGGCAAGGAGCGCGGCCTGGACTCCATCGCCACGCACTACTTCATGGGCAACGCGTACCCGCAGCCCGGGTTGTGCGGAAAGTTCTACGACCAGGACTTTGACCCGCTGGTGGAGGTCGTCCACGACACCGTGGGCCGGCACGACACCTTCGGGCTGGCCTGCAACTCGAAGTTCTACGAGGACTTCGGCTACCCGGGCCACGTGAACTGCACGGACAACTTCAACGCCTCACTCAGCTCCTACGCCATCGAGCCGCGCAAGGGCTGGCCGGCGCTGAACCTGTTCTACAACACCATGTTCGACGCCCACAACCTGCTCATCTTCGATGAGCCGTGGTCCCGGCCGGGCGACTACGTGTTGTTCGAGGCGAAGACGGATCTGGTCTGCGCGTCTTCGGCCTGCCCGGATGACATCGACCCGTCCAACGCCTGGGTCTGCACGGACATCCACCTGCGCGTCTACCCCGCCAAGACCAACTTCTCGATGGCCATTTCCCACCGCGTCACCCCCGAGTCGGAGCCAATCATGACCCGTAAATCCGGTTTCTACGAGCGCACTAGCCAGCTGACGAGCCAGTTCATCGACTACCGCAACTTCTGGCTGCCGTCCCACTTCGACGGACACGGCGCCATCGACGAGTACTGGGCGTGCCGCGAGAAGGCCGCGATCATGGACCTGTCACCGTTGCGCAAGTTCGAGGTGCTCGGGCCGGACGCGGAGGCGCTGCTGCAATACGCCGCCACCCGCAACATCCGCAAGCTCTCCAATGGGCAGGTGGTGTACACCGCGTTCTGCAACGACACCGGCGGCATGATCGACGACGGCACCATCTTCCGGCTCACCGACACCCGGTTCCGCGCGGTCGTCGGCGACGACTACACCGGCCGGTGGCTGCGCGAGCTGGCGGAGCAGCGCGGCCTGGACCGGGTCTGGGTGAAGGACTCGACCGATCAGCTGCACAACATCGCCGTGCAGGGCCCGGCCAGCCGGGACATCCTGCGCCCGCTGATCTGGACCAACACCAAGGAGACGGACTTCGAGGACATGGGCTGGTTCCGGTTCGTCATCGGGCGGATCGGCGACCACCAGGGCATCCCGGTGATCGTGTCCCGCACCGGCTACTCCGGCGAGCTGGGCTACGAGATCTTCTGCCACCCGGACGACGCCGTCGCCGTCTGGGACGCGGTCTGGGAGTCCGGCAAGGACTACGGGCTGACCCCGCTGGGGCTGGATGCTCTGGACATGCTGCGCATCGAGTCCGGGTTGGTGTTCGCCGGCTACGACTTCGACGACCAGATCGACCCGTACGAGGCCGGCATCGGGTTCACCGTCCCGCTGAAGACCAAGGAGGACGACTTCTCCGGCAAGGAGGCGCTGATCAAGCGCAAGGAGAACCCGCAGCGGGTGCTGGTGGGCCTCGAACTGGAGGGCAACGAACCCGCCGGCCACGGTGACACGGTGCACTCCGGTCGCTTCCAGGTCGGCGTGGTCACCAGCGCGACGCGCTCGCAGATCCTGCGCAAGAACATCGCGCTGTGCCGGATGATGGTCGAATACGCCGAACCCGGCACCCAGGTGGAGATCGGCAAGCTCGACGGGCTGCAGAAACGCATCCCGGCGACCGTGGTGAAGTTCCCGTTCTACGACCCGGAGAAGACCCGCCCACGGTCCTGACCGCCACCGCCCGACCTAACGGACAGCAAAGACCACGGAGCGCGCCGCGTGAGGCGCCTTCCGTGCTCTTTCTGCCGCCTGCGCAGCAGCGAGCGCCGAAAACTAGCGGATACCGCAGTTACTCATAAAAGACAGTGACAAAATTATGAGTAACTGAGTTACTCATAAAGTGACCTGATGAGATGATGAATAGCTCCGAGCAGTCCAGGTACGTCCCGCACCGAAGCCGAGGTCCCCACCTTCGCCAAGCTCTACGGCGCCCAAGTCGTGGCGCTGGTGGGCACCGGCCTGCTCACCGTGGCCCTAGCCCTGCTCGCCTTCCAGATCGGCCGCGGCGATGCGGGCATCATCATGGGCACCGCCATGACCATCAAGATGGTCGCCTATGTGCTCGTCTCACCGCTGGCCAACGCGGTGGTCTCCCGGTTCCCGCAAAAACGTGTCCTGATCGTCGCGAACCTCGTCCGGGCCGCTGTAGCGCTCGCGCTGCCCTTCGTCACCGAGGCGTGGCAGATATACCTGCTGATCTTCTTCCTGCAATTCGCCTCCGCCACCTTCACCCCGACCTTCCAAGCGGTTATCCCGGCGGTGCTACCCGCCGAACGGGAATACACCAAAGCGCTCTCACTCTCCCGGTTGGCCTACGACCTTGAAGCCCTCGTCAGCCCCATGCTCGCCGCCGCGCTGCTAACCGTGATCAGCTTCAACGGCCTGTTTGTCGGCACCGTGCTTGGCTTTGTCTGCTCGGCCGGGCTCGTGCTCTGGGCCAGCGTGCCGCGTGTCGACGCCCAACGCCAAGCGCCGTTTCTGGATTGTCTCACCGAAGGCGTTCGCGAGTTCTGGCGCCAGCGCGAACTCCGCGGCCTGCTCGGGTTGAATCTAGTTGTCGCCACGACGACGGCGATGGTCATCGTCAACACGGTCGTCCTCGTCCAAGGCGAGCTCGGCCGCGACGCCTCCGACGTCGCCTTGCTGTTCGCGACCTACGGTGCCGGCTCCATGCTGGTCGCCCTGATCATCCCGCGGCTACTGGACTCAGTGTCGGACCGGTCGACCATGCTTGTCGGCGCCGCGGCACTGCCGCTGACCCTCGCGGCCGCCGTCGCGGTGCTGGAATTCTTTGCCGCCCTGGTGCAGTGGCCGCTCCTGCACGGCCTCTGGGCCGTGCTGGGCGCGCAGACCTCCGCGGCGCTCACCCCGTTGGCGCGGGTGCTGCGGCGGAACAGTACCGAGAAGAACATGTCCGCCGTCTTCGCCGCGCAGTTTTCCCTCTCCCACGCCTGCTACCTGTTGACCTACCCCTTGACCGGGTTGGCCGGCGCCAGCCTAGGTCTCGCCCCGGTCGGATTCGTCCTCGCTCTCTTGGGCGGGTTGGGCGTTCTCTTCGCCTTCATCGCCTGGCCGCGGACCGCTCAGTTTGCGGTCGTGGCAGCCGAAGTAGATTGATAGCCTATGCATATCAATCTAGGCCATAATGGTATTTCCCTTGTCTTAGTCCGGCTCCTTAGGCTGGAGAACGTCACACATGCCCGCCAGCGGACAGGGGAGGAGGAGCGCACCATGGAGACCCGGCAGCTGAAGTACTTCATCGCCGTCGCGGAGGAAAAACACTTCGGTCGAGCCGCCGAGCGCCTCATGATGGCCCAACCGCCGCTGTCCCAGCAGATCAAGAACCTGGAAGCCGAGCTGGGCGTCCAGCTCTTCACCCGCACCACCCGCAAGGTCGAGCTGACCGAGGCCGGCGAGCTCATGCTCGAACGCGGCCAAGCCATCATCAACGCCATCGACACCCTCGTCCAAGACGTCCAACACGTGGCCGAAGGTGCCCAAGGCGTGCTGCGCGTCGGCTTCGCCGGCGCTGCGACCTTCCGCCACATGCCGTGGATGGTCGAGCAGACCCGCGAGCACTTCCCCCGGCTGCGGCTGGACATCCAGGGCGAGATGCTGACCCCGGAGATGGAACAGGGCCTGCTGGACCGCCGCCTCGACGTGGCGGTGCTGCGCCCGCCGGTGCACTCCCAAGAGGTGGAGACGATGCTGATCGAGGAGGAGGAGCTGGTGGTGGCGCTGCCGGAGGACAACCCGCTGGTCTCCCGCGGCATCATCGAGCTGGCGGATCTGCGCAACGAGCGCTTCGTCGCCTACCCGCAGGGCTCCGCCGTTCACCAGGTCACGCTGCGCGCCTGCCAGGAGCACGACTTCGTGCCCAACGTCGTCCAGCTCGTCAGGGAGACCTCCACCATGCTCGCCCTCGTCGCCGCCGACGTCGGGGTGGGGCTCATCCCGGCCTCCACCCGGCACACCGTCATCCGAGGCATGGCGCTGCGCCCGTTGAAGGACTCCCCGAGGGTGGACCTGTCGCTGGCCTGGCTCAAGACCAACACATCACCTCTGGTGCGGAACTTCCGCACCATCTTCGCCGAGTACGGCCCGAACAGAAAGGCGGTGCGCTGATGCGGATTACCCAGATCGAGACCATTCCCTACGCCATCTCCTACACGTACCCACTGAAGTTTGCCTCCGGTGAGGTGCACACCGCGGACCACGTGCTGGTTCGGATCCACACCGAGGACGGGCTGGTCGGCATCGCCGACGTCCCGCCCCGGCCGTACACCTACGGGGAAACCCAGGCCTCCGTCGTCTCGGTGATCAACGACATCTTCGCCCCGCAACTGCTGGGGATGAAGGTGCACGACCGGCAGAAGGCGTGGCAGGTGATGAACCGCACGGTGCACAACGAGACCGCTAAGGGCGCCATCGACATCGCCCTGTGGGACCTCATCGGCAAGGCCGCCGGCCTGCCGGTGCACACCCTGCTGGGCGGTTACACCGACCGGCTGCGGGTCTCCCACATGCTCGGATTCCGGCCCGCGGACGAGCTGCTGCGGGAGGCGCAACGCTGCCTAGAGCACTACGGCATCGCCACCTTCAAGCTGAAGACCGGCCAGCGGCCCATCGACGCCGACGTCGAGGCCGCCCGGGTGCTCTGCGAGGGCCTGCCGCGCGGGGTGGAGATCTACGTGGACGCCAACCGGGGCTGGAGCGCCAACGAGGCGATGGACTTCCTGCGCCGCACCGCGGATCTGCCGATCACCCTGCTGGAGGAACCCAACGACGCCAAGGAGGCGATGGGCCGACGCCGGCTGGTCAGCCAGTCACCCATCCCCGTCGTTGGGGACGAGTCCGTGCCCACCCCCGGGGACGTCTCCCGCGAGCTGCTCTCCGGCGGCTGCACCGCCGTCTGCATCAAGACTGCTCGCTCCGGCTTCACCCAGGCGCAGACCATCCTCGGGCTCTGCGAGGGCTTGGGTGTGGACGTCACCATGGGCAACCAGATCGACACGCAGATTGGCACCATGGCCACCATCACGTTCGGGGCCGCGCACGAGGCCACCAGCCGCCGCGCGGCCGAGCTGTCCAACTACCTAGATATGAGCGATGACCTGATCGCCACCCCGCTGCAGATCCGCGACGGCGCAATCGCCGCACCCACGGTGCCCGGGGTCGGTGTGGAGATCGACGAGGCAAAGCTCGAGCGCTACCGGCTGGACAAGTCACCGGCCAACCAGATCTTGTAAGCCACGCAGACCTTGCCAACCCAGACCAGAAGGAGTCAACCGTGAAGTTCCTTGTCCGCATGGATGTGCACCCGCCGCTGGAGATGCCAGCCGAAGAGTTCGACGTGATCAAGGCCAGAGAGAAGGAGTACTCGCAACAACTCCAGCGCGACGGCGTCTGGCCGGAAATCTGGCGCGTGGTGGGCGAATACTCCAACTACTCCATCTTCGAGGTGCGGGACAACGACCACCTGCATGAGGTCCTTCAGGAGCTGCCGCTGTTCCCCTACATGGACATCGAGGTCACCCCGCTGGCTAAGCACCCCTCCGACATCAAATAACGGCGGCGAACAGCAGCATGTCCCTGCGCTCGCCGTCGATTTCCGTGTAGCTGCGCAACAGCCCCTCTCGTTCGTAACCCGCCCGCACGGCGGTGCGAATGGAGGCGGTATTCCACGGCTCAATCAGGAGCGCGACGCGGTGCAGCCCAGGAATCGTCCACGCAAAATCGGTCAGGGCCGTCAACGCCGCAGATGCCAGGCCTTGGCCCCGTCTCGAGGGGACGACCGCGTACCCGGCGGTTGCCCTTCCCTTGTCCAGTTCGCTGAGCCACAAACCACAGTGTCCCACGGCGGTGCCGGAACCTTTGAGGACAATCGTGAACGAGAAGCCGGTCCTCGCAGCGTGCCTGCTTTGCTGCCGCTTGATCCAGCCCAGCGCCTCGTCGGCAGAAGCGTTCAGCGGCAGCGTCCCCACGAGCGGGACGTACGGATCCGTTGACAATTCTCGGGCCATCTCAAGGTCGTCATCCTCGACGGCGCGCAAGAAAACGGGGCCGTGCTCCGGCGGTACTGCCGGCCACTCGGGCAATGCGGAAAGATCCATGACAGAAAGTCTGTCGCGATTACGGCGCAGAATCTAGCACTTGCCGGGTAAGAAGCGTGGCTTCCACCTGTTCCGCGGATCCGGTGACGGCCCCGGCCGCTGGCCAAGCACCCCTCCGACATCTAGTGGCGCCGACTGCCGCGGGGGCTAGCGAGGGCCGTAGACCCGCTGAATCTTTCCCTCCGTCGTGAGCACGACGCTGCCGGACTGCCCCGCCTCGTTCCGCAGGTAGACCCGGGCCGTCAGTTCGCCGGAGCCGCCCGCGTCCTTCTCCACGGTGAGGTGGTTGACGCTGGCGTCCGGTATGCCGGCCTCGGCGATGGCGGCCTGCGCGGCGGGCAGTTGGTCGAAGAAGGTTGACCATTCGACCTCGCCCAGCCGAAATCCGGCCGAGGAGGCTTTCGGCGGAGCGCTGGTGATGACGATATCCGAAACTTGGCCGTTGGTGAAGCTCACGCGCATGGCCTGCGTGGCCCCGCCGGCGGTGGTCGGCAGCGTCTCCAATGAGGCGGAATCGCCGTGGTTGGTGACTTTGGTGACTAGGTCGGTGTCCGCCGCCTCGCTCATCTCCGTCAGGGCAGCTTGCCACGGCTCCGGACTAAACAGGTAGCTTTCCCGTTCTTCGTCTGACAACAGCTCCAGCTCCTCATCCGGCAGCAGCTTGCCTGCCGAGTCCAGAGAGACACGCTCGTTGCCGCGGACACCCGTGAAATGCAGGTGGGCCTCCACCGGGTTCTGATACCCGAGGCCGCGCATGACGACGATGTGGGAGAGCTCCGCGTCGGCGAGCCCGCGGGCCACCGCAAGCTCGCGTGCGCGGGGCACCTCGGCGATCACGCCAGCCCAATCTACGTCGGACAAGACGAAGCCAGGTTCATCGCTGAGGCCGCCCCTGGTTGATCTCGGTTCCCGGGATTGCACTGCGTGGTCCTGCAGGGTGATCCTGTCGACCTCCTTGGCACCGGGCGTGAGCGGAACGTCGGCGGTGAGCCGGACATCGTGGACGTTCACCGTATGAACCTCCTCGTGTCCGGCCTCGTCCGCCAATCGGGCCAGCGATTCCTGCAGGTGCGACGCATCGAAAAGCACTGGGTGATCTAGGTAGCGCATCTGGTCAGCCTTGCCCTCGACGAGCAGCCGGATGTAATCCGGCGCCTGCGGCGTGACGAGGAAGGGCGCACCCACCGCGCCGACGAGAAAGGCGATCGGCAGTAGCAGGAGGGTCGTCACGAGCGAACGGGCGCCCCGCTTGCTGGTCTGGGGATCGGGCAGTTTGCTGGCCCGGGACACAGCGGCCTCGTCGAGGGACTGCAGCTGTTGAGGCAGCGGCTCATCCAAGATGTAGACGGTGTTGGTTTCCGGATCCGGGTGAGCGACCGTAATGAACTCGCCCGGAACGATCTTGTGCAAGTCCAGCAGGGAGACTATCTGCCGGACCGTGGTGATGAACGGCGGGCCCTCGGTTCGTGGCCGGTCCACCAGCAGCGTGAAGCGTATCATCGGCTGCTCGTTGACGAAGGTGCCGGTTTGATTCCGGCTCACGATGCGGGCGACCCGCAGCCGGCCGCTGGCGCGGGCCCCCTCGATGTCTTTGCGGGACAGGGGCGTGCCGCGCAGGATCGAGCGGACGGTCCCTAGGATTAACCAGAGCGTGCCCAACACGATCGTGGCGATGGCGAAGCCTAAGGACCAGGGCTCGAACCGGTCGCTGCCGGATTCGGAAATGATGGTCAGCGTGACGCTGGCGCCGAGCGCGAGGAAGAACAATATTCTTAACATAACTGACTCTCAGGGTAGCCATGCGGTGCGAACGCAAGGTGAACACCCGGTGTCCAATGCGAGCTTCTAGGGGAGGGCCACCACCCCGGGTGCAGCCAGCAGCGTACGCCCGGCCTCG
>CAYZBX010000007.1:23630-30326 GCA_964476735.1 uncultured Micrococcaceae bacterium
GGCCTCGCCGGCTACGATCCCGCGTGCCGGGCCCGGCGCCCACCGCCAGCCGAACCGCTCCGCAAGTCCGATCAGGTTGTCGCGGTTGGCTTCGTGCAGCGCATCAGGGGCCTGCGGCCAGCCGCCCGCGATCACCACCCCGTCGGTCAACCCGCGCCGCTGTGCGGCCTCCAAGGTGAGTTCGGTGTGATTGAGCGTCCCCAAGTCCGGTCGGGTGACGACGACGGGGCGGGCCTGCAGGGCCAACGCCAGATCGGCGATGTTCTCCCCGGCCTCCGTCAGCCTCACCAACAGGCCGCCGGCGCCCTGCAGGATCGGCTCGCACACGATGGCGGCCAGCTCGGCGGCGTGGGCTTCGATCAGCTCGCCGGCCCGCGCCGCCCAGGCGGCCAAGGACTCGTCGTCGGCCGCCCACCTTCCGTCCGGCAGCAGCTCCGCCGCCGGCGGGCGCGGCAGAAAGACGTTCTCGGTGCCCTGACCGGCGAACTGGGTGTGCATCCCGTCGACCGGGTCGCACACCCGCATGGTGGCGAAGGTGTCCCCGTGGTAGCCCCCGCACAGGGCCGCGAAGCGTTGCCGGCGGCCCTGGCCGCGCTCGTGTTGGTATTGCAGCGCGAGCTTCAGCGCCACCTCGACGGAGATAGAGCCGGAGTCGGCCAGGAAGACGTGTTTCAGGTTTTCCGGGGCGAGGGCGACGAGCCGCTCTGCCAGCTCCACGGCCGGGGCGTGCGTGAGTCCGCCGAACATGACGTGGCTGAAGGCATCCAGTTGGGCGTGCGCGGCCGCGTCCAGCCGCGGATTGCGGTAGCCGTGCACTACCGACCACCAAGAGGCCATGCCGTCCACCACGGTGTGCGTGCCCTGCTCCCCGGTCAGGGTCAGCCGGACGCCCTCGGCGGCGGTCACCGCGTAGGAGACCCCCGCGGCTAGGGTGCTGTAGGGTGCCAGAGCAGCCCGGAGTCGCGGTCGAGTAACTCACTGCTGTGCCCGCTCAATGGCTGCATCCTCCCGCAAGGTTGCTGTCCGCATCAGGTCCGGTACGCCACGGATGTCGTCCTCCGCGCCGGGACCACCGGACAGGGTTTGGTCACGGTCACTATACACCCGATGGGGGTGCGTGGTTTCAGCCGACTAACCCCGCGGGAGGATTGGCTGACCGAGACGCCCAAACTTCTTGAGCTTGCTGTTGTGAACGAGGGCCAAGGTCAGCCAGAGCGGGATGAACAGAAAACCAAAGAACCAGAGGAACCCGGCCACGATCGCGATGGGCGGGACCACGAACCCGACCATGAAGATCAGGAAGCCTCCGACAAAGAAGCCCAGAAAGATCCACAGCATTCGCAGATTGAAGCGGACATTGGATAACAGCGCCACAGGGCGGAAGGGCTGCCCGGGCATGGGGTGTGGCTGGTGTGGATAGGGGACTGCGACGGGGTGTTGGCTCGGTGCGGTGACGGGCCGATATTCCGGCATGCTCTGTCGCCACGGCCCGCCGACCGCAGGGTGGGTCTGAGGGGTGGTCGGTGGCTGCAGAGGCGGAGCGGTCCGGGACTCGCCGGGGTGGGACCCAACGTGAGTGGGCTGGGGTTTTGCAACCGGGGGCTGGATGTCGCGCCGGGGAGAAGGTGCGGGCTGCGCGGGGACCTGCTTGTTCGCCTGGGGCAACGCGGGCGCAATCCGGATTGGTTCGATAAGCACCGTCAGCTCGGCCTTCTCGACGTCGGCCGTCTGCGAGCTGCGGCCGTGGAACCACGATAGGAACTCCTCGACCGTGAAGATTGGTTTTCCCCATTTGGCCGCGTTACGGGCCTTGGTCGACATGCTTCCGGTTTCGGCGCTCAGCAAGGCCTCACACTTCGATTTTGTCACGCTGTTGACCGGCTCCAGACCACGCTCTCGGGCTTTTTCCTCGAGCGCAGACCGCGCGATCTCCTCGCCGTCGAGGTCGACCGCACTTCCGGTGAAACAGACTCGAGCTCCGGGGACGAGCACTTCCTCGATCGAGTTCTCTGCGCCGGCCCCGCCTGCGGCCGCAGGCAAGATCGAGGCCCCCAGCAGCTCTTCCAAGCGTTGGACGATCTGGGTGTTCCGCCGTGTCAACGCACGATCCTTGACGGCCTGGCGGAGTTGATCAGCCAGGCCTGACGGGGTCTCCGGTGACGTCTCCAGTATGCAGAACTTCTCTGCGTCCTCGCCGCGGGGACGCAGAAAGCCCGTTCGGTCGGCCACCGGGATGAGGGACTCTTGACCGTCGGTGCGCAACCCCGCGCGGGTCGCGACGGCCGCAAGCTCGCGGGCCTTCTCCAACGCGCTGACGGCGGTCGGGGCAGGGTGATAGCTGTGCGGAGCCTCGACTCCCATGGGAAGTTGTGCCACCACGTGGTGGCGCTTCAGCTCGTAATCGATGTAGCCCAGCAACTGGTCCACACCACGGGCGACCGGGACGTAACCGGCAAAGACCTCCGCGAACAGCGGCCACGCCTGATCCAGCGTCGGCGCCAGTTGAACGTCTTCCGCGCCAATGCCGAACTCGGTCTTGGCGTCGCCGATGTCCCGCGTGGGATCGATCAGCGTGGTCAGCTCCAAACCATCGTCGGAGACGGCGGCGAGCTCGATAGGCCGCTTGCGCCACATCCGTCCGTCGTCGCCGACCAAGTTCGCTGCAAGGTACACGGCGCCGCGATTCGTCGTCTGCGTGCCGCCGGTCAGCATGAAGCGCCGGACCCGGTTGTCGACCTTCAGGTCCCTCGGTTGGATCTCTCGCTTGAGGACGAGCCCATCCAACGAGGTGCATCGGCTCAAGGCGACGTAGAGTTGCCCGTCGGCGAAAGTGCCGCCGGACAGGTCCAGATGGACCCGCTCGAGCGTCTGGCCCTGCGACTTGTGAATGGTGATGGCCCAAGCCAGCTGCATGGGCAGCTGCCGGATGCTGCCGATGCGTTCTCGTTTGATGCCCGTTCCGGTGCTGGCCGGCTGCGTGATCTCCCACGTGTGCGGCTCGACCGCCTCCCGCCGCCCGTCCGGTAGCTGGATCATCACCCGAAGACCCTCGGGGCCTTGGGAGATGTCGCAGATCTGGCAGATCGTGCCGTTCACCCAACGGCCACGCGCATCGTTGTTGAGCATCATGACCTGCGCGCCGACTTTGAGGCTCAGCTGCAGCGGCACGGGAGGATCCTTCTCCAGCATCGAACCGGACACCTCTGCCTCGTTGACGTAGAGCTGGCCGGGAAGCTGCGCCAGGGATTCGTTGTTCCGGGCCTGAGCAATCCGATTCGTGGTGGCCAGCGTCAGCCAGAACTCGTCGATCGGCGGGGTGAAAGCAGGGTCGAGTTTGGTGTTGAGCTCGGCGCGGTCGTCGTCGTGCAGCAGGCCCTCGCGGACCGCGTTCAGCAGGGTGACCAGTTTCTGGTCCCCGGCCTGCCGGAAAACCTTGGTGAGCTCAACGGTCGGGAACCGTGTGGGATCGTAGCTGTCGGCGGAGAAGAAGAACGGCGTCTCGTACAGTCTGCTCAGCTCGGCAGCCTCGCCCTCCGTCACGACCGGAGCAAGTTGGTAGAGGTCCCCGACCAACACGAGTTGGACACCGCCGAATGGGGTGCCCGGCCGCGGTCCGAATCTCTCCAGCGCGGCAGCGATCATGTCGAATAGGTCCGCGCGCACCATCGAGATCTCGTCGATGATGAGGGTTTCGAGGTTCGCGATGACGTCGGTAAACCGGCCGGGGGAGTAGTTGCCGAACCGGACCTGCTCCAGCGTGGTTCGGGAGGGGTGGAAGGAGAACAGCCGGTGCAGCGTGTAGCCATCCACGTTTAGCGCGGCAATGCCCGTCGGCGCTGCGACGACGATGTTGCGCTTGGTAGCTTCGGTGAACAACTTGATCAGCGTTGACTTACCGGTGCCGGCCTTCCCGGTCAGGTACAGGTGGGAGCCGCGATGCAGCAGCTCAAGCGCGGTGGTGAACTCTTCGGTGAGTTCAAGCTGCGGGCCGGTGTCAGCTGTAGACGTCAACGAGATCTCCTGTCCAAGAACTGGCTTTAGCAACACCATGCCACATCGCGGTGACGCCCTAGCTGAGCGCGTGCCGCCCAGCCGGGGGCGGCACCCATGTTTGGGACACATCAACTAACTAATGCATGGCCATTAAGAGCGGCAGCCTATCAATGGGGGTGAAACAAGTATTTCTCGAATGATCGGTCAGCTCGTAGTGTGGAACACATCAACAGTGACGCAGGTCATAATCGCCGGCAGCTGGCAACAGCGCTGTCGGTGCCGACCAGTAGCCGAGGAGAAACCGGCCCGATCTGCGCAATTGAAGTGAATTGAGGAGTACCCATGACCGCTCAAGAAACGTACCAAACCGCAGCAGCCGCTGGCAGCGCCGCCACCGCCCGCTTCCGCGAATCAGGCAAGCTCAATGAGGCCACCGAGGTGGACACCGAACGCGTTAACCGCCTCGCCACCCGCGCCGTGCAGGCCCTGAACGACATCGTGCTGGAAGAGCGCGTCACCTACGACGAATACAATGCGCTGAAGGCCTGGCTGATCAAGGTCGGCGAAGACGGCGAGTGGCCGCTGTTCCTCGACGTCTGGCTGGAGCACTCCGTGGAAGAGGTCGCCACCGATCACCGCGAAGGCAACAAGGGCTCCATCGAGGGACCGTACTACGTGCCGAAGGCGCCGACCATGGACACCCCGATGACCATGCCGATGCGCGAGGACGAGGCCGGCACCCCGCTGGTCTTCAAGGGCCAGCTGCGCTCCACCGACGGCTCCCCGCTGCCGCACGGCCAGGTGGAACTCTGGCAGGCCGACGCCAAGGGGCTATACTCCCAGTTCGCCGAGGGCGTGCCGGAGTGGAACCTGCGCGGCATCGTGATCGCGGATGAAAACGGCAACTTCCAGATCAACACCATCGAGCCGGCGCCGTACCAGATCCCCACCGAGGGGGCCTGCGGTCAGCTGATCGCCGCCGCTGGCTGGCACGCCTGGCGCCCGGCCCACCTGCACCTGAAGGCCGTGGCCGACGGGCACGAGCTGCTCACCGCCCAGCTGTACTTCCCGGGCGACGAGCACAACGACGACGACGTCGCCTCCGCCGTGAAACCAGAACTCATGCTGGACCTGCAGGACGACGGTCAGGGTGGCAAGGTCACCACCTACGACATCGTCCTGGACCCCATCCGCAACTAGTACCCGTTCACCTGGCCTACTCCACCGCACTGTTGCTGGCCTTCCCGCCCCGGGATCTCCGAATCACTGCAATGTCTCCCGGGGCGGGAGCACCAACATCCATCCATGCCCCACGCTAGGAGCACACCATGACCGCCACCACCGGCCACGAGGCCACGTTGGAAGCGATCGACCCACGCCAGCTGCGCAACACCTTCGGCACCTTCGCCACCGGTGTCACCGTGGTCACCACCACCGGCAACGACGGCGTCCCCCACGGGGCCACCGTCAACGCGTTCACCGCGGTCTCGCTGGACCCGCCGCTGGCGCAGGTTACCCTGACCCGGCAATCCAAGGCCGCAAAGTACCTCGAGAACAACCGTTTCGCCATCAACATCATGGCCGCGGACCAGCTGGACGTCGCCATGCACTTTGCCGGCCGGCCGATGCCGACCGAGCCGGACTTCGTGCTCGACGGCGACGTCCCCATCCTGAACGGCTGCGCCGCCGTCCTGGAATGCAAGCCGTGGAACATCTACGACGGCGGCGACCACATCATCGTAGTCGGCGAGGTCACTCGCCTGGACTACACCACCAAGTCCCCGCTGCTGTTCTACGCCGGCAAGTTCCGCGAGGTCGGCAACTTCTGCGAGGGCACTCCGTGGGACCACAGCGCCGACTCGCTGTCCTCCGGCTGGTTCGCCGGCGCCGAATCCTTCAAGAAATTCAGTTAACCCACCACCGTAACCACCCATACCCTTCAGCCCATCCTGGACGACAGGGTGACTTCGTGCACCCAAAACGCCACCTTTTCAGGAGAAACACACCATGACTGACACCCAGGCACAGCCGCAAACCGACGCGGCGATCGACCCGCAGGACATCCGTGACGACCGGATCACCCCGGCCAACCCCAAACTGCCGATGACCGGCGACGAGTACCTTGCCTCGCTGCAGGACGACCGAGAGGTCTGGATCTACGGTGAACGCGTCAAGGACGTCACCACCCACCCTGCCTTCCGCAACTCCGCCCGCATGGTCGCCCGGCTCTACGACGGCTTCCACAACCCGGAGACCGCGGACAAGCTGCTCACCGACACGGACACCGGCAACGGCGGCAAGACCCACCCGTTCTTCCGCAAGCCACACTCCGTGGAGGACCTGAAGAAGGACCGCACCGCCATCGAGACGTGGGCGCGGATGTCCTACGGTTGGCTGGGCCGCTCCCCGGACTACAAGGCAGCCTTCCTCGGCACCCTTGGCGGCATGCCGGACTTCTACGAGCCGTTCAAAGACAACGCGATGCGCTGGTACAAGGAATCCCAGGAGAAGGTCCTGTACTGGAACCACGCCATCATCAACCCGCCGGTGGACCGGCACCTGCCACCGGACCAGGTGGGGGACGTGTTCATGAAGGTGGAGAAGGAGACCGACGCCGGCCTGGTCGTCTCCGGCGCCAAGGTGGTCGCCACCGGATCGGCCATCACCAACTACAACTTCATCGCCCACTACGGCCTGCCGATC
>CAYZBX010000008.1:0-29617 GCA_964476735.1 uncultured Micrococcaceae bacterium
CGTTGGTGTCAAAGACGTAGTTGCCCATCGAAGCCAAGAACTGCTCGGGATCATCCTCGAGGCCCTTGGTGGTGGCGGGCTTCTCCACGAACTGCTTGACCTTTTTGGCGTCGGTGGGGTCCGTTTCGATGACGCCAAATGACGAGCACAGTTCCATTGGCTGGCGCACCGCAGCCACCGTGGCGGCGGCACCGGATTCGATGTGTGATTGGACCATCTGGGAGAAGTCCATGCGGTAGACGTGATCGGCGCCGATTACCACGACAATGTCCGGACGGGCGTCGTAAATGAGGTTCAGGGACTGATAGATGGCGTTCGCGGATCCGAGGAACCATTCCTTGCCGCGCCGTTGCTGGGCAGGAACGGATGCGACGTAGTTCTGCAGGTGTGTCGAGAGCCGCCATGTCTCCGAGATGTGGCGGTCCAGAGAATGCGACTTGTATTGGGTGAGTACCACGACCTTGAGATACCCGGAGTTGACCAGATTCGACAACGCGAAGTCGATCAATCGGTAGCTGCCACCGAACGGGACCGCTGGCTTGGCGCGGTCGACCGTGAGCGGCATCAGTCGCTTACCTTCGCCACCGGCAAGGACGACTGCTAATACACGTTTGCCGTGCATGAATACCCCAATTCTTGTTTAGTTGTTCGGAATGTGGTCGAGACACCTTCCCTTTTCACAGTAGTCGTTTTGCGCGCACTTCGACTAGGTTAGAGGTGTGCGTGTAGACATTGTGACTAAAGAATTTCCGCCAAATATCTACGGAGGAGCCGGTGTTCATGTGGCCGAGCTCAGCCGTTCGCTTGCCCGTCATCTGACGTTAAAAGTGCATGCTTTTGGCACAAACGTTGAACCCGAATATCACGGTGCCGAAGTCTTCGGCTATGCCGACCCGAGCGACCTGGCTGACGCGAATGCCGCCGTCCAGACCTTAGGCACGGATCTGAAGATGCTGGACAAGCTGGCCGGCACCGACCTCATCCACACTCACACCTGGTACGCCAACATGGCCGGTCACCTAGGCGGGCTGCTGCACGGGGTACCCCACGTGCTGTCCGCTCACTCCCTAGAGCCCTTGCGTCCGTGGAAGGCCGAGCAGCTCGGCGGTGGTTACCGGGTATCCTCTTGGGCGGAGAAGACCGCCTACCATTCCGCGGCCGGCGTCATCGCCGTCTCCGCGGGGATGCGCGCCGATATTCTGCGCTGCTACCCGGACATCGACCCGGACAAGGTGACCGTGATCCACAACGGCATCGATACCGCCTATTGGGTCCCCGATCACGGGCAAGACGCCCTGAAAAAGTACGGGATCGATCCTGACCGGCCCATCGTGTCCTTCGTGGGGCGGATCACCCGGCAGAAGGGCGTGCCCTACCTGCTGAAGGCCGCGCGGCAATTGCCCGAGGACGTGCAGCTGGTGCTGTGCGTCGGCGCGCCGGACACGCCGGAACTCGCCGAAGAAGTGTATGGGCTCATTGAGGAGTTGAAGCAGACACGCACCGGCGTGATCGTCGTGGAGGGCATGATCCCGCGCAACGAGGTGATTCAGATCCTGACGGCCTCAACCGTCTTCGCCTGCCCGTCGATCTACGAGCCGCTGGGCATCGTCAATTTGGAGGCGATGGCCTGCGAGACCGCGGTTGTTGCCTCCGCCGTCGGCGGCATCCCGGAGGTCGTGGCCGCCGGTCAAACCGGGGAGCTGGTGACCCTGGAACAGGTTCAAGACGGCACCGGGACGCCGGTGGACGAGGAAGCGTTCGTCGCGGACTTTGCGGCCGCCCTGAACAAGGTGCTGGCTGATCCGGAGCTGGCGCAACGTTACGGGCAGGCTGGCCGGCGCCGCGCCCAAGAGCATTTCTCTTGGGACGCGATCGCCGAGCAGACGGTCGAGTTCTACCGACAGGTCTTGCAGCGGGCCTAGTTTTTCGGTTTCTGCAGCGATTTTTCTGCGACGGGGGCGTCCGCGCTAGCCCGGAGCCGGCGATAGTATTCGGCGGCCTCGGCTTGGCGGACGCCCTCTGCGTTGGTGGCCACGGTCGCCCGGATGTGCTTGTCCTCGAGCCCGAAGCTATCCACCAGTTCCTTGGTGAAGGGCCGGATCCGATGCAGCAGCCGATTGATGTAGCCCGGCAGGGTCCGCGCCCGATTGACGGAGATGCGCCCGTTGAGCAGGTACCAGTCGAGGTTCTCCTCGATCGTGGTCAGCGCGTAGAGGTCGCGCACCCAACGAAGAACCTGCACGGTCTCTTCTCCAGCGGTCTCCGGCAGCCGCTCCAGCGCACGGGTGAACGCCTCCCAAGTGATCAGCTCGGCGTGCGCGCGGGCCATGTCGATGATCTCGACTTGGTGTTGGTTGAACTTCTTGGCCTGGGTGGCCGGGTCCGCCTTGGCGACGGTCATAAGCTTGCTACCCACCGCGTTGACCATGGTCTCGACACGGCTGGAAAGCAGCCCGTGTTGGACCTCGTCGTTCTTGAACCAGTTAGCGGACTTGCGTTCCGAACCGGTGTCCGCGACGGCCTGCATCCAACGGGATAGCCCGCTGCGGTAGTACACGGCCTCGCGGGCGTGTCCGGCCACAAACTTGGAGATAGCGCCGAAATTGAAGGCCTTGAATTCGTCCGCGAAGTCTCCCAGCAGCCGTTTGGCAACCAGTTGCAGCAAGACGTTGTTGTCGCCCTCGAAGGTGACGTAGATGTCGAGGTCGGCGCGCAGCGAGGCGAACCGGTTCTCGGCCATGAATCCGGCGCCGCCGCAGGCCTCGCGGGCCTCCTGCAGGGTATCCAGCGCGTGCCACGTGGATTGCGGTTTGAGAGCGGCGGCCATGGTTTCAAGGTCCTGGCGGTTCTCGTCGCTATCGTTCTGGCCGGAGAAGACCTCGTGAAATTTCTCCAGCAGCTCTTCGTGGGCAAAACCCATGGCGATCGTCTTGGCAAGACGGGGCAGCAGCCGTTTCTGGTGCAGCTGATAGTCCAGCAGCAGTTGCTCCTCCACATCGGAAGCTGCGGTGAACTGGCGCCGCTGCTCGGCGTAGCGCAACGCCGCGGCGAGACCGATCTTGGCCGCCACAACGCTGGAGCCGTCCAACGACACCCGGCCTTGGACGAGGGTGCCGAGCATGGTGAAGAAGCGCCGTCCGGGCGAGGAGATGGGGGAGGAATAGGTGCCGTCCGGAGCGACGTCAGCGTAGCGGTTCAGCAGGTAGTCGCGGGGCACCCGGACCTGATCGAAGGCGAGCCGACCGTTGTCGATACCGTTCAGGCCGCCCTTAAGCCCATCGTCCTCGCTGCTGACGCCGGGCAGCATCTGGCCAGCGTCGTCACGCAGGTGGGCGTAGAAGCAGTGCACGCCGTGGTTGACGCCCTCGGTGATGAGCTGGGCGAAGACCACCGCGTCCTTCCCGTGCAGCGCGGCATTGCCCAAGAACTCCTTGGTTGCCGCACGGAACGGGGTGTGCAGGATAAACTCTTCGGTTTCCGGGTCGTAGGTAGCGGTGGTGCCGATGGCGGACACATCGGAGCCGTGTCCGATCTCCGTCATGGCGAAGGCACCGGGCACGGACAGATCCATGATGCCGGGCAGGAATCGTTCGTGGTGGGACTCGGTGCCAAGGTGGAGCACCGCCGCGCCGAACAGCCCCCACTGCACGCCGGCCTTGATCTGCAGCGACGGGTCGGCGATGACCAATTCCTCGAAGCCGGCAATATTACCGCCGGGGTTCTCCTCACCGCCAAGACCGACCGGGAACGCGCGGTGCACGGCTTTCGCCTCCACCAGCAGGTGGAGCTGTTCGAGCACGCGTTGGCGGTGCTCCGCCATGGACAGGCCCTCAATCTTGATGAGGTCTTCGCGGGCCGATAATTCGCGGGCGGTCAGCCGTTCCTCGGCCCACCGACCCAGTTGCCACCGCCGCAGCGCCTCGACATCCAACTGGGCGCTGGGCAAGCTTTCGTCTTGGGCCGGCTCGTTAAGCAGGAGCTGGTCATCGGGTTCCACAACATCCGTGGGGTGGTAGGTGGTCATGGTTTCTCCACTTTCTTTTCTGCTACTACTTGGCGGGATAGGCCCAGCAGTAACCATTCGGTGATTCGGTCGGTCAGCGCCGTCAGAGTCGGTTTGGCATCGCTGGCCGGCTCCGCCAGCCAGGCTTCGCTACTGGCCCGCACTAGGCCAATGGCCGCCTTGGGCCACAGCAGCGACAACGCGTCTGGGGTGAATTCGTTGGCGATCGCCGCTAGGTGTTGACGGTAAAAGCGCGAGAACTGCTCCTCGAACATGGCGAACAGGCCTGCGAAAGAATCTTCGGTGTCGGTGACGCCGGTGATGCGCTCCGTAACGAAGAAGTACACGTTCGGGGAGGCATCGGCCATCTGAAGGTAGTTGTGCACCATGGACCACATGCCCTCGACCGGTGAAGCGTCCGCTTGGACGTGGTGGGTGATCAATTCTTCCATCTCGAGGCCGATTTGTTCCGCCAGCGCCGCCTGCAGGCCGGACTTGTCCCCGAAGTAGCGGTAAAAGACGCTCTTGGAGGTGCCCGCTGTTTCGGCGATCTCGTCCATGGACACCTTGCTTCCGCTCCGGTGCACCGCCTTGCGCGCATACCGAAGAAGCTCCACGCGCCGGGTTTGCCGGTGCGCCTGCCAGCGAGCGGCGCGGCCGTCGGCCTGCTCGGCAGAAATATTGTTCGCTTCGTTATTCACGATACTGAGAGTATCAGGTACTGTTGATCTTGGTAAGACCTTTTCGTGGCTCCGATCACATCGGACAATTCAAGGAGATTTGCACGTGGCAGAAGCACAACCAACCTTGCACAACGTCGTCATCGTGGGCGGCAACCGCATCCCGTTCGCTCGCTCGAACACGTCCTACACTCACGTCACCGAGCAGCAGATGATGACCGCAGCGCTTGATGGCTTGGTGGCCCGCTTCGGCCTGCAGGGTGAGCGGTTGGGGACCGTGGCCGCCGGCGCGGTCATGAAGCACCCCAAGGATTTCAACCTGATTCGCGAATCAGTTCTGGGTTCCGCGCTAAGTCCTCAGACGCCTGCGGTGGACGTGCAGATGGCATGTGCCACGGGCATGGAAGCCATCGGCTCGCTGGCGAACAAGATTCGCCTGGGCCAAATCGAGTCGGCGATCGGCGGGGGAGTCGACTCGGCCTCGGACGCCCCGATCGTGGTCTCCGAGCAGATGCGCAGCGCGCTGTTGGAACTGAACCGAGCCAAGACCTGGCAGCAGAAGCTCAAGGCGATCACCAAGATCAGCCCGGCTGCCCTGGTGCCGCAAGCGCCCGGTATCAACGAGCCGCGCACCGGGCTGTCGATGGGGGAGCACATGGCCCGCACCGCCGCGCACTGGAAGATCACCCGCGAAGAACAAGACCAGATCGCCGTGGATTCCCATCACAATCTGGCCGCGGCCTACGAGCGGGGCTTCTTCGATGATCTGATGACGCCGTTCCACGGCCTGACCAAGGACAACAACCTCCGCGCCGACACCTCGCTGGAGAAGCTGGCTAAGCTTTCTCCGGCGTTCGGCAAGTCGCTGCCGCAGGAGGCCACCATGACCGCCGGCAACTCGACCGCGCTCACCGACGGGGCCTCCGCGGTGTTGCTCGGCTCCGAAGCTTGGGCAGAAAGCAAGAACCTGCCGATGCTGGCCAATTTCGTGGACTTCGAGCTGGCCGCGGTGGACTTCGTCGATGGTGCGGAGGGGCTGCTCATGGCGCCCGCCCACGCGGTGGCACGCCTCTTGCAGCGCAACAACCTCACCTTCGCCGACTTCGACTTCTTCGAGATTCACGAGGCCTTCGCGGCGACCGTGGCGGCGCTGATGAAGGCCTGGGAATCCCCGGAGTACTGTCGACAGGAGCTCGGGCTGGAGCTTCCGCTGGGCAGCATCGACCGCAGTAAGCTCAACGTCAACGGCTCCTCGCTTGCCACCGGCCACCCGTTCGCCGCGACCGGCGGCCGGCTCATCGCTTCGACCGCGAAACTGGTCGCCGAGCGGGGCGGACGCGCCCTGATCAGCGTGTGCGCCGCCGGCGGCCAAGCCGTCGCCGCCATCGTGGAGAGCCGCTAGGGGAAAGGGGAGCTGAGAACACCGTGACAGACCGTTACACAGATTTCATCAACACGCCGCTTGGCAAGAAGCTTTCCGGCGCCCTCGGGTTGCCGAAACCGGTGCCCTTGAAGCGCTACGACCCCGCGGAGCCGCAGGTGCCGGGCATGGTCCTCGCGGTCGGTGAGTCGGCCGCGTTCGAAGCAGTCGTCCAAGACCTCGTGGCCAGGCATGTGGACGTGCGGCGCAATCTCGGCAGCCACGATCGACCGCACGCGGTGCTGATCGGGGTGGACCACGCACGGACGGTGGAGGAGCTGGAGCACGCATTGCTGCAGGCGCAGGCCGCGGTCAAGGCGGTGGCGCGGAACGGCCGGGTCGTCGTGGTCAGCAGGCATCCGGAGCTCGCGACCGAACTCGTCGACCACACGATTGCCGTCGGGGTGACGGGTTTCGTCCGCTCGCTCGCGCACGAACTGCGTGCCGGAGCCACGGCCAACGGCATCCAGCTCACCGCCGAACCAACCAGCGGGGAACAGAAGGCCCTTGTGGAGGCCGTGAACTTCTTCCTGTCCAAGCGTTCTGCGTTCGTATCGGGACAATTCTTGCCGGTTGATCCGAATGCGGCGATCGCGCACGTGGACCGGATCCATCCGCTGGCCGGCAAGGTCGCGCTGGTCACCGGGGCGGCCCGGGGGATCGGCGCAGAAATCGCCCGCACGCTGGCGCGGGATGGCGCACAGGTGGTCGGCATCGATATACCGGCAGCCGGGGACGCCCTCGCGGACGTCTGCAACGAGGTGGGTGGGATCGCGGTCCAGGTGGACATTACCGCGCTTGACGCGCCGGAGCGGGTCTTCGCCGCGTTGCGGCAGCGTGGGTTGCGGGCGGACATCGTAGTGCACAACGCCGGAATCACCCGCGACAAGCTCTTCGTCAACATGGACGCGATGCAGTTCAACCAGGTGCTCGAGGTCAACCTTGTCGCGCAGCTGCGTTTCAACGAGGCCTTCCTCGGCTCCGATGTGCAGGGGCAGACGCCGCGGATCGTGTCGCTTGCCTCGACCTCGGGGATCGCCGGCAACCGTGGGCAGACCAACTACGCGACCTCCAAGGCCGGTGTGATGGGGATGGTCGCGGCCTCGGCGGAGCTGTTGGCCGCCGCCGGCGGGAGCATCAACGCGGTCGCCCCGGGGTTCATCGAAACCGAGATGACCGCGAAGATCCCCTTTGCCACCCGTGAAGTCGCCCGTCGACTGAATTCCCTGCAGCAGGGCGGCAAACCTCAGGACGTCGCCGAGGTGATCGCGTTCCTCGTCTCCGACGCCTCGGCCGGGGTCAACGGCCGCACACTGCGGGTGTGTGGGCAGAACCTGGTAGGTGCCTAGATGAAGACCTTGGATTCCATGCCGACTTTGGCCGCGTCCTACGGTCACGTGTTGGCACAGTTCGCGAAGAAGAACTCCGCAAAGGCGATCGGTCGGGCACCGGAGGCGAGCCTGACCCCGTTGGAGTACGCCATCGAAGAGGTGGTGATCGAGCCGGAAAAGCTCACCGACTACGCCAAGGTGTTCGGGACGGACTTGACCGACCAAGTCCCGGCGGTGCTGGCGCACATCACCGGTTTCCCGCTGCAACTGCAGGCGATGGCCGATGAGGCGTTCCCGCTGAACACGCTGGGCATGATTCATCTCAGCCAAGACACCCGATACTGCCGCCCAATCGAGGCCGGGGTCCCGTACACGTACCGGTGCACCGTGGATAAGTACCGCCAACACAAGCAGGGCACCACGGTTGAGGTGAAACTGTTTATCAGTGACGCTCAAGGTGAGCTGTACGCGTCGACGTCGGTCTACCTAGCCAAGGGCGCCCAGCTGGGGCAAGATCCCGTCCCGCCAAGGGCACACGCCAACGAGGTTGCCTCGCTCATGCCCCAGCAACAGTGGCGCCTACTCGCGGACGCCGGGCGGCAGTACGCTCGACTCAGCGGCGACATGAACCCGATCCATCTGAACAAGTTGGCCGCCAAGGTCTTCGGCATGAAGGGCCAATTGGCGCACGGGATGTACCTCGCCGGGCGGGCGTTGGCCGGCCGGGAGCCGCGTGGTGCCGGCTACCGGTACCTGATCGATTTTTTCTCCCCGGTGCTGCTGCCCAGCTCGGTGAGCGTGAACATTCGCCGGGTTGACGGCAAGCAGGAACTGATCGGTTTCGGCACACGAAGCCAAAAAATCCATTTCGTGGCCGAGCTGATGCCGCTCCAGCGCGGCGACCAGGAGGAACAGTTCTAGCGCAGCTGCCGATACACCTGAACGGACTTCTCAGCGGTCCGGCTCCAGCTGAACGCTTCAGCGTGGGGCCGGGCCGCTGCCGCGTACTGGGCCACCAGGTGCGGGTGTAACGCCCACCGGTGCAACGCGCTGCACCACGTGCTGGGATCAAGATTGGGGAGTAGTTCGCCGCTGATGCCGTCGGCGACCGCCGCGGTCAGCCCGCCGACGCGGTGGGCCAACACCGGTGTCCCGCAGGCTTGGGCCTCCAACGCGACCAAACCAAAGGACTCGCTATGCGAGGGCATGACCACCACGTCAGCGCCTCGGTACGCGGCGGCCAAGTCCTCGTGCGCGAGCGGGCCGAGGAAGTCCACCACGTCGTCTAGACCCGCCGCTTTGACTTGCGCGGGCAAGTCCATGTCATGGGCGCCGGAGATGGCCCCGGTAATCAGTGCCCGGCACGGCAGCGGACCACCGCGGGTGCGCAGCCAATGGGCCAGCGCCGCCACAAGGATATCCGGGCCCTTTAACGGCTGAAGGCGGCCGGCGAACAGGATCTTGAACTCGTCCTCGGAGCCGAGCACCCGCGCCGGGCCGGACGGGGAGAACCTCGTTAGGTTTACGCCCGGTGCGATCACCTCAACGCGTTCGGGGTTGGCCTCGTAGTAGTGGGCCAATTCGGCGGCCTCGGCCGCGGTGTTCACGATCAGCGCGTCGGCGAGGTCGCAAATCTTCCGTTCGGCGTCCTGCCGCAGGTGATGTTCGGCGTTGTGCGCGTAGGCGTTGTTCTTCACCGCGGCGATGGTGTGCATGGTGTGTACCAGCGGCGGCGCTTGATGGCCAGCGGCGCTGAGCAGTTCCGCGGCCTGCAGCGCGGCCGCGCCGGAGATCCAGTAGTGGCTGTGCACCGCATCGTAGCGGCCCTGGCGGAAGTGTTCGGCCAGGACTGCCGCGAACTCCGGGATGAGCTCGGCGACGTCGTCCTTGGTGATGTGCTCCCGAGGCCCGACGCGCAGCCGCTTGATGACGGGGGAGTTCCCCTGCCGCCAGCCGACTTCGTTAGCGCCGTCGTCCCGGGTGAAAACATCAATTTGGTGACCGAGTGAGACGAGTTCTTCGGCGACAGAACGGACATAAACGTTCATGCCGCCGGCGTCCCCCTGACCCGGCTGAGCTAACGGTGAGGTGTGTAGGCTCAACAAGGCGATGCGCATGGTGACCTTCCGGAACTGAACTCGTGGTTAGACAACAAAACCCCTGTCCGATTACCGTACAGGGGTTTTGAGCTCTGCGTGCGCGAAGGGGGACTTGAACCCCCACCCTCGATATATGAGGACTAGCACCTCAAGCTAGCGCGTCTACCTATTCCGCCACTCGCGCAGAACGAATAAAACTCTAACACGGGAAATTGCCGAATGACTAATCGACATCGCCGGCAGGGTGTGTCAGCGGTGTGAGCAGCCGAAACGACTAGACTGGGTGCAGGCCGCCACGGCAATCAGAAGGGAACGCTGAGCATGGACTTTTCGGACGACGTCATCCGAATATGCCAAGAACTCATTCGCATCGACACCACCAACTTTGGTGACAACAACGCTCGTGGCGAACGCGAAGCGGCCGAGTACTGCGTCGCGCAGCTGGCCGAGGTCGGCGTCAGCGCCACCATCTACGAATCAGCGCCGGGCCGCGCTTCGGCGGTCGCCAGAATCCCCGGGAAGAACCCCCAGCTGCCTGCGCTCGTGCTGCACGGCCACCTCGACGTTGTTCCCGCCATCGCCGAAGACTGGTCGGTCGATCCCTTCGGCGGTGAGCTGAAAGACGGGATGATCTGGGGCCGCGGCGCCGTGGACATGAAACACATGGACGCCATGATCTTGGCCGGGGTGCGCAAGATGATGCGCGCTGGCATCGAACCCGAAAGTGACCTTATCATCGCTTTCTTCGCCGACGAGGAGGCCGGCGGAAGCTACGGCGCCCAATGGCTGGTCAGCAACCATCCGGAATTGTTCGCCGGCGCCGGAGAGGCGATCTCCGAGGTCGGGGGCTTTTCCACCTTCATCAACGGCAAGCGGGTCTACCTGCTGCAGACCGCGGAAAAGGGCATGCAGTGGGTCAAGCTGAACGCCAGGGGCACCGCGGGTCACGGTTCCGGGATCAACCACGACAACCCGGTCACGAGGCTGGCCGCCGCGATCGGACGGATCGGGGAGTACCAGTGGCCCTACCAGTACACCAAGACGACTCGCGCACTGATGGAAGCGGTGGCCGAACTGACCGGCCAAGAATTCGACGAGAGCAGACCCGAGCCGCTGCTCGAGGCCCTCGGCGCTGCAGCGAATTTTGTGACCGCGACCTTGCAGAACACCGCCAATCCGACGGTGTTGGACGCCGGATACAAGATGAACGTGGTGCCCACGGATGCCTCCGCCTTGGTGGACATCCGGGTCCTGCCGGACAACGAGGACGAGGTCAACCGGATCCTCGCCGAGCTCGCCGGGGACAGGGGAGACATTACCCACGTGCCCCCAGGTCCTGCGCTGGAGGTGCCCTTCTCCGGGGATTTGGTTGAATCGATGATTCACCACCTGCAGGCGCACGATCCCGACGCGGTCGTCTTCCCGTATATGCTCTCCGGGGGAACTGACAACAAGGCGCTGGCCCGGCTGGGGATCACCGGTTACGGGTTCACCCCGCTGCGGTTGCCGGAGGGCTTCGAGTTTACCGCCATGTTCCATGGCGTGGACGAGCGCATCCCCGTCGACTCACTCGTCTTCGGGGCCGGTGTGCTCTACGACCTGATGATCTCCTACTAGTTCCGGAGGAACCGATGTTCACTCACGCGCCCAGCATCCCCGCGGAGAAGAAGGCACCCGTCCACCGGGTGCTGACCGAGGAACTGCTTACCGCCATCCGCGAACGCGCCGCCGGCGTTGACGAACGCAACGAGTTTCCCACCGAAGACTTCGAGGAGCTGCGGGCTGCGGGATACCTGAAGGTGCTGGCCCCGGCCGCTGCCGGCGGCTTGGGCTGGAGCTTCGAGCAGGTGGTGTACGCCCAGCGGCTGCTGGCCGGAGCTTCGCCGGCCACCGCGCTGGCTATCAACATGCACTTGGTGTGGAACGGCGTTGCGTTGCTGATGGGCAGGGCCGGAGCGGACGAGTTTGAACGGGTACTGTCGGACTCGGTGGCGGGCAAGATCTATGCCTTCGGCATCTCCGAGCCGGGTAACGATGCCGTCCTGCTGGACTCCGCGACCACGACGGCAACGCCGGACGGGGCGGGCAATTACACGCTGGAGGGGTTGAAGATCTTCACCTCCATGGCGCCGGTGTTCGACCGGCTGGGCGTGTTCGGCAAGGACGCCTCCGCGCCAGAGGATGAGCAGCTCGTCTACGGTTTCATCGACCGGGAGCAGCCCGGTTGGGAGTCCATCGAGAACTGGGACATGCTCGGGATGCGCGGGACCCAATCCAAGGCCACCAAGCTCAACGGGGTGAGACTCCTCGCCGAGAACGTGGTGCGCAAGCTGCCGATCGGACCTTCCCCAGATCCGCTCATCTTCGCGATCTTCGCGTCCTTCCTGACGTTGATCGCGGCGGTCTATACCGGGATCGGTGACCGCGCGCTCGAACTGGCCGCCGCCGCGTTGCGCCAGCGCTCCAGTCACCTGGGCCAGCAGCAATTCGGTTACGCCACGCTGGCCGAGGACCCGGTCCTGCGGGACCGCATCGGCGCCCTCGGCATGGACGCGATCGCCCAAGACGCCGTGTTGAACCACCTCTCAGCCCTGCTGGATGATCCGGACGCGAACCTTGGCCCGGCGTGGTTTCCGCTATTCGTCACGGCACGAACAAAGGCCACCGAATACGCCCTCGGCACCGCCACCAGCGCCCTTGAACTGGCCGGCGGCGCGAGCTTCCATCGCACTCATGAGCTCTCCCGCATCTACCGGGACGCCACCGCGGGCATCTACCACCCCTCCAGCAAGAAGGCCGCCCGGAACACCGTGGCGGACTGGTTGCTGGGCTAACGCTTATTAGTATTAGAGGGTAGCGACAACCTCGATGGCGCGCCGGCGCATCCAGTACTTGCGCCGGCCGCCGTAGTAAATCACGGTTCGTTGCAGCTCCCACTGGCCTAGCTCGGAGTGCTCGAGCAGGCGTGCCCGCGCCTTCGGCAGAGAGTCGTGCGGGGCAACGGAGATCACCAAGTACTCCCAACCGGACTCAAGCCGATGTTCGGCCAGCTCGGAGTCTTGGGACCCGGAAAATGTCGATCTCAGAAATTCACGCACTTTTGTCCTTCCAGCCTGTGCACTTTTATATCATCGGCGGCTAGAGTCTATAGGTATGAGCTTAGATCCACACCGCGCACTTGAAGCGCTCGTCACGGCCCTCGAAGAACATCTCGCCGCGTCGCTGAACAAACGCGGTGACGATGACAGCGCCTTGGATGTCACGTTCGAACGGGTCTCCGGGGCGTTCGAAGAATACGAAGACGCGCTCTACGCAGCCACCGGGGAGGTCACCCCGTTGGACCTCTTCGACGACTCGGACGAGCTCTACGACGAACTGACCGAGAACCTCGACGACGCGAATTCTGTGCCGGCTCATTACCTGCCGGATGACGACGAATACGACGACGCGGATCTGGCCGAGGACGACGCGGAGCGCTGACACGGTTTAGGCCCGGCATGATCTAGGCTGGGATGGTGAGTTGGATTGAAGTCATCATCTTGGGCCTGGTTCAGGGCCTGACAGAGTTCTTGCCGATCTCCTCGAGCGCGCATCTGCGCGTGGTCGGGGAGTTGCTCCCCGGTGCCGCTGATCCGGGCGCCGCGTTTACCGCCATCACCCAGTTGGGGACCGAGACGGCCGTACTGGTGTTCTTCTGGAAAGACATCATGCGGATCATCGTGGCCTGGTTCCGGCAGTTCAACGGCCGCACCACGCGCAAGCACCCGGACGTGAAGATGGGTTGGCTCATCATCGTCGGTTCGCTACCGATCGTGATCCTCGGTGTGCTGCTGGAGAGCTTCATCGACTCCTCGTTCCGTTCCCTGTGGCTGGTCGCAACCATGTTGATCGTGTTCGCCATGCTCTTGGCCTTCGCGGACGCCAACGCCAAACAGGTTCGCGAGCTGCGTGACCTGAACCTGAAACACGGCCTGCTCTACGGTTTCGCCCAGGCCCTCGCGCTGATCCCCGGGGTCTCCCGGTCCGGCGGGACCATCACCGCTGGTCTGTTGATGGGATACAGCCGCGCCGCCGCCGCCCGCTACTCCTTCCTGCTGGCGGTCCCCGCAGTGTTCGGTTCCGGCCTGTACAAGCTCGTCAAGTCCTTAGGGGAGCCCAGCGGACCGTACAGCCTCGCCGAGACCCTCGTGGCGACCAGCGTCGGCTTCGTGGTGGCCTACTTCATCATCGGCTGGTTCCTCAAATACGTCTCAACCCGCAGCTACCGGCCGTTCGTCTGGTACCGAATCGGGCTGGGCACCCTCATCTTTGTGCTGTTGGGCACCGGGGTCATCAACGCCTAGACTAGGCGTGAACATTTTCGACAAGGAGCAACATGCAATCCTGGCAGGTGCCGGAACCACCGAAGGTGCCGGCGGAGAAGTTACCGGTACGGCTCTTCGACACGCAGACCGGCAAACTGGAGAACGTCCAACTCGGTGACAGCGCGTCCATGTACGTCTGCGGGATCACCCCGTACGACGCGACCCACCTAGGGCACGCCAACACCTATGTGGCCTTCGACCTGCTCAACCGGCTCTGGCGGTCCATGGGGTTGAAGGTGCGCTACACCCAGAACGTGACTGACATCGACGACCCCCTGCTGGAACGCGCCAACGACACCGGTGTCGATTGGCGGGAGCTGGCTGAAAGCCAGACGGACCTGTTCCGCTCCGACATGATCAACCTCAACGTGCTGGCGCCGGATCATTATCTGGGCGCGGTGGAGACCATCCCGTGGGTGGTGGAGGTCGTCACGGAGTTGGTCGAATTGGGTCTGGGCTACCGGGTGGCCGGCCAAAACGGCGAACCGGACGGGGACGTGTACTTTGACATCGCCGCCGCCGAAGCCAGCGGGGACTGGCAGCTGGGCCAGATCAGCCAGCTCAGCCGCGAGGACATGGCGGAGATCTTCCCGCAGCGCGGTGGGGACCCCGACCGTCCGGGCAAGAAGGACCCGCTGGATCCGTTGCTGTGGCGCGTGGCCCGGGAAGGGGAGCCGCGTTGGGACGGCGGCACCTTGGGCGAGGGGCGACCGGGCTGGCACATCGAATGCTCCGCCATCGCACGGCGGACCCTACCGGCACCGTTTACCGTGCAAGGCGGCGGTTCTGACCTGAAGTTCCCGCACCACGAATTCTCGGCTGCGCATGCGGCCTGCCAGACTCACACGCCCCTCGCCGAGCACTTTGTGCACGCCGGCATGGTCGGGCTCGACGGAGAAAAGATGTCCAAGTCCTTGGGCAACCTGATTTTCGTCTCCAAGCTGACCGCGGCCGGACACGAACCGGCGGCCATCCGCACGCTGCTGTTGGATCAGCACTACCGGCGGGATTGGATGTACGAGGATCACCTGCTGCTCGAGGCCGAGGCCCGGTTGGCGCATTGGCGTGCGGCGCTCAGCGGCGAGAAGGTCGGGGATGGGGCCGTGCTGCTGCATCAGCTGCGCACCGCCCTGGCCGACGATCTGAACGCGCCGGCGGCGCTGCGGGCCATCGACGAATGGGCCGTCGTCGCGGTCGATCGGGACCCGGCCGAGCTTGGCGAACCCGCCGAGGGCGTGCGCGTGGCAGACGCAGTCAACGCGTTGACCGGGATCGTGCTCTAGCCCTGCGCTGAACCCCGCAGCCTAATCGTCGCCTTGGCGGCGCCGCAGGTAGCGCTCGAACTCTTGGGCGATGATGTCACCGGAGGTCTCGGTGACCTCCTCGGTGTCCGCCTCGTGCTCGAGCTCGGTGACGTAATCGGCGAGCTCGTCGTCCTGATCCAGAAGCCTGGCGACCCCGCGCATCCACGCGTTGGAGTCCTCCTCGATCTCGTGCGTGTCCAGCTGCAACTCCAGCAGCTGCTCCAGCCTGCGCAGCAGCGCCAGCGTGGCCTTGGGCACCGGCGGCTGGGAGACGTAGCTGGGCACCTGAGCCCATACCGAGAGGGTGGGCAACCCCGATTGGCTGGCGGTGTAGGCCAACATTCCGGTGATCCCGGTGGGGCCTTCGTAGACCGATTCGCTCGCGCCCACGGCGGCGCGCAGCTCGGGCTCCTCGCTGGTCACGGCGGCCGGGGAGGGCCGAGTGTGCGGTACCGGTGCCAACGCGGCGCCGAGCACGATGACGCCCTTCACATTGTGGTCGGCGGCGACCGTCAGCACGTCGGCGCAGTATTCTCGCCAACGAAAGTTCGGTTCCGGACCGGTGGCGAGCAGCAGCTGCCACGGCTGGCCGTTCTGTGCGGTGAAGCTGGCCAAGTGAAAGTCGGTCTGCGGCCAGGCGTGCACCACGCGCCCGTTGCGGCGCATCGTGACCGGGCGAACGAACTGGTAGTCGTAGTAGTCCTTGTCCTTGATGCGGGTCCGCAGGGAAGCCTGCATGCCCACAATCAGGCTGGTCAGCGCCGAACTTGCGGCCTCACCCGCGTCATTCCAGCCGTCGAAGGCAGTCACGAGAACGGTTGGCGGGGCATCACCGTTGGCGGCGTGATCATCGGTGTGAGCAAGGAATTCCACGAAACTCGACAAAGGTCGTTGCGCTGCCATGCTAAAGATGCCTCCTAAACGGTGGTCGTCCGTTGCCCTTCACTCTACCCACTACACTGAGGGCCATGGCAAGCAGCTTGATGATGGAAAAACCCCAAGCCGTTTTCTGGGATATGGACGGCACATTGATCGACACCGAACCCTTCTGGTTCGCGGCAGAAAAGCGGCTGGTGGCCGCCTTTGGCGGGGTCTGGACGGACGATGACTGTCACAAGCTGGTCGGGTTGCACTTGCCCGCGGGCGCCAAACTGCTCCAGCAGGCGGGTGTGAAACTCAGCGTCGAGGAAACCGTCAAGGCGCTGGTGACCGATGTGCGGGACCAGACCATGGCGGAGCTTATCTTGCGTCCGGGCGCGCTGGCATTGCTGATCGATTGCGCGGACGCGGGCATCCCGCAGGCCCTCGTCACGATGAGCGAGGACCCGCTGGTCAGTTCCGTCATCGCCGCGCTCGAAGAGCAGGCCGGCCGCCGGCTCTTTGATGTGGTGGTGACCGGGGACATGGTGCGCAACGGCAAACCCGATCCGGAGGCGTATCTGCTGGCCCAACGCTTGTTGGCGGAGGCAATCGGCGAGCAACTTCAGCCCGATCGTTGCATCGTGGTGGAAGACTCCCCGGTCGGCGTCGGCGCGGGTGAGAACTCGGGCATGATCACCGTGGCGGTACCGCACACCCTGCCTATCCCGACCAGCGATCGTCACCACCGGTGGGCCAGCCTGGCCGGGAAGACGGCTGAGGATCTGGGCCGGCTCGTCGCCCAGAGGCAGCTGGCCAGCAGCAGCGCAGGCTAAACTAGAGCCCATATGATCAACGCAGCTTCGGCGGCAGACTCCCGCAGGCGACTCCAAGTCGGCCGGTTCGGGACAGTGCCCATTTTTCTTAACATTTCGTGGTTACTGTTTGGCGCCGTCATCGTCATCCTCTTTAGCCCCGATCTGCGCTATCTTTTCCCCGAGCTCGGCAGCGTCGGCGCGTATGCCTTCGCCTTCCTCACCGCACTGCTGTTCGCGGTGTCCGTGTTGATCCACGAACTTGGCCACGTCGCGGCCGCACGGGCCTTCAAGACGCCTGTGGTCGAGGTGGAGTTGAACCTGCTGGGGGGCTTCACCAGGTACCCGCGGGGCATGCTCACCCCGGGCCAAGAGGCGGCCATGGCCGCCTCCGGACCGCTCGCCAGCGCGGCGCTGTCTGCAGGGTTTTTCGCGTTGGCCGCCATCGGGGCGGGGCCACTGTTCTACGTGTTCACCATGCTGGCCCGGGTGAACCTGTTGTTGACCATCTTCAACCTGCTGCCCGCCTCCTCGTTGGACGGCGGTCAGATCGTCGAAGCGCTGATGCGCCGCTGGACGGGCAAACAACGCCCCGGACTGATCGTCACCACAACGGCCACCGCCGTGCTCATCGTGGCCGGGGTCTACGTCATGTTCTTCACCGACTACGGCAACCAGGTGCTCGACCAGCCGCTCATCGTCCTGATGTACTTGGCGGTGGCGATGTTCTTGGTGATGAACCTGATGCGCAGCTGGCGTCGCTTGCTCTTCATCGAGAAGCTGTCCCCGCTGGCGGTGGACAAATTGATCGAACCCGCACCCGCGCAGGTCCTCGACGTTCCGATCGGCACCTATCCGGCACTGCCGTTCAACGCCGAACCCGACGATGTGCTGACGACGGCGATCCGCACCCGGTCCCCGTACCTAGTCGTGATCGACGCGCAGAACTCGGTCACCGGCGTGATCCGCTACGAGAACATCGTGAAAACACTCGAAACCAATCCTGCGCTGATGCAGCTGCTACGAAAGGACCGCAACCAACGGTGAGCGACCCAGTACAACCAGTCCCGCCCACGGGCGCCCAGCACCGCCGCGGCCCCTTGCGTGCCGGCCAACGCGTCCAACTCACGGACGAACGAGGCCGGATGGCCACCATCACCTTGGCCGAGGGAGGGGAATACCACTCCCACCAAGGTGTGCTGTTTCACGATGACCTGATCGGCCAGCCCGACGCCGTGGTGGTGCACAACTCCGCGGGCCACCCCTACCAGATCCTGCGGCCGCTGCTGAAGGACTTCGTGCTCTCCATGCCGCGCGGGGCGACCGTCGTCTACCCGAAGGACGCCGGGCAGATCATCACCATGGCGGACATCTTCCCCGGCGCGAGGGTGGTGGAGGCCGGGGTCGGTTCCGGCGCCCTGAGCATCTCCCTGCTGCGCGCGATCGGCGACCACGGTTATCTGGCCTCCTACGAGCGCCGAGAAGACTTCGCCACGATCGCCCAAGCCAACGTGGAGACCTTCTTCGGCCAACAGCACCCGGCCTGGTCGGTGCACATCGGCGACTTCCAAGACACCGTCACCTCGGTCGAGGCCCCCGGGTCGGTCGACCGCGTGGTGCTGGACATGCTCGCGCCCTGGGAATGCCTTGACGCGGTAGCCCAGGTCTTGGCACCGGGCGGGGTCTGGATCAACTACGTCACTACGGTGCCTCAACTGTCCAAGCTCGTTGAGGCGATTCGGCAGGACGGCCGCTTCACCGAACCGGAATCCTTCGAATCCATGGTTCGCGGCTGGCACGTACAAGGACTGGCCGTCCGACCGGACCACCGAATGGTGGCCCACACCGGTTTCCTGATGACCTGTCGGCGTCTAGCCGACGCCCAAACCCCGCTGGAACTGAAACGCCGAAACAAGGAAGCGGAGTTCGCCGCCGAGGACATCGAAGCTTGGACACCGGCGGCGGACGAGGACTGGACCGAGGAGGCACAGAACATCCCCCCGGTATCCGAACGAAAGATCCGCCGCTCTACGAGGGACGCGAGTGCCGCCCGGGCCGCCGCGCAGCGGGCCCAGCAGCGCATCGAGGCGGCGGAATCTGGTAAACCTGAGAATGAAGACTTTAGCTAACCACAAGGTGATCCACCGTGACTGAAACCAATTCCGAGTTGCTGACGCTGCAGGCGCAGGCCAAGAACCTGCGCGAATCGAACCGGCAACTCAATCACCAGCTCCAGGTTGCTGGCCGGAACAACAAACGGCTTGCCGAGCTGCTGGAGAGCACCCGGGAGCAAATCGTCACCTTCCGCCAGGCGCTGGAACGAGACGGGGACCTGCCGTTCAACTACGGCACCGTGTTGGAATACATCCCGGCTGAGGGTACGGAGGACAGCGACACGAAGATCGCCTCGGCACGTGCCGAATGCGTGGAGATCCTGCACAACGGCCGCAAGATGCGGGTGGCGATTTCCCCGCTGCTGGACCCCAGCAAACTGCAGACCGGTCAGGAAGTGCTGCTCAACGATGCCTTCATCATCGTTGCCATGCTGGACTTCGAATCCTCCGGCGAGGTCGTGCGGATCACCGAGGTGCTGTCCAACTCGCGGGTGTTGATCACCACGCTGGCTGGGGAGGAACGGATCGTGAACCTGTCCCAGCCGTTGCGCAAGGCCCGGTTGCGAGTCGGCGACGCGATTCGGCTCGATCCCCGTTCCGGTTACGGGGTGGAGCAGGTTGCACTCACCGAGGTCCAAGACGTGGTGCTGGAGGAGGTGCCGGACATCTCCTACGAGGACATCGGTGGTCTGGCCGACCAGATCGAGCACATCAAGGACGCCGTGGAACTGCCGTTCCACCACCCGGAGCTCTACCGCGAGCACGGTTTGAAAGCCCCCAAGGGTATCCTGCTCTACGGCCCGCCGGGCACCGGCAAGACCCTGATCGCCAAGGCGGTGGCCCACTCGCTGGCCGCGCGCGCCGCGGCTCGCGCGGCCACGGACCAGGCGCGCAGCTTCTTCCTGAACCTCAAGGGGCCGGAGCTGCTCAACAAGTACGTTGGTGAAACGGAACGTCACATTCGGGTGATTTTTGCCCGCGCCCGCGAGAAAGCCTCGGAGGGCTACCCGGTGGTGGTCTTCTTCGACGAAATGGACTCGCTCTTCCGCACTCGCGGAACCGGGGTGTCCTCCGACGTGGAAAACACGATCGTGCCCCAGCTATTGGCCGAAATCGACGGCGTGGAAAAGCTCGAAAACGTGATCGTGATCGGCGCCTCGAACCGCGAGGACATGCTCGACCCGGCTATCCTCCGACCCGGACGGCTGGACGTGAAGATCCGCGTGCAACGCCCGGACGCCGATGCCGCCAGGGACATCTTCGCCAAACACCTGACGGTGGAGTTGCCGCTCAATGGAACCGAGCTGGCGGAATTCGGCTCCGACCGACAGCGGATGGTCGAATCGATGATCGAGGCGGCGGTCAAACGCATGTACCAGCGCAACAAGGAGACCGAGTTCCTGGAGCTGCTGTATACGGACGGGACCCGGGGCAAGCTCTACCACGCCGACTTTGTCTCCGGCGCGGTCATCGCCAACATCGTTGACAGGGCCAAGAAACACGCCATCAAGGACTACCTGGCCTCCGGAAAACAACTGGCCCACCGCGGGATCTCCACCGCACACGTGCTGGCGGCAGTCAACCAAGAATTCCGGGAGCTGCAGGACCTGCCGAACACCTCGAACCCGGACGAATGGGCACGGCTGTCCGGGCTGACCACCAAGCAGGTGCTCAGCATCAACGTCCTCGACCCGCACCGCTGGGAGTAAACCACATGACTCATCAGGACCCGCAAAGCATCGACGCGGCCGAATTCGCGACCCTCTCCGTCGCGGAACAGCTGCGTATCCGCCCGCTGTTCGGGCTGGAAACCGAATACGGCGTGCACGCACCGGCCAACCCGAGCGCCAACCACTCGGCACTGTCGATGGACCTGGTCAACGCCTACGCGGCCCGGATGATCGGGGAGGGGTCCGCAGTCGCGGGCACGGAATGGGACTACGGCGAGGAATCCCCGTTGGTGGACGCCCGGGGCTGGACCATGCCGCGTTCGGCGGCCCACCCCTCCCAGCTCACGGATGAGCCACTGGGCCCGGAGCAAGTGGCGGCCGAGGCCATCGCAGCCGAGCGAGCCGCGGGCCGCTGGCAGGACGAACCCACCCACCAGCTGATGAACCTGGTGCTGACCAACGGCGCGCGCTTCTACGTGGACCACGCGCACCCGGAGTATTCATCCCCGGAAACCTCCAGCTACCTTGGCGCGGTCACCTACGATCAGGCCGGCGAGATCGTGCTGCGCCGCGCCAGCGAATACCTCGCGAACCAGCAGGGTGCGGAGATCCGGCTCTACAAGAACAACACGGACAACAAGGGCGTCTCCTACGGCGCGCACGAGAACTACCTGCTCAGCCGCGAGGTCGACTTCGACCACATCGTGGTTGGGCTGTTGCCGTTCTTCACCTCCCGTCAAGTAATCTGCGGTGCCGGACGGGTGGGCACCGGGATCGGCAACGTGTCTCCGCACTTCCAGATCTCCCAGCGGGCCGATTTCTTCGAGGAACAGGTCGGCTTGGAAACCACGATCCGCCGTCCTATCGTCAACACACGTGACGAGCCGCACGCCTGGAGCGAAAAGTACCGTCGCCTGCACGTGATCATCGGAGACGCGAACCTGTCCCAGTACAGCACGTGGTTGCGGATCGGCACTACGGATCTGGTGCTCGGCATGATCTGTGCCGGATGGCGCCCAGCCTTTAGCCTGCTGGACCCGGTGAGCGCGCTGCAAACGATCAGCCATGATCCGGAGCTCAACGCCAAAGTCCATTGTTCGGACCGGGAGCCGCGCAGCGGGTTGCAGATCCAAAGCTACTACCTAGCCGAGGCGACCGAGTTCTGGCGGCAGCAACGACTGCCGGCTGCCCGCCGCGCCGAGGTCGATGAGATGCTGCAGGCGTGGGGTCAGATTCTGCACGACCTCGAGAACGACCTGTTCTCCACCGCAGACCGCCTAGACTGGGTCGCCAAGTATCAGCTGGTCACCCAAGTCGCCCAACGCCACAACATCGGCTTGGGCGATCCCAAGATCGCGATGATCGACCTGCAGTACACAGACATCGATGCCCGTCGGGGCCTCTACTACAAGTTGGTGGCCGCCGGACGGATGCGCACCCTTGTCTCCGAGGAAGACATCGTACGCGCCGCCGATCACCCGCCGACGGACACCCGCGCCTACCTGCGCGGCAACGCCATCCGGCACTATTCGTCGTTGGTCTCCGGGGTCAGCTGGGAAACCCTGCTGTTGCGACACCCGCAAGACCAGCGCATCCACCGGGTACTGATGTCCGAGCCGTTCCACGGTTCCGCCGGCGAGGCAGCCGAACTCTTTAGCGGTAACGTTGAAGAAGAAGAGTTCATCCAGCGGGCGTTGCAGATCAACGCCCGCAACGAGAAAGGGTCCCTTCGATGAGTCAACAACCCCAGATCAATCCGCAGCGTTCGACCCAAGCCCCAGCCGGGCAGGAGCAGACACAGGCCAACACCGCGCCCATCGTGGACACCAGCGGCGTGGACGACTTGCTGGATGAAATTGACTCCGTGTTGGAAGTGAACGCGGAAGAATTCGTCAAGGGCTTCGTCCAAAAGGGCGGACAGTAAGTGCAGCTAGGCAGCCAGCACACGCTGAGCTCGTTTGCCGAGTATCTGCGTCTGGAACACGCCCACCTGCTGCCGGACCTGCGGGACGGCAGCGCACCCGACCTCGGTACGGTGCCGCACGCCACCACGATCGTCGGGCTGCGCTATGACGGCGGGGTCTTGATGGCGGGGGACCGGCGGGCGACCGCGGGGAACCACATCGCCTCCCGGCATATCGAAAAGGTTTTCCCCGCGGATGCCTATTCCACCATCGGCATTGCCGGGGCCGCGGGACTGGCCGTCGACATGGCGCGCCTGTTCCAGATCGAACTGGAGCACTACGAAAAGATTGAAGGCACCACGCTGTCCCTGAACGGCAAGGCCAACCGCTTGGCCGGGCTAATCCGGGCGAACCTGCCAATGGCCCTGCAGGGCCTAGCCGTGGTCCCCCTATTCGCGGGCTTCGAAGTGGACTCTGGCGCGGGCCGGATCTTCTCCTTCGACGTCACCGGCGGCCGCTACGAGGAGCAAGAGCATCACTGCATCGGCTCCGGAGCGGCCTACGCCCGCGGCGCCCTGAAGAAACTTTGGGACCCAACGCTTGATCGCGGCGCGGCCATCACGGTGGCGCTGGAGGCGCTGTTCGACGCCGCCGATGACGACGCCGCGACCGGCGGGCTGGACGCCATCCGGCAACTGTGGCCGGTGATCTACACCATCGAGGCCACCGGCGCGGCCAGGGTCGAGGACGACGAGCTCACCGGGCTGGCACAAGACGTCCTAGCCCGTCGCTCCGCGCGGGCCAGGGAAGCATAGAGGGGGAAAACAGCATGACGATGCCGTTCTACGTCTCGCCGGAACAACTGACCAAAGACCGGGCCGAGTTTGCGCGCAAGGGGATCAGCCGTGGCCGAGCGGTGATCGTGGTCAGCTGCCCGGATGGGATCGCCTTGGTGGCTGATAACCCCTCCGAATCGCTGCGCAAGATCGGTGAGATCCACGACCGAATCGGTTTCGCCGCGGTCGGCAAGTACAACGAATTCGAGGCGCTGCGACAGGCGGGGGTGCGTTGGGCCGATGTGCGTGCCTACGCCTACGACCGCACGGACGTCACCGGCCGCGGCCTAGCCAGCGTGTACGCCTCGCTGCTGGCCACCGGTTTCACCGCGGAAACCAAGCCGTTCGAGGTGGAACTGGCCGTCGCCGAGGTCGGCGCCGACAGCGACGGTGACCGCATCTTTAAATTGGGCTTCGACGGGTCCATCATGGACCAAGACAGCTGCGTGGTGATGGGCGGACAGCAATCCGCCATCCAAGAAGCCTTCACCGCGCAGGGCCAACCGGACAGCTTCGCAGCGGCCGTGCGCTACGCCCACGCCGCGCTCGGCGAACCTGCCGCCCTCGAGGTGGGCGTGCTTCGCCGTCCGGAACCCCGGTCGAGCCGGCGGGTCGGCTTTCACCGCTGCTTTGACCGGCTCAGCTCCGCCAGCGTCTCCGAACTACTCAAGGAACAAGCATGAAACGTCGCGTCTATGGCGTTGAAACAGAATTCGGGATCAACTATCACAGCCCGGACGGCAAGCCGCTCACCCCGGAAGAGGTGGCCCGGTACCTGTTCAAGCCCGTGGTGAAATGGGGCCGCAGCTCCAACGTCTTCATCCCCAACGGAGCACGGCTGTACCTCGACGTGGGCTCACACCCCGAGTACGCCACCGCCGAATGCGACAACCTGCTCGATCTGATCGCCCAAGACAAGGCCGGAGAGCGGATCTTCGCCAACCTCGTAGCCGAGGCACAAGAGGCGATGAGCGCCGACGGCTTCGACGGACGGATCTTCCTGCTCAAGAACAACTCCGACTCCAAGGGCAACTCCTTCGGTTCCCACGAGAACTTCCTCATCCCTCGCCGCACCGAATACCGCCGGCTAACCGAGATCCTGATCCCGTTCTTGGTCACCCGACAGTTCTTGGCCGGAGCCGGACGGGTGGTCCCAGCCACCGACGAGGTGCCGGCCCACTTCAGCTTCTCGCAGCGCGCAGACTTCGTCCTCGACGCGGTCTCGTCGGCCACCACCC
The DNA here is from genome assembly GCA_964476735.1 of uncultured Micrococcaceae bacterium. Taxonomy (GTDB): domain Bacteria; phylum Actinomycetota; class Actinomycetes; order Actinomycetales; family Micrococcaceae; genus Micrococcoides. The sequence continues at coordinate 24,637 of CAYZBX010000008.1, forward strand.
GTTCCCGCCCGATCATCAACACCCGGGACGAGCCGCATGCCGACGCGTCCCTGCACCGCCGCTTGCACGTGATCGTGGGCGACTCCAACATGTCCGAGACCACCCAATTGCTGCGCTTCGGCGCGACCGAAATCATCCTGCGGATGATCGAAGAGGGCGTGATCTTCGGCGACAAGCGGATCGCCAATCCGATTCGTGCCATCCAAGATGTCTCCCACGACTTGAGCGGGTCGGCCCCGATCACCCTCGCCAGCGGGGAAACCTACACCGGCTTGGATTTGCAGGAGTTCTTCCTTGACAAGGCGCGCGCGTTCATCGACAAGGAAGGCGCGCACCACGAGCTCGTGCCCCGGGTCCTGTCACTCTGGGAAGCGGTCCTGACCGCAGTGAAGACCGGTGACTACGGCCCCATCGAGCAGGACATCGACTGGGCCATCAAGTACAAGCTGATGCGCCACTATCAGGAAAAACACGGCTTAGACTGGGCTGATCCACGGATTCGGCAACTAGATTTCACCTATCACGACATCGACCCGGCGCGCGGCCTGTTCAACCTGTTGCAGGCCCGCGGCCAAGCAAGCCGAGTCTTGGACGACGATGCGGTACACACCGCCATGGGCACCCCGCCGGCCACCACCCGCGCCGTGATGCGCGGGCGTTTCGTCGACGAGACGCACGCGCGCGGAGAGGACATCAACGTTGACTGGGTGCATCTGCGCGCCAACAGCAAACCGATGGAACTGGTGTTGGTGAAGGACCCCTTCGAAACCGAAAACGAGAAACTCGACCGGCTGATTGAGCTGCTAGGAGAACCGGATCCCGAATACCGGCATCCGAGCTGGCTCAGAGCATAATAGGACAAGAATTTTTTTGCACCCGATTCAAGGAGCACGTGAGCCACAGTGCCACACAAAACACGCCGCAAGACCGTACTGATCACCAGCGCTGTGCTGGCTGCCAGCCTCCTTCTGAGCGGCTGCAGCAACGCCAACGAACACGCCACCAACCATGAGGCCCTCGAGGCGGTCAAGGTGCACGAAGACGGCGACAGCTTCAAGGTGGAATTGGACGGCGAGGTCAAGGCCGAGGACGTCTCCACGCGCGTCATCAAGGACGGCGACGGGGACAAGGTGGAAGAAGGCGACATCTTGCGCGCCGAGATCCTCACGGTGGACCCGGAATCCGGGGAACCGATGGCCGGGGACAAACCGATGACCCAGCTGATCCCGGTGAACAAGCCAGAAGGTCAGCAGGCGGACGACCCGATCTTCAAGGTGGTCAGTAACGCCAAGGTCGGCAGCATCTTCAGCGTCTACGTGCCGATGCCAGAAGGCAGCGGGGCCAAGGACCAGCTGATGGTCGTCGAGATCAGCGGCAAGGTGCCGACGAGCATCGAGGGCGAGGCCAAGCAGCTGCCCGATGGCTTCCCCAAAGTCAGTGAAAACGACGACGGGGTGCCGCAGCTGCAGGACGTAGCCGGGACCAAGAAGCCCGACACCACGCAGGTGGCGGTCCGCAAGGAGGGCGACGGCCGCACCATCGAGAAATCGGACCAGCTCTTGGTTAACTACGTGGGTGTGAAGGCCTCCGACGGTTCCACCTTCGATTCCTCGTATGACACCGAGGTGCCCGCAAGCTTCCCCCTCGACGGGGTCATCAAGGGCTGGCAGGAGGGACTCGTGGGGCAGAAGGAAGGCTCCCAGGTCGTCCTCATGGTGCCACCAAAGGAAGGCTACGGAGCCAACAAGGGCCACGACCTTGAAAAGGAAACCCTCATCTTCGTGGTCGACATCCTGTACAGCCAAGCTGCCGCCGAACCTGCCCAACCATAGAATGCTGTTCTGAACCCCGTATCTTCGAAAAGGAGTACTTCCCATGTCATTTGGACAACGCAACTTTGATCGCGAACGCCCGGAAATCGAATTTCCCGGGGACACCCCGCCGGAAGAGCTGGTGATCGAGGACATCATCGAGGGCTCGGGCCGTCAGGTCGAGGCCGGCGACACTATCTCCTGCCACTACGTGGGCGTCAGCTGGTCCACCGGTGAGGAGTTCGACGCCTCCTGGAACCGAGGTCAGCCGCTGGACTTTACCGCCGGCATCGGCCAGGTCATTCAGGGCTGGGACCAGGGCCTGCTTGGCATGAAGGTTGGCGGCCGACGCAAGCTGATCATCCCGCCGCAGATGGGCTACGGGGCGGCCGGCGCCGGCGCCGCGATCGGCCCCAACGAGACACTGATCTTCGTGGTCGACTTGGTCGCCGTCCGCTAAGCCGTCAGGGCGGTCATCGTGAGCAAGATTACGCCAACCGAGCGGCTGATCTCGCTCGTCATGCTGCTGGTGAGCAGCAAACGCGGGCACAGCAAAGCCGAGATCTTCGCGCGCGTTGAACCCTATCGCGACGCCAGCAGCGCCGCGGCGCGGGAGAAGATGTTCGACCGGGACAAGGCGGTGCTTCGCAACGTGGGCATACCCCTCAGCTTGCGTGAGAACGACAGCTGGGGGGAGAGCCCCGAGGCCGTCTATGTGATCGATCAGGACGCCTTCACGCTCGAGGAATTGGCCTTCACCCAACAGGAAGCCGCCGCGCTGGCTGCCGTGCGGGACTTCTGGGGCGACGGGGACTTCTCCCAGGCCGCACGCCGGGCGCTCGGCCGGCTCGACACCGCGGCGGCCCACCAGGTGCTCTCCGAAGGACCGGCCGGCAACACCTTCCAATTCACTGACGCGTTGACCGATGAGGCCTCGTTCGCGGAAATCGTCGAGGCCATCCACCGGCGCAGCCGGATCGCCTTCAGCTACCGGACCGCCGACGGACGGGACGCCGAACGGACAATCTCCCCGTGGGCGCTGATCCAGCAGTGCGGTGGCTGGTACGTGACCGGTCACGACCACCAACGCGACGGGCGGCGCAACTTCAAGCTCACCCGCATCCAGCGCAACCGCGACAACGAGACCTCCGTGCGGGAGGTCGACGGGGACTACCGAGGGACGGACTCGTCCTTGGCCGAACTGGCCGAAGGGATGGCCCCCGCCCACCGGTATCCGCAGATCACGCTGATCGCCGAACCCGGTGACGTGGAGCTGCTGCGGAGCCGACTCTACGGGGAAGAGTTCACGGTCGACCAGAACCGCTTCACCGTGGCCAACCCGCATTCTCGGACCCTGTGGAGCATCTTCAACGATCCGGACGTGCCCGTCCGGTTCAGCCCGTCGGACCACCCCCTGCTGGACTATTTCGCCACCCGGCTCCGGGAGTTGATGGCCGCCCAAGACGAGGCCATCGCCAACTACGGTAATCACACGTCCGAGCTGTCCCCGGTGAAGTCCTCCCGGCAACGGCTCTCCGCGGCCGACGAGATGCGGCTGATCTTCGACATCATCTCCTACACGGTCGCCAACGACGGCGCCACCCACCAAGAGCTGCAACAACGCTTCGGCCTGACGCCCAAGGCCCTGCAGAAGCAACTGGCCCGGCTGCCGCTCTACGGCCTGCCGCAGGGCGGTCCCGATGAGCTCTTTGAACTCAACGACGACGGCGAGTCCATCACCGTTTCCCAGGTTGATGAGGTAGCAAAGCCGCTGTCGCTGGCTCCGGTCGAGGCCGTTGCCACCATGTTGGGCCTGCAAAACCTCGCCAAGCTTCGCGAGGATATCGCGCCCGCCGCGATGGGCGCTTACGAGAAGATCCGCTCGGCCTTGTCTGCGCGCTCCTACGACAGCCTCACCGAGTTCATTTGGTGGGACGAGTCCAGTGTCAGCGCCGTGGCGAACCAACTGGGCCTGATCAACAAGGCGATCGACGGGCGGGGCGCGTTGGCGATCCGCTATCGCTCGGACGCCGAGCCGCGCACCATCTCCCCGGTGCAGATCCGGCAGTTCCTCGCGGACATCTACGTGTTGGCCTGGTGCCACCGGGCGAACGCCCCGCGGGTGTTCAAACTCTCCCGCTGCCACAGCGTCACGCCGGCAGCTGCCGAGGCTCTGACGGAAGCGCAGCGGCGGGACGTGGTGGGGCAGGACATCTTTGCGGCCCCGCCGAACAGCAAACACCTGACCGTGTTTGCCGACTACCAGATCGCCGACCAGCTGCCGGCCATGCACCCGACCCATACCCTGGATTTGGGCCACGGCGATCAACTGCTTCGTGTACCCCGGGTTAACGACGAGTTTCTCATTCAGTCCGTGATGACCTACGCGCCGATGCTTTTGGTGGTGGAACCTGCGGATCTGGTGCTGAAGGTCAAGGAGCGGATCCTCGATCGGCTAGAATTGGTGACAGACGAAAGGGCATAAACAACTCATGGGCTTGCAAGGCTACCAATGGATCATCATCCTCGTTATCGTGCTTCTCCTCTTCGGCGCGCCGAAGCTGCCAGCACTGGCGCGCAGCTTGGGGCAGTCGATGCGCATCTTCCGCTCCGAGGTGAAGCAGATGGGCAAGGACGAGGACAAAAAGAGCGGTGACGCGGACAACACCGAGAACAAGGTTGTCGAGGGTCGGGTGCTCGACGCGGACGAGAAACCGGCCGCGAAGAAGAACGACCCGACTGTTTCCTAAGAATTCACCCAACCGAAAGAACGCCCACCACCATCGACAATGGCACGAGCCAAAAAAACACGTAGACGGGACAATCCCGAAGCCCAGATGCGTCTCGGCGCGCATCTGAAGGAGCTACGCAACCGTTTTTTTATCGCCCTCATCTTCATCGTGCTCGGCGCCGTCGGCGGCTTCTTTCTCTACCAGCCGGTTGTGACGTTGCTGATCGAACCGGTCCTGGCGGTCGGTGAGGCGGATCCGAGCCGCCGGGTCGAGGTGGTCTACGACAGTGTGGGCATGCCGCTGGAGATGATGATCCGGGTCTCCCTGTTCTTGGGCCTGGTGATCTCCGCACCGTTCTGGCTGTACCAGGTCTGGGCCTTCATCATGCCCGCTCTGCGGAAGAAAGAAAAACGCTACACAGTCGGTTTCCTCGCCGCC